>NZ_JBGCBY010000007.1:0-337137 GCF_041262165.1 Streptacidiphilus sp. MAP12-16
GTTTTTCCGCTGGCGCGTGGCCTTCCCCCTCATTTTTTTCTTGCGCTCCTGGTGGGGGGGGGGGCGCGCCCCCCCCCCGCGGGCCCCCCCCCCCCCCCCCCCCCCCCCCCCCCACGCCCGGGTGGTGAACGCAGGGGCCGTACGGTCCTGCGTTCAGGGCCGTGCGGCCCGCCTGATTGCGGCGGCCGAGGACGAAACGGTGCCCCGGTCGCGCGTCACGCACCCTCCATGGCCGCCGCGGCCCGCTGGCGGGGGCTGGCCGGCCCTTCGGGGCCGTAGCCGAGCCGGATGACCATCTGCAGGTGGCTCTGCCCGTGGCGCGGGTCGCCTGCGGCCGAGCGCAGGTCGGGCCACTCCAGGACCTGGTGGAGCAGCGAACTGCGCAGGTGATGGGCGGTCGCCAGCAGCAGGACGTGCTGCAGGGCCTGACCGGTGCGCAGCCAGTCGGTTCGGCGGTCGTGGGCGGTGGCCAGGACCAGGATGAGCGGGTGCGCCTCGAAAGGGGCCGAGGGCAGGTCGCCGGCGGACCGTGCACCCGTGAAGTCGCGGACCGGGATCCGCTCGAAGGCGTCCTGGGGGCCGAGGGCCGTGGAAGGGATCCCGTAGGGGCCGTCCTCGGGACGGCGGATCCATGCGCGGCTCTCCTCACGACGCAGCGGGGCAGCGGCGTTGCGGTGTTCGGCCTCCGCGGTCAGGAGCAGCACCCGGCGGGTCTCGGCTGGGCCGGTCGGCCGGAGCAGGGTGCCCTCGGTGTGGGCGGCTTCGACGAGCTCCGCGACGATGCGGGCAGAAACCGGGCGCGGGCTGAAGGGCATCCGGCTGCTGTGACGGCGCCAGATGGCGTCGAAGAGGTCCGGGCATGAGGCGGATCCGGTGGGCGGGGTTCCGCCCAGCCTGACGGCGGCGAGCAGTTGGGGCTCGGCCGGGTCGGGCAGCAGACGCACCGCCGGCTCCCAGCCCAGGTGCCGGGCTGCGACCTTCAGGTTGAACACGGCGGCGCCGACGGAGACCAGCAGGGCACGCCCGGTCGGGTCGGTCTCGCGCAGTGCGCGCTCGGGCGCGGCCCGGACCTCCAAGGTGGCGGTCTCGCGGCGCAACCGGTACCGCCAGGGCTGGGTGTTGTGGATGGACGGTGCTGCCACCGCGGCCGAGACCAGCTGCTCCAGGGAAGCAGCGTCCAGGACGTGGTGGACTGCGTCGGTGCTCATCGCGGCCTCCTCCGGAGGATTGGCGTAGTGCCTCTCACATCGTCAGTCGCGCGGCACCGCAAGGGGATGGGCCGAATGTCCCGAGGGACCAGCCGAGCGGGGTACAGCGGGGCGTCCCTGCGTCCACGTCACGGTCGCGCACCGGCAACAGGGCCATCCGGGTCGGGGGGTAGGGCCGGTTGCCCTTTCGTGCGCCTGGCCGGTGCGTCCGGTCAGCGCCACTGAGGGGACCTTCGGCCCAACGCGCCGGGCCCGGCGAGGGAGCACAGTAAGCACTGCCGAAACCGGTACCCACCGTCGGAGAAGGAGGACACCATGCGCGCTACAGCGCACGGCAGCACCGCGGACCTGACCCGACCCGTCGTGTCGCTCCCGGAGCCCGATCCGTCGGCCGCGGGCGGGCTGCCGCGCCGCACCCTGGTGGGCGATCTGATGACCCGTGAGGTGATCGCGGTCGACCCCAGGACCGGCTTCGCCGCGGTGGTCGCCGCCCTGCGCGAGCACCACCACGACATGCTGCCCGTCGTCGACCCCGAGCGCCGGGTGCTGGGCACGGTCTGTTCCTCGGACCTGCTCGCCAAGCTCGCAGTGTCGGCGCTGCCATCGCACGCGTCGCTGGTCGAGTCCCGGCAGATCCGCGCCCTGCGCCGACGCGCTCCCGCGGTCAACGCCCGCGAGCTGATGACCAGCCCGCCCCTGACGGTCACCACGACGACCGGTGCCGCCGAGGCGGCACTGGTGGCGGTGCGGCACCGCGTCCACCACCTGCCCGTCGTCGACGAACAGCAGCACCTGACCGGCATGGTGTGTCTGTGCGATCTGCTCGTCGCCCTGCACCGCGAGGACGACGACATCCGCTCCGAGGTCCTCTACCTCGCCGTGGCGCACACCGCAGGTGTCGACCGGTCCACGCTGATCGTGGACTGCAAGGACGGCCACGTCGTACTGAACGCCACCGCGGCTCTGCGCAGCCAGGCCGAGGCGCTGGCCGAGCGCGTGCGCGCGGTCGAAGGCGTCGTCGACCTGCTCGACAGCCTGCGCTGGCACACGGACGACACCCGCACGCCCACAGCGAACTCTCGCTCCTGAGCCGAGGGAACCGTCGTACCCACCGCGGCCGACGGCGTGGTGACCCTCGGCGGCGACCTCAAGGACACCAGACTTGATCCATCCGCCGCCGACACTCGGCGGACTCGACTGACGATTCGGAGGAACCAAGGACATGGCTGCAACTGCGGCGGGATCGGGGCGGCTGCTGGCCGCCCCGATCGATCTCAATCACCCGGGCGCCTACGTGCACTGGGGAGTGATCCAACTCTCGGTGGCCAATCTGGTGGTCATCGGCCTGATGGTGCTGGTTTTCGTGGCGGCCCTGCTGCTGCCGTTCCCGAAGGGACACGACAGAGATGAGTGACACCGGCGCGCGGGCCGGCGGCTGGACCGGTGCGGTCAGACGCCGCGCGGTACGCGCGTTGCCGCCGGAGAAGCTGCTCCCCGACACCCAGCCCTCCTACATGGCCTCGTGGATCTACATCTTCGGCGTCCTCACGCTGGCCTCGCTGCTGGTGGTGCTTGCCACCGGCGGGCTGCTCGCCCTGGAGGGGCCCGGCTGGTGGCACGTCTCGGCCACCGGGAAGTACGTCAACAGCCTGCACCTGTGGAGTGTGGAGCTGTTCATGTTCTTCATGGTGGTGCACCTGTGGGGCAAGTTCTTCATGGCCGCCTGGCGCGGACGGCGCGCGATGACCTGGATCACCGGCGCGGTCGCGTTCCTCTCCTCCGTCGGCACCGCCTTCACCGGCTACCTGGTGCAGCAGAACTTCGACTCCCAGTGGATCTCCACCCAGGCCAAGGACGGCCTGAACTCCGTCGGTATCGGCGCGTACTTCAACGTCCTCAACTTCGGCCAGATGCTGATGTGGCACATCGTGGTCCTGCCCCTGGTACTGGGCCTGCTGACGGTGTGGCACCTGCTGCTGGTCCGTCGTCGCGGCATCGTCCCGCCCATCGACGCCACCGCCCCGCAAGCCCAGGCGCAGGCGCAGGCATCCGCGCCGGCAGTCGAGGAGGAGCAGTCATGAAGTGGCGCACGGCTGACACCACGCCGGAGTCCTCCTCCTTCCCCACCCGGCCCTACGACCTGGTCAAGGAGGTCACGATCGCCCTGGTCGTCGTGGCGCTGCTGACCGTCGGGCTCGCCGCCGTGTTCTCCTCGCCCGACGACCGCCCGGTCACCGTGGCCTCCTGGTCCCGGGCCGACCCGGCCGACTTCACCGCCACCGCGGTCACCGAGCTGGGCGGCACGAGCACCAGCGCCCAGTACGGCGCCCCCTACAACCACACACCGGGCGCCGGACAGAAACTCGGCCCGCTCGGCCTGCAGAACGCCGCCGGCGTCCGTATCCCGGTCGACACCGCTCGGGACTTCGTGCTGCGCCCGCTGTCCAGCTCCCCCGAGCCGGCCTCGGTCACCGCTGCCCTGTCCACCTGGAACGCCGCGCCCGCCGCGAAGCAGCAGTCCTGGACCAGTGCCTACACCGACGCCCTGGGCAAGGCACCCGACGGCGACCCGGCCAAGGTCGCCCCGGGCGACTACGGCCCCGTCCCCACCATCAGTACCGCACTGCTCGACCTTGCCCGAAGCGGCTCACTCGACGGCCAGCTCCTGGCCGAGGGCGGCTTCTACCAGTCCGACTACACCCACCCGCTGCTGTTCCTGGCCGACGGCTCCTACCTGCCCGGCCTGGCCGACGCCCAGCACCTCACCGGCAGCCAGTGGGGCATGATGAACGAGACCGGCAACTACCCGGGCCAGGCCTGGCTGTGGCTGTACACCTTCTGGTACCAGATCGACCCGTTCAAGAGCTCACACAACGCCGACGCCCTGGTCTGGGGCACGATGGCGCTGCTCAGCCTGGGGCTGGTGCTGGTTCCCTTCATCCCCGGGGTGCGCTCGATCCCGCGCTGGACCCGCGTCCACCGGCTGATCTGGCGTGACTACTACCGCAGCCATCACTGACGCGACGGATTGGAGACCGCGGAGTATTCGCCGGAGAACCAGCGCCGGGCTGCCTCGGTGTGCAGGGGGAAGGCCAGTTCGGCGGGGGTGGTGAGGACCTCGCGGGCGTCGGTCTCGTCGGTCGGGACATACGGCGGCAGGTCCTCGGCGGCGTATTCGGGAAGCAACCCGAAGAGCAGCAGGTAGCCGCCCTCGGTATCGGTGAGGGCGTCGGCGAGCCGGACCTCGCCGGGGGCCGCCGTGATGCCGGTCTCCTCGGCGAGTTCCCGGACGACGGCCTGCTGCCAGGTCTCGCCGTAGTCGATGAACCCGCCGGGTAGGGCGATCAGGCCGCGTCTCGGCTGGATCGAGCGGCGGATCACCAGGAGGCCGGTGCCGGTGCTCTCGCGCACAGGGAGCAGGGCGATCGCCACCGGCAGCGGATTGCGGTAGGCGGTGGCACCGCAGACGACGCAGGTGCGCGGCCAGTCGGAGTCGGGCGGGAACGCCGCGCCGCAGGAGGAGCAGTGGGAGTCCTTCTGATGGCTGGTCACGCGCGGACTGTAGCTGCAGCGTCCGCTCTCGACAACTTCGGCACAGTCGTCTCCGGGTAGTGCCTACTTCGCCGATCCGACGGACATCTCCCTGAGCCGTGTCGGCAGGCGGTGGACGGATCCGTCTGCCACTGAGGGATCCGGGGGCTGGACGGGTTCGGACGCGAGCAGCTCCGGCTCCGCGCACCAGCTCTGCGGTATCAGCAGCACGGCGGCGGTCAGCAGCAGCACCAGCCACAGGCGAAGGTCGCCCAGCAGCGGCGCGTTGTCGGTCATCCTCGGTGCCAGGTAGAGGGCCGTGAAGGACACCAGGGACCAGGCCGGGACGGGATGGCGCAGCCCTATGAGTTCCCAGCACAGTGTCCCCAGCAGGATCCCGGCCGTGTAGTAGTCGTAGACGCCGGGATCCAGGACGAGCCGGGCGCCGATCCCCAGCAGCAGCACTGCCGGCCAGCGGTGTCTGCGGATCGCGAGCACCCCCAGCGTGCAGCCCAGGGCGAGCTGCGCGATTCGGTCCCAGGACGGTGTGCCGGCAGTGGACACCCCGAGCGCCCGCAGCGCGGAGGAGGGGTCATTGACGATGGCGTACTGAGCAGCGCTGAGGGTGCCCGGGTCCGCGATCACGAAGGGCAGCCAGGCGAGAGCTATCGTGGCGACCGCATAGATCAGCGCATGGCGTCGCCGGGAGCGGGCCACGGCCAGCACCAGCGGCAGGAACACGAGCGCCCACGGCTTGGAGTCCACCGCCAGGCCGAGGCACAGTCCCGCGAGCGCGGGAGTGTCCGCCACCAGGGCGCGGACCGCCAGTGCGGCGAAGAGCAGGGCCAGCACGTCGTCGAGGTGGCCGTAGTGCACGGACAGCGAGGCCCACAGGATCAGGAACGTGCCGCCAGCGGTGATGGTGGTGAACCTCAGCGACGCGGGACGGCGCAGCAGGCTCGGCCTCGCGAGGAGCGCGGACCGCTCCAGGATGTGCAGGACCAGCAGGCCGACAGCCATCATGAACACCTGGCCGGCGAAGAGCCCGCTGCCGGTTCCGATGGCTCGCAGTACCTGGGCACAGGCGAAGGCCACCGGGCCGATCTGCAGCCCGGGGTAGTTCGCGTACAGGTGCATTCCGCCGGGTGGTGACGCTCCGGAGCCGCTGAAGAGCAGGGCGCTGCCGTGGGCGAAGTAGTGCCACGAGTATCCGCCCCCGGGCACGTCCACCAGGAACCACAGGAACGCCCACCCCGCGAGTACCCAGCGGTGCCACGAGCCGGCTCCAAGCTCCGGGCGGAGACTGCGCTGCACCATGTTCTCCCTTTCACTACGCCTGCATTCGTCCGCATTTACGGGGACGCCGAGGCCGGACGGCCAGGTTGCGCCCTTTGTATATGACTCGGGTATGCGTCCTCTTAGGGGTCTCTCAGGTGGCTCTCGTCCTTGCGGAAGTCGCGTCGTCGGTTGGTGTCTCCACTGCCGGCGGTGGCCGAGCGGCTCGCGCGAACCGGAACGTTTAGACAGTACGATCACCCAATGTCTGACATGACCGAAACCTCGCCCGGATGGCTCACTCCCGACGAGCTGGGGCTGGCACGCGCACGGATGCCGATCCTCTATGTCGAAGCCGTACCCGTGCGGGTCGACGACAGCGGGGAAGTCACCCATGTCGGACTCCTGCTACGCATCGGGCCGGACGGGACGGTCAGCCGCACCCTCGTCTCCGGACGGGTACTGCACCACGAGCGGATCCGCGACGCCCTCCTGCGCCACCTGGAGAAGGACCTAGGCCCGGTGGCCCTGCCCCGGATCCCGACTTCGCTGCAACCCTTCACCGTCGCCGAGTACTTCCCGACACACGGGATCACGCCGTACCACGACCCCCGCCAGCACGCCGTGTCCCTCGCTTACGTCGTTCCGGTCACCGGTGACTGCCAGCCCCGGCAGGATGCTCTCGACCTGGTCTGGTTCACCCCGCAGGAGGCCTCGTCGCCCCTGGTCCAGCAGGAAATGCCCGGCGGGCAGGGAGCGCTCCTCAAGCAGGCCCTCGCACACGTCGGCTGTCTGTCCTAAGAGTCGCGACCGGCGGGCCGCCGGACCACGGTCGGTGTCGGTGTCGGGCTCTGGCTGAGTCGGTGAATCGGGGTCCCGTGGGGGTGCCTGCACCCCTGTCCGGACAGGGGTGCAGGCGTCCTCGTCGCTGCGGTGCCGGATCTCCGAGACTGGGTACGTCGGCGCAGGCCGATCCCGTCGGGGGACTCCTCCAGAAATGCCGGAGGAGACGACGGGCGAAGCAGGGGGACAACTCCAGTCATGAAGAAGACACTTGTTGGTGCGATGACCGTGCTGGCAGTCGTAGGCGCGGGGGCGGGTGCCAACGCGGTCGCCGGTCACGGCCACCCGACGGCCAGGACCGCCGCGAGGAGCGCCGTGGCCCAGCAGGCCCAGCAGGCCCAGTCGGCCGAGGCCACGGACTTCACCCAGCCCACCGGATACGCGTTCAGCACCCTGAACGACCCGGCCGACACCACGTTCAACCAGCTGCTGGGCATCAACGCCCGCGGCGTGATCGCCGGATACTTCGGCTCCGGCGCGCAGGGCCACCCCAACCAGGGGTACCAACTGCAGCGCGACGGCCGGACCTTCCGCGGCGAGAACGTCACCGGCTCGGTGCAGACCCAGGTCACCGGCCTCAACGACCACGGCGTGACGGTCGGCTTCTGGTCGGCCATGAACAACGCGAACCAGACGAACGACAACACCGGTTTCTACGCCGTCGGCGGGCGCTTCCACAACGTGGCCTTCCCGACAGCGGACAATGCCGCGCCGCCGGTCAACCAGCTCCTGGGCGTGAACAACGACGGCACGGCCGTCGGCTTCTACACCGACGCCGCAGGCAACAACCACGGCTACACGTACGACATCGAAGATCACAGCTTCCACCAGGTCGCTGTCACCGGAGCGACCAGCGTCACGGCCGCCGCGATCAACAACCACGCCGACATCGCCGGCTTCTTCACCGGCGCGGGCGGGACCGTCGACGGCTACCTGCTGCGGCACGGGCGGCTGACCACCCTGGCCTTCCCCGGCGCGTCGATGACGCAGGCGCTGGGCGTCAACGACAGCGACGAGGTGGTGGGCGTCTACCAGGTCGGCAGCGGCAACGCAGCCAAGACGCACGGCTTCACCTGGACCTCCGGGCACGGCTTCGGCACGGTCGACGACCCCAACGGTGTCGGTGCGACCACGGTCAACGGCGTCAACGACGCCGGTGCCCTGGTCGGGTTCTACACGGACGCGGCCGGAAACACGGACGGCATGCTCGCCACCCCGCAGCGCACCACCTCGGTCCGGCACCTCACCCTGCATCCCATGCCCGCCGGCAGCGTGGCCTTCAGCCACGACTCCCAGGGGCAGTTGCGGGCCCAGCTGCACCTGTACGGGCTGACCCCCGGCTCTCCGCACCAGATCGACATCGAGGTACCCGGCCACGGGACGGCCACCGTCGTCGGCTTCGGCGTGCTGAGCGCCGACGCCACCGGCCAGGCCGACGCCACCCTCACCGCCGCCTCCTTCACCGGCAGCCTGCCGAGCGGCAGCCGCCTTCTCGTCCACCTCGGCACCGTCGGCGGGGGCGCCAACGGCGATCCGATGGCCGCCGAACCGATCGCGCGTACCGCCGAACTGCCCTCCCGCCCCGGAGGAGACGAGTTCACCCTCTCCGCGGTGGACGTCGCCCCGAACGGCGCCGACGCCGGCAGGCTCAGCGGCCGGGCGGCGATCGCCTACGACGCCGCGGCGCGGACCCTGAAGGTCACCGTCAACGCCACCGGCCTGACCCCCGGCGCCCACGCGGCCCACATCCACCTGGGCAGCTGCCAGGTGCAGGGCGGGGTGAAGTACATGCTGACGGACCTTCAGGCGGATGCCCAGGGGAACATCGTCGACCAGACCAGGACCATCACCGGCGTCACGGCGGCGCCCCCGGTCGGCGGCTGGTACCTCAACGTCCACCAGGGCGACAGCAACACCATCCTGGCGAACGGCAGCCCCGCGCCGGGCTTCCGCCCGCTGCTCTGCGCCAACATCTGAGCCACCTGCGGGGACGGCTGCCCAGTCCCGGCGCAGTCCGTTCCCCTGAGCGGGGCCCCGGCCGTTCCTGGCCGGGGCTTTCGCAATGCCCGCGAACACTCAGGCGCTGTCCTCGGCGAGGTAGCGCAGCACCGCGCGCACCCGGGGATGCCCGTCCTGGGTGCCCGTCAGCCCGAGCTTGGAGAAGATGGAGTTGATGTGTTTCTCCACGGCCTTCTGGCTCAGCACGAGTGCGGACGCGACCCCGGCGTTGGTACGCCCCTGAGCCATCACCGCCAGCACCTCGCGCTCGCGGGCGGTGAGCACGGACAGGTCGCCGCCGCCGACCCCGCTGCGACGTCGGACCAGCGCCTCCACCACCTTGGGGTCGATCGCGGAACCGCCCGTCGCCACGCTGCGCAGTGCATCGGCGAGCTGGTCGATCTCGCCGACCCGCTCCTTCAGCAGATAGCCCCGGCCCTCCCCGCCCTGGGACAGCAGCAGGCGCACATAGGCCGGCTCGACGTACTGGCTGAGCAGGACGACTCCGGTGGCGGGCAGGTGCCTGCGGCAGTACTCGGCGGCTCGGATGCCCTCGTCGTTCTGGCTGGGGGGCATCCGGATGTCGGTGAGCACGGCGTCGGGCCGGTGCCGGTCGCAGGCAGCGAGCAGCTCCGGCAGGTCCGAGCAGACCTCGACCAGCTCCAGGTCCGGCTCGGTTCGCAGCAGCTGGACGATGCCTGCACGCAGGAGATAGTGGTCCTCGGCGAGGACGACGCGGATGGTCATGCTGTCCCTGTTCCCTCGATCCCTGGTCCCTCGGTCACTGTTCGCTCGGTCACTGTTCGCTCGGTCACTGTTCCCCCGGCCTTCGGTTCCACGGCATCCGCTCCCTCCGGCGCGTCCCGCCGCAGCGGCAGCCGACCGGTCGCCCGTGCCTCGCCCACCGGCAGGCTGAGACTGCCGTCCAGGGCCTCCAGCCGGTCCCGGAGGTCGAGCGCCGCGCCCTGCGGCAGCGCGCCGCCTGCGCCGTAGCCGGACCAGGTCAGCTCGAATCCGACCTCGTGCCCGGTGAGCGTGAAGGCCAGCGACTCCGCGGTCGCGGCCGTCGCGCGCAATCCGGCGAGGGCGGTGACGCAGCAGAAGTAGAGGCAGGCCTCAATGGAGGGAGCGCAGCGGGCCCCGTCCAGGATCCCGCCGTCCGGCTCCTCGTCCCGCAGCCGGACGGCCAACTGCTCCTGGTCGGTCCAGGCCCGCAGGGCCGCGCCCGGACCGACCTGGCCGAGCAGTGCCGGGAAGACGCCATGGGACAGCCGTCGCAGGTTCTCCAGTGCGGCGCGGGCGGCCTCGTCAGCGCTCGCCAGCTGTTCCCCGGCACCGTGTCGTGACACGGAGACGGCGGCGAGCGCCTTCGCTGCCGCTGCCAGATGCGGGCTGATGGACTCTTCGACCTCGGCGCGCACCTGACGCCGTTGGCTGCTCCGCGCGTCGAGGATGCGCTGCTGCGACGCCGCGAGTTGGGCGCTCTGCTCGGCTACCTCGGCGAGGCGCCTGCGGAGGTCGACGGTCAGCCGTACCGTCGACAGCGCCAGACCCGCCGGTCCCGCCAGCCCGTCGAGACCCGGCCTGCCCAGACCGGAATCGGCATCCGCGACGGCGAGTTCGCCGACCGGGGCGCCGCCGTGCCGTACGGCCACGGACACCTCAGCGGCTCCGGCGGCGGCTCCGGCGGCGGCGTCGGGAGGCCAGACCTGGCGCTGTTCGCGACCGTCGGCCAACCACAGCCGCACCTCGCCGCGGGTGCCGTGCGCCTGCCGGGCCGCCGTCTCGGCGAGTCGGGGCATCACGTCGTCGACGGACATGGTGTCGGCCAGCCGCCGGACGAACTCGTTCATCACCGAGTAGCCGTCCGCGCGTTCGCCGTAGACCAGGCGGTTCGCAAACCGCCCGGCCCGTCGCTGGACCCGAGGGAGCACGGTGGCGACGGCGACGGTGGCGAGCAGCAGCACCCACAGCGGTGGCACGGCGTTCCTGCCCGCGGCGACCCGCCAGACCAGGACAGCGAAGGCGTCGACGGCAAGGGCGCCGGCGGCCAGCGCTCCGCCCACGACCACCGCGCGCAGGCAGGCGGGCCGGGTCACCGCAGGACCTCCCTGGATACGGCCTGCCCTGGGACGGACGGGGTGAGCGGCACCCGGCCACGCACGCAGGTGCCCGCACCCGGTCGGGTGACCACGGTCAATGCCCCGTCGAACGCGGACAGCCGGTGCTGCATATTGGCCAGCCCGCTGCTGTGCATGGCTGCCTGCGGATCGAAGCCGACTCCGTCGTCGATCACCGCGAACTCAAGGGCCTGCCAGGCCCCGGAGTCGCTGGCGCTGGTGTTGACGCTGAGCGAGATGCGGGTCGCGCGGGCGTGCTTGGTCGCGTTCTGCAGTGCCTCGGCGCAGCAGAAGTAGACGGCGGTCTCCAGGGTGAGTGGTACCCAGGCCGGGGAGTCGACGGTGACGGTCACGTCCAGGCCGGTGCGGCGGGCCGACGTCGCCGCCGCATCCAGGGCCTTGACCAGTCCGCCGTCCAGCAGGGCGTGCGGCAGGCCGCTCCCGCACAGCTCGCCCAGAGCCTGTCCGGTCGACCGGACCAGGGCATGCAACTCGTCGACCTGCCGCACGAGTTCGCCGCGGTCGGCCGGGCCAGCGGAGGCGGTTCGCAGCGCGCGCAGGGCGATGATCACAGCGACCAGGTCCTGCTGAGCCCCGTCGTGCAGGTCGCGCTCCAGCTGTCGACGCTCGGCGTCCCGGGCGGTGACCACGTTGCGCCGGGACCGGCGCAGCTCTGCCGCCTGTTCGGCGAGTCGGTCCACATGGCGTGCCAGCTCGGCGGTCAGCTGGGCGTTGTGCACCAGCAGTCCCGCGTGTCCGGCGAGATCGTCGAGCAGCCGCTGCTCCTCCGGTCCGAGGGGGACGTCCCTGCGCTCGGCGGTGTCGAGCAGACCGAGCAGCCGGCCTTGGTGGCGCAGGGGAGTGGCCCGATGCCCGGCTGCCGACTCGACGGCTGCCAGCGCGCCCTGCTCCCGGCTCTGACCAGTCGCCAGGAGCCGCTGCTCGGCGGCCTCCCCGTCGTCGGGCCACTGCGCGACTGAGAGGAGACGGTCGTCGACCAGCAGCCAGACCCGGGCCGAGGTGATCGCGCGGGTGGCTTCGACGACGACCCGGGTCAGTTCGCGAAGCTCCTCGGCGGGGGCGAGGTGGGTAAGACCTGCGGCGAGCCGGCTCATCGCCTCGGTCGGGCTCAGGGACTGGCCGAAGACGACACGGTTGGCGAGGGCCTGCAGCCCCGTGCGGAGCGGAGCGACGGCGAGGCCCACGGCGGCCATGACCAGCACCACTCCGACCGGCCCTCCGGTGACGGTCCGCCCGGCCAGGACTACCCCGGCCACGTACGCACTGCTGACCAGCGCCGTCAGCGAGCCGTACACCAGGGTGCGGTTCAGCACGACGTCGAGTTCCCAGAGCCGGTAGCGCAGGATCCCGGCGAAGAGCACCGCCGGGACGATCACGAACGCTGCGGGGAACCAGCCCTCGAGTCCCTGATCCCAGCCGAGCGCGGTTGCCGAGCCGTGGCCGCCGACGAGGTCGTTGACGACGGCAACGGCGCGTACCAGCAGCCAGGCGCCGGCGGCGAGCAGGGCGGGCAGCAGCGCGGAGCGCAGCAGGCGGGCCTGCTGGTACTGCTCGGGTGTGGCCGGTCGGCGCAGCCGGACGGTCTGGGCGGCCAGGCCGGAGAGGGCGATGAAGACACCGAAGAAGACGACGAAGAACGGGGGGTGTGCGATGAAGCTGCTGCGCCAGCAGACGACCGTGATCGCGGCGGTGACGGCCGCGATCCCAGCCCTGCGGAGGGCACCGGAGCGCACCCGCAGCGGCAGTTCTCCGTCCGGGAACAGTACGACCGCCCAGAGGTAGGCGACGCCGCTGACGATGTGGAAGGTGAAGTGAATCACCGTCACCAGCGGTCCCGGGCTGATCACATGGAAGGCGGCGTGGCTCGGTCCGTTGAACGTGGCGGCGGTGCCGAGGAGGGCCAACGCCATGAGCCTGGCTACGCGGTCGTCGAAGCGCCGTAACAGCAGCAGCATGCCCATCACCAGGTTGACCAGGCTGAACAGATACTGGAGCACGACATCGGGGCCGCCCGCCAGACCCATCATGTCCGCGCTCAGGACTCGCTCGGCGTCTCCCGCCAGCACACCGTGGCCTGCGGCGATGCTCCCGAGCAGACTGTGTACGGCAGGCACCGCCACGGCCAGGTACGGGAGCAGGCCCAGACCCAGCCACAGCAGCAGGCCGCCGACGTAGCCGACGACGGCCACCCGTAGCGACGCTCGGGAGAGTCGGTGTCGGGCGGTGGAGGAACACCAAGGAACGTGCGAAGTGGTGAGAGCACCCGCGCCCTCTGGACACGTCAACGTGCTCCCCCTTCGGCACCGCAGGCGACCGGCGTCGCAAGTGACGGCGACACTGGCGACAGCAAGGCGATCACCGACGGCGTCATGCCGGGGCCGCCCCACACGGCCGCGCGCCTTCCTGTCTGTCAGGAAGACGCAGTCAAGGCAATGAGAGGTTTCCCTCTGGCTTGAGATTTATCCCTTCTGCTCATCGCCGCTGACGGACCTGGTGTTCGCCTTCAGACCTGCTCGCCTACGACTTGATCGCAGTCGTCAACAGTGCCGCAACCACAAGGTAGATGGCCAACGCCGCCAGCACGACACCCATCATCGCCAGCGCCTTCGGCGCGGTGGCAAGATTCGTGCGAGCCAGCTTCAGGTTGGTCGCCATGCCCAGCCCGCCGAAGGCGCCGCCTATCAGGCCGCCGAATGCGATCAGTGTCAACGGGACAACAACAAGCACGACCTGCCACTTCGGCAGCCCACGGAACGCAGCCCATCTGTCCGGCTTGCCGGGGGCCTGTGGGGTGAGATCGGACAAGTCTGACATGCTGCTTTCCCTTCGTGGCGCGGATGCGATTCGTCAAGATCCCACGCCTGCAGGGCTCTGTACAGGTCATGCCCGAGGCATCCCGTTTCACGGAAGGGCGCGCTCGTCGTCGAGCGTGGATCAGGTCCGGAAGAGAGCGACTTTCAGCGCACCGTTCTGTCCGGCGTCGCTGAAGAGGTCATAGGCATCCTGCATCTCGTCGAGGGCGAACCGGTGGGTGACCAGGCCGGAGACGTCCAGTCGGCCGGAGGCGAGCAGGTCGAGCAGCAGGGGTGTGCTGCTGGTGTCGACGAGGCCGGTGGTGATGGTGACGTTCCTGATCCACAGGTCCTCGAGATGCAAGGTGGCGGACTTGCCGTGGACGCCGACGTTGGCGACCCGCCCGCCGGGGCGCACCACGCGGGTGCAGAGTTCGAAGGAGTCGGGGACGCCGACGGCCTCGATGGCGACATGCGCACCCAGTCCGTCGGGGCTGATCGCGCGCACGACCTCGTCTGTGGCTTCCGAAGCGGTGAGCGTCACATCGGCGCCGGCCTGCTTGGCGGCGTCCAGGCGACTGGAAGACAGGTCGATCGCGATGATCCTTCCAGGGCTGTAGAGCCTCGCGGTGATGATGGCGGCCAGGCCGATCGGTCCCGCGCCGACGACCACCACAGTGTCCCCGGGGCCGACCTGGCCGTTGCGGACCCCGACCTCGTAGGAGGTGGGGAGGATGTCGGCGAGCAGCAGGGCCGTCTCGTCGCTGACGCCTGCGGGGAGCTTGTACAGGGAGTTGTCGGCGAAGGGGGTGCGGACGAACTCGGCCTGGGTGCCGTCGACGAGGTGGCCCAGGATCCAGCCCCCGCCGCCGGTGCACTGGCCGTAGGTGCCCGTGCGGCAGTAGGCGCAGCGTCCGCAGGCGGAGATGCAGGAGACGAGTACGCGGTCTCCCACCGTCACGGTCCGCACTGCGGGACCGGTGGCGACGACGGTGCCGACGGCCTCGTGACCCAGGACGCGGCCCTCGGTCACATCAGGGAGATCACCCTTGAGGATGTGCAGGTCGGTGCCGCAGATGGTCACCGCGTCCACGCGAACCACTGCGTCCTCGGGGTCGAGGACGACCGGGTCGGGTACGTCGCTCCAACGTCGCTTTCCGGGACCGTGATAGGTCAGTGCCTTCATGTCTGATCCGCCTTCCTGGCCGTCACGGTAGTGACGGGTCCACCCCAGCCTGGCGCTCCGGACAGGGCTGCACACAGGGCCGGTAGGCCCGGCAATCGGTGACGGACGGGGGACCTTCGGCCTTTGCCCCTGTGAACGAGCAGGTCAGCAACGACGTATGACACCTGGACGCCCCGGTTCCCCGGCGACGCTCAGGTCCCAGGACAGTGCTGCCAGTTCCGGATCGCAGAAGCCCCGTGCGGAAGGTGGGCGCGGGGGACGGACTCTGGTCCGAGCCCGTGGGTGGGATTAGTCTGGTGTTCCAGCGTCCTGGACCCCGACGTGGCCACAGCCCGGCATTCTGCCGGACGCAACCGCATCTGGGGATCGACGATGAAGGAAACGATACGGGCCGCAGTCCCTCCGTCCTCCGGCACCGCACGTTCCGAGGGGCGATACGCCCCAGCCCCCGGAGTCGCACCAGACATGGTGATCGTGGCCGGCGGGCCGCCTGCCGCCACCTCGTCCGGCGATTCTCGGGAGGAAGGACTCCTCACGGGACGGAGCTCGATCATCGCCTGGTGCGACCGTCATCTGACGACCATGCACGCCCTGGCCGCGCTCATGGCTGACGAACCGAGGGTCATCGCCGCGGCCCTGGCCGAGCTGCTCGCGGAGCCGCAGGACCTGCCCGCACCCCGCAGGACGCGACGGGATGCCAACCCCGCCCGTGCCGTCTCCAGGGACCGGTGCCCGCGCGGCGCTTCGCCGCTCGACCGTGTCGAGATTGCACTGGATCTCCTGGGTGACCGCACCTGCGCGAAGGCGTCCGAGGTGCTGGGGCTCCCGGAGTACGCCGTCGCGGCCAGGCTGCGCTCGGGGCTGTGGGTGCTGTTCGCGCCGTGCGACCGCAGGACGGGCGCCAGGGCTGGTCCAATCCCCCTGCCTTCTTCCGTCGCGTATCTGCCTTCCCCGGGGTCGTCCGGCGTCTGAGAGCACGACAGGACGCCCACCAGGCAGGGCTGCGCCTTGTGCGCCTACGGGGACTGGTTGCGGTGCGACCATGCGGGTTCGATCTGGAGCCATTCACGTTCCCAGTGCCGCAGGTTGGTGCGTTCCAGGCGGGCGCGAGCGAGGGTCTGGGCGGCCACGATGACGATGGCCGTGCCGATCAGGGTGAGGACGCCCAGACAGACGGCGGCGCTCGCCGAGTCGGCGAGGGAGTCGGGCGGGGTGCTCGCTTGATTGCGGTCGTTCAGCCACAGGGGGAAGCGATCACCCTGGGCCGTAGTTGCGGGAACGGTGAGGCGGGCCTCATGAACCGCTCCTACCAGGTCGGTGTACCGGATCCGGGCGGCGGTAGCGTTGCCCTGGGACCGGGTGGCGTCCGTGAGGGCCAGGGCCTGGACCTTGTGCAACTGGCCTTCGTGCCGCACCGCGGTGGCGCGGTGAGTCTGATAGGAGAGCAGACCGATGAGGGCGGACAGGGATGCGGCGGTGAGCAGGCCCAGCACCATCGAGGTGCGGAGCCAGGTGCGCAGAGTGTCGTTCCGTCGCCGCAGCGGACTGCGGTGCCGGGCGCGTGCCGCGCCGAGGCGGGAACGTCGCTGTGTGGGAAAGGGCGGGGTCGGTGCGGCTTCTGGCGCTGCCATGGGAGTTCGCCTTCTGGGCCGTGGTGGGAGACTTCAGGTAGGTCGTCGGGGAGTCGATGCGCGGGCGGCTTCCGTTGGAAGACGTGGACCTGCCGGCCTGGCCAGGACAGACGGGAGGCTCTCGGGTGCAGGGGCACCGATCCGTGCGGCGATGACCCGATTCACTGTCTCGCCGACCGGTGACCCTGTCCTGGGCCACCAGGGACTCGGGACGTGGCCGATCGGCCCTGCTCCCGGGCGAGTCATCCGCCGAGTACGGCGTGAAGGGCCTCGGGTTGTGTGCCGCCCGGCCCGCGACTGGAGTCGTACCCGCCATGCGGCGTAGCCACGGGGACTGACGGTCCCCGTTTCTGGGCCCGATGGGCCCTGTTCCCGGCGGGCAGCCGGGCGGAAAGTGAACCTGTGCACCGGTCCGCCCGCCGCGGAGGCGCACGTCAAGGCGAGGGTCTGGTACCGGCGCGTAGCGATTTGTCGGCCCACGGCGCAGCGCATGTGGGGTCACGTACGAGATGTGACCGCTACCGCGGCGACCGTGCCGCGCATCGAGGAGTGAGAGACCATGCAGCACCGCACCGTTCAGGACGTGATGACACACGAGGTCGTCACCGTTCGCCGTGACACCCCGTTCAAGACCGTTGCCGAACTGCTGGCCGGCCACGACGTGACCGCTGTCCCCGTGGTCGACGGGCAACACCGCCCGATCGGGATCGTCTCCGAGGCAGACCTGCTGCGTAAGGAGTCCGTACAACCGGAGCCCGGGGGCCGCGACCCCATCCCGCGGCTGCCTCCCAGGGACCGTGCCCGCGCCGAGGCGGAGACCGCCGAGGGTCTGATGAGCACCATGGTGTTCACCGCCCGCCCGGACTGGAGCGTGGTCGAGGCCGCCCGCGTCATGGACCGCCAGCACGTCAAGCGGCTGCCGGTGGTCGACGATTCCGGCGTGCTGGTCGGCGTCGTCAGCCGCAGCGACCTCCTGCGGGTGTTCCTGCGCCACGACACCGCGATCCGCGAGGAGATCGTGCATGACGTGCTGGAGCGCACCCTGTTCCTCGCCCCTGACGCCGTTCGGGTCGAGGTGGTGGAAGGGGTGGTGACCCTGCGTGGCAAGGTGGAACGGCGGAGCACGGTCCCGATCGTGCTGCGGCTGTGCCGCACCGTCGACGGCGTCGTAGCCGTCCACGACAACCTCAGCTACTCCTTCGACGACCGCAGGGCCGACGTCGAGCCGGAAACGGTGCACGGCATCCTGTAGCCCCCCGAAGTGGTCCGTCGCGCAGGATACGCGCCCTTGCTGGTGGCGGGGACGCGCCCGGGAGTGCTGGTGGTGCCCTCAGATTCGTTTCAGCGGAACCTGCCAGACCAGCCGGGTGCCGCCCGAAAGCCCGGGCGTGACGGCGAACGTCCCACCGCATTGCTTCGCGCGCTCCGCCAGGTTCGCCAGGCCGCTGCGCGGAACGCCGTCCGGGATGCCCACCCCGTCGTCGACCACGCTGAGCGTGACATTGGTGCGGGAGGCCGAAACGGTGACCTCGACGGCGGTTGCCCGCGCGTGGCGGGCGGTGTTGCTCAATGCCTCGCTCAGAACGGCGAGCAGGCTTTCGCGGGGTTCGGGGGGTACTTCGGTGTCCAGCAAGCCCTCCATGCGAAGTCCCGGGGTGAAGCCGAGGACGGGCACGGCTCGCTCGACCGTGTCGACCACGCGTGCTCGCAGGCCGTGGCCGCTGGGCCCGGCGTCCCGGGCCCGGAGGCCGAAGATGGTGGATCTGATGATCTTCACGGTGGCGTCGAGGTCGTCCACGGCGCGCTGGACGCGCTCGACGGCCTCCGGGTGCTCGATGAAGCGCTCGGCGCTCTGCAGGGTCATCCCGGTGGCGAACAGCCGCTGGATCGCCAGGTCGTGCAGGTCGCGGGCGATCCGGTCGCGGTCCTCCAACAAGGTGATCTGCTCGGCGTCCCTACGCCGCTCCGACAGCTCCAGACCCAGTGCGGCCTGCCCGGCGAAGCCCAGCAGCGGAACGGAGTCCTCCGGGGTGAACTCGGCGCCTCCCACGATCCGGGCAAGCATGAGAACTCCGCGCACTCCTCCCTTGTCCGTGCCCATCCGCACGGCGACGGCCGGACCGATGCCTTCCCAGCGCAGCGGCCCTGCGGTGATCCTCGGGTCCTTGTTGACGTCCGGGCTGATGATCGGCTGCCCGGAGCGCAACGCGGCACCGACGAACGAGCCCTCTGCGGGCAGTACCAGACCGTGGTGCGCGTCGGCGCCCTCGCCTACGGCCAGCTCCACCACCAGCTCCCCGGCCGCGCCGAGCGGCAGTGCGATCACGGCAAGATCCGCATCGGCGACCTCCCGGGCCCGGTCGACCAGCAGATGCAGCACCTCGGCCTCCGGGCTTCCGGAGAGTAGGCCGTTGATGATCTCCGCGCTCGCGGTCAGCCAGCGCTCGCGCTGGCGCGCCTCGCGGTACAGGCGTGCGTTGTCGATCGCGACCCCGGCGGCCACTGCGAGGGTGGACAGTACCGACTCGTCCTCGGCGTCGAACTCGCCGGCGCCTTGCTTCTCGGTGAGATACAGGTTGCCGAAGACCTCGCCGCGCACGCGGATGGGTACCCCGAGGAAGGACTGCATCGGCGGGTGGTTCCGCGGAAAGCCGTAGGAGGCGGGATGCGCGGCCAGCTCCGGCAGCCGCAGCGGGTCCGGGTGGCGGATCAGCTCGCCCAGGATGCCGTGGCCCTGCGGCAGCGGGCCGATCGCCGCCACATCGGCGTCGTCGATGCCCACGGTGATGAACTGGGACAACCTCTGGCTCTCGCTGACCACGCCCAGTGCCCCGTAACGGGCGTCCACCAGCACCACAGCGGACTCCACGATGTGCCGCAGGACCTGGCCCAGCTCCAGATCCCGGCCGACCGCGAGCACCGCCTCGAGCAGACTGCGCACCCTGTCCCGGGCATCCCGGGCCAGGTCCAGCCGCGCCTGGAGTTCGTCCAGCAACTGGTCCAGCCTCGGTTCGGTGCGATCGTCCTGTACCTCGCCGGTCACATGAGCCTCCGTGGGACTACCGCCGGCCGTCTCCGCCGACACGGAGATCAACAGCACGGTAGGGGAACCTGTACCGCAGGTCGCCGCTGCCGCTCAGGCACCAGAAGTCCGCCGCTACGGGTCACGTGCTCCCTACCCCGCCGCGACCGGCCCACCCCGAACAACGCGGACTGCCCGTCGTCGGGCGCCGGGTCAGGCAGTCGCGCACCGGGTCAGGCAGGGGGTTCTCCCAGTTGCACGGAGACGCGAGCGAGGGCGTCCAGACGGTGCTGCAGGGTGGGATGGGTGGAGAAGAGGTCAGCCAGACCCCGCTCCTTGCCCACAGCCGGGACAAAGAAGAAGGCGTTGAAGGTCTGTGCCGTGCGCAGGTCCTTGGTGGGGATGCGGGCGATCTCTCCGCTGACCTTGACCAGGGCGGAGGCCAGGGCGGAAGGTCGGCCGGTGAGTTGGGCCGCGGAGCGGTCGGCGGCCAGTTCCCGGTAGCGGGACAGGGTGCGGATGAGCACAAAGCTGAGCGTGTACACGCTGGCGGAGACCGTCGTGATCGCAGCGAAGACAAGAAGAATGTGAGGGCTGGTACTCCGGCCGCGTCCGAGCCCGGAGTAGAGGGCGAAGCGGGCGACGAGCCCGGCGACGACGCCGAGGAAGGAGGCGATGGTGATGACCGCGACGTCGCGGTGGGCCACATGGGAAAGCTCATGGGCCAGGACGCCTTCCAGTTCCTCGTTCTCGAGACGGCGCAGCAGGCCGGTGGTGACACACAGCACGGCGTGGTCGGCGTTGCGTCCGGTCGCGAAGGCGTTGGGCAGGTCGGTCTCGGCCAGGGCGATTCGTGGTTTGGGCATGTCCGCGAGGGTGCACAGCCGGTCGACGGCACCGTGGAGGTGCGGCTGCTGCTCGGGTGTCACCTCGTGCGCACGCATGGCGAACAGGGCGATCCGATCCGAGTACCAGTACTGGGCGGCCAGCAGTCCGGCGGCGATGACCACGACCAGGACCACGGACTTCAGCAGCACGATCAGCGCGGCGAGGAAGGCCACGTACAGCAGCCCGAGCAGAAACACAACGGTCAGCATCCGAAGCGCCAGCTGCCGGTCGGGAGCGAAGCGGGAGCCCATGGCACTCACCTCCACGCCGGGATTGGGACGTTCTCCGAGAGTAGCGCTGTCACCTGGGCAAGGGACATGTCCTGGTCGGGAAGAACCAGTTCCGAGGGTTGAAGGGTGGTGTCGGGTAGCCGCGCGCCCAGGCGGCGCACGGCGGCCAGCAATGCCGGCAGTGCGGTGGCGAACGCCGCCTGGCTGCCGGACTCGACGGCCTCCTGAAGGTCCGCATCCAGCTCGTCGAGCTCCTTCACGTGCTGGTCCGGGATCTCGTACTGGGCTTCGCCGAGGATTCGTGCGATCACGAGGTCGCCTCCTTCTGCGCCGCCGGGTCGGCGGAGGGGTGTTCGGCAAGGGCCGGCGGGGTGGGGGCCTGCGCCAGCTCGGCTCGCATCCGGGCGAGTTCGGCGTCCACGTCGCCGCCGGAGGTGATGGCGTCGAGCTGGGTCTGCAGGTCGTCGTGGGCCACGGGCAGGGTGGCGTCCTGCAGGGCCCCGGAGGCCATCAGCTCGTCGAGGGCGCCGGCGCGGGCCTGGAGCTGCGCGGTCTTGTCCTGGGCGCGCTGCATGGCGACGCCCACATCGCCCATCTCCTCGGAGATGCCGGAGACCGCCTCGTTGATATGCGCTTCGGCCTCGGCGGCGGTGTAGGTGGCCTTGATCGACTCCTTGCGGGTGCGGAAGGCGTCGACCTTCGCCTGCAGCCGCTGTGAGGCGAGCGTCAGCTTCGCCTCCTCGGCCTGCAGTGAGGACTCCTGTGCTTCCAGGTCGGTGCTCTGGGCGAGCACTGCGGTACGGCGGGCCAGTGCCTCGCGGGCCAGGTCTTCGCGTCCGATCGCCAGCGCCTGCTGTGCCTGCTGCTGCAGCTTGCCTGCAGACTGCTGGAGTCCGGTCAGCTGTAGTTCGACGCGTTTGCGGCTGGTGGCCACGTCGGCCAACCCGCGGCGGACCTGCTGCACCAGCTCCAGCTGCTTGGTGTAGGAGTAGTCCAGCAGTTCTCGGGGGTCCTCGGCGTTGTCCAGCGCCTTGTTGGCCTTGGCCGTGAACAGTGCCGCGATGCGGCGGGTGATGCTCATGCCTCTTTCACGTCTCCTTCGCCGGCGTGGATTCCGACGCTCAGCTGTATCGGGTGCCACACCATTCAGCATGGTTGTCTTCCCCCGACCTGGGCAGGGCCGACCGGCCCTCGCCGCAGGGACCACCGGCGACTGTGCGCCGCGGTTGCCCGCGATCCCCGCAGGCGGTGACTGCGCCGTGGGAGTCGCCGTAGCCCGCCGCTGCGGGAGTACCGCCGCGGCCCTTGGAGCCGGGCGAGGGAGAGGTGCACTCGTCGGCCGAGGGCAGCGCATGGTTGCCGGCTGCTGCGACCGGGATCGCCGCCGTCTGGATCTTTCTGGCTGGTCGCACCAGGGCCGACCGGCCCTATCCGCCCACAACCCGTCGGGCTGATGCTGGAAGGGCGACGGACCGTCGCGAGACCCACAGGAGAGGGACCGTCACATGAACAGCACCCAGAGTCGTGGGCCCGTGAGTGTTGGCGTATCGCGCTCCGAGGCGAGCGACAGCGCGCTGCTCTGGGCCGCGGACGAAGCCGCCTGGCGTGGACTGACGCTCCTGCTGATACACGCTCAGGAGTGGCCCACTGGCACGTCGCCGCGGACCGAACCCGACCACCCGGCTCACCTGTGGTCCACGCACTTCCGCGCAACGGGCGAGCGGCTGCTCGAGGAGGCCCGCGCTCGTGCCGTGGAGCGTCACCCCGGGCTGGTCGTCACCACAAAACTCGCTGAGGGACGAACCGTCCGCGTGCTGCGCGAGGCGGCGGAGCACGCGTCCCAACTGGTACTCGGTGTACGGCGGTTGACCGAGAGCGACATCCTCTTCGCGGCCGGTGGCAAGGGCCTCTCCCTTGTCGGTCACACCCCATGCCCCATCGCCCTGGTACCGCAGCAGGCTGCGGAGTACGTGACCGATGGGCCGGTGGTGGTGGGCGTGGACGGATCCGCCGCCTCGGAGCGCGCCGTCGAGATGGCCTTCGAGGAAGCAGTCCGCGGCGACGTGGGGCTGCTCGCGGTCGAGGTCCGCCGACCGCGTGAGGCAGGGCTGCCCGACTTCCTGGAGGAGGCCCGTCTCGATGTGTCGCAGGCGCTCGCGGGCTGGTCGGAGAAGTATCCCGACACGGACGTGCAGTGGGAGGTGCTGACCGGTCACCCGGCCCTGATGCTCGCCACTGCCTCGCGCAGGGCGCGCTGCCTGGTGGTCGCCTCGCGCGGGCTCGGCGGCTTTCGCGGCATGGTGCTCGGCTCGACCAGCCGCGGTCTGGTGCACCGAACGCACTGCCCGTTGCTGGTCGTGCCCGCGGGACAAGCCCGGTAGCGAATCGTCCGGCGGTCGCCTGCGGACCGGGACTGCTCCGGTGCGGCGGCCGCCTCGGCTGGTCCTGGCCCTTCCCGCCCGACCTGTGGACAACGCTCCCCACCGCCGTCCCACCGCGCGGGCCCGGACACACGACGGTCACACCAGGGACTCGGCGCGCTCCTTGATGCCGAGAAGCATCTTGCGCTCCATGATGAGACTTCCGGGTTCCATGAGGTAACAGGAGAGGATCCTGGACGCCACGGAGGGGTCAGGGGTCGCGATGCGGTTGCGGCTGACGAGCCTGGTGCCGCCGTTCTGCGGGTAGAGGCCGAACGCCCAGACCCACGAGCCGTCCTCGGAGCGCAGCACCAGCGCGCGGTCGGGCTCAAGGACCTCGACCCGCATGCGCGGACCGTGGGCGCCCAAGGGAGTGACATCGCCGACTTTCGCGTCCTGGAACTCGGGCAGGATCGTGGTCGCGCTGTGCATACCCAGGCCGAAGAGGTTCTCGACCCAGTCGTAGGTGTAGGCGCCGCCGCGGCCGGGGCCCATCTGCACCAGCCAGGGCCAGATCGCCGAGGGTGGTGCGTCCACCCCGATCGCGCGTGTCGACACCAGCGGTGCGCTGGGCAGGAACTCGTCGCCGGGCATCTCGCGACAGGCTTCCTCGCGGCTCGCGCCCCACGTCAGGCACTGCCTGCGCCAGAGCAGTGGGTAGCCGGCGGCGGCGAGTGCGGCTACTGCGGCGATGCCTCTTACGGCAATGGACCGGCTGTTCATCGCGGTCTCCTCGGGGTCTGGGGTCGGTGGCGAAGCGAGCGGTGCAGGTTCCTTCGGAGGGAGAGTGGGCTGTTCATGCGTCACGTCGCACAAGGGCGACCGCCGCGACGAGGAGCATGGCCGCGGTGTAGCCGCACAGGACGAGAAGCCCTGCCGCCGGGGTCAGTAGGTTGGGGAAGCGGACAACGGCGGACATCGCCACACCGGCTGAGCTCGGCAGGTACTGGGTGATGTCGTTGTTCCAGGGCGAGGGCAGCAGGGTCACCAGGCCCGGTACGACGAGGAGGACCGCGAACAGGACCGCGACGGCTCCCGCTGTTCGGCGCAGGGCGGCCCCCACTGCGACGGCGATGGCGCCGATCAGGACGAGATGCCCCGCGCCGCCGATCACGGCCCGCAGGACGCCCGGGTCGGAGATCGAGACGCCGGCATGCTTGGGCGCGAGGAGGGCTTGGCAGATGAAGAACGCCGAGAAGCAGGAGATGAGGCTGACCGCGCCGACCACCGAGCTGAACGTCGCGGCCTTCGCGGCCAGCAACAGGCGCCGCTGCGGGGTGGCGCCGAAGGTGAGTCTGATGGTGCCGGTGGCGTATTCGGAGGTCATGACGAGCACGCCGAGGACGCCGATGGACAGCTGGGCGAGGTTGATCCCGGCGAAGCTGTAGAGCAACGGGTCGAAGCCGGTAGCCTCCGCGGGCGTGCGGTGGTCCCATCGGCTTACTTCGAGCGACGTGAGGAGGACGCCGAGACCGACCGTGCTCACCGTCGTGAAGATCAGGGCCCACATGCTGGAGCGGACCGTGCGCAGCTTGGTCCACTCCGCACGAGCGGCTGCGGCGAACACCTTGGGCAGCGTGGGAGTCGGTGAGGCGGCAACGTGCTGGGGGGCGAGGGTCTGGCTCATCGGGTGCTCCGCAGCGGACTGTCGGCTGTGGCGCGGAAGTCGGCGTGCTCGTGTGTGAGTTCCATGTAGGCGTCTTCCAGAGAGGCGCGTTGTGCTGACAGTTCGTAGAGGGTCAGTCCGGCCCCGGCCGCGAGGATCCCCACGTCGCGGCACTCCATTCCTTTGATCGACAGTCCTTCTGTCCCGTCCGCTGTGACCGTCGCGCCTTTTTCGCGCAGCAGGGTGGTGAGCGTCGAGGCCTCGGGTGTCGCCGCGCGTACGTGGTGGCCCGACGTCTGTTCGATGAAGTCGGCCACCCGTCCGGTTGCCAGCAGACGGCCTCGTCCGATGACGATGAGGTGGTCTGCGGTCAGAGCCATCTCCGACATCAGGTGACTGGAGACCAGTACGGTCCGTCCCTCGTCGGCGAGGGAGCGCAGGAGGCGGCGTACCCACAGGATGCCCTCGGGGTCCAGGCCGTTGATCGGCTCGTCGAAGATCAGCACCTGCGGGTCGCCGAGCAGCGCGACGGCGATACCCAGCCGCTGGCCCATGCCCAGGGAGAAGGTGCCGGCCCGGCGGTGGGCCACCTCGGTCAGGCCGACCATCGCGAGGACCACGTCGACTCGCTGTCGCGCGATGCCGTTGGAGTCGGCGAGCCAGACCAGGTGGTTTCGGGCGCTGCGGCCGGGATGGACCGCGTTGGCGTCCAACAGTGCGCCGACCTCGTGCAGTGGGAACCGCAGCCTGCTGTAGCTGCGGCCCGCGACGGTGATTCGCCCGGCAGAGGGTGCGTCCAATCCGACGATCATCCGCATCGTCGTGGACTTGCCGCTGCCGTTGGGCCCGAGAAACCCTGTGACCTGCCCGGCCGCGACGGTGAAGCTGAGGTCGTCCACGGCCAGCGTCGTGCCGTAGCGCTTGGTCAGCTGCTGTGCCTCAATCATGATCGCGGCCCGGAGGGCGTGCGGAAGATCACGTGCTGCGGGCTGGGGTTCATGGCGGTGACTCCAAGGTGGTGGCGGAGGCGGTGTCGGGCTGCGGTCGGCTGAGGTCGCGGATCGCGAACCAGCCCAGCAGGAGGACCAGGACGGCCAGGACCGGCGTGGCGATGCTCCACCAGGTGGTGATGGCAAGGGGAAGCGCGCCGACAGCCAGCAGCACCATGGCGATCGGCACGGATCGGCGGGCCGCGATGAGCGCGGCGAGAACGACCAGGCCACCGGCGAGACCCAGGATCCGGTCCCATCCGTGCGCCGCGAGGCCGATCCAGATGTAGAGCAATGCGACCACGGCCACCAGCACGCTGGGCCAGGTCCGACGCAATGTCTCGTTCAACGGAACCTCCCGGTTATGCGCGAACCACATCGCCGGCGGGCCGGCGAGGGCTCAGCAGCGCGGCGGCGGTGGGGTACCCGATCCGAAACGTCATGATCGCGTGGGAGTCGGCGGGCAGCATCGCCGCGACGGCTTCGGTGACGTCCGGTGCAAGGCCGGCCGAGGTCTCCCGGTCGACGCGTTCGGGGATCTGGCACAGCGGCTGCATCCCCAGCCCTTCGGTGGTGGCCGCAAGGTGCATGCGCTGCCAGATGCGTCCGACCTGAAGCCGCTGGAGGGGATCGTGGGGATCACGTACCACCAGGGCGCCGAAGGCCGCCGCGGTCGGCAGCTGGGTGTCACGGGTGCCGCTGAGCCAGCCGTCGTCGTCCTGTTTGCGGGTGGTGGGCAGCAGCTTGGACAGGGCCCGGATCAGAGCGGACTGGCCGGAGGGATCGATGGTGATGCCGTCCTTGTGCAGCTGGATGTCGTGCCAGTCCGAGCGGTACCAGCGGTAGTCGTCGGCGGCTTGCTGCGGGTCGGCGATGATGGCCTGGGTCGCGCGAACGGTCAGGTCGCTGAACGCCCGTTTCTGGGTGTTGGTGGTGAACCAGACCAGCTGCGTAGCGGGGGCGTCGACCAAGGCGCTCAAGGCGTCGAGTTGACGGCCGGTCACCGGGCGGGTCGTGTCGTACCCGCCGCGGTTGGTGTGGCGTGCGGCGATGGCATCGAACAGGGCCGACCCCGAGGCCGGCGCCGGGGCCAGGGACACCGTGGCGATGTGGGTGGCGTCGTAGGGGACGGGCAGCAGGGACACCTTCGCGGTCATGCCGTTGGGTGCGGCGGCCAGTGCCAGATTCTCCACGGCGCAGCCGAGGGAGATCTGCATCTCGCGCAGCAGTGGGTCCATCGCCCCGATGGTGCGGGACATGTCGGAGAACAGCTCGATCCGGTCATCGGAAACCGTGAACAGCCACGGCTGGGTGTTGTGGGCGTTCGCGGCCAGAATCGCCGCGTTGACCAGGTTCAACGTATGGCCGCCCGGCTTCGACCGGCCCCAGGCGTCGTAGGCGGAGCCGGTCCCGGTCGAGAACACCCCACCCTCAACGGCTCGCCAGGTCAGGCCGGAGGCCCCGGACACCGCGACGAGACCGGACCCCAGGCCGAGGATCTGCAGGGCCTTGCGGCGGCTTACCGCCCGCGCCGCACCAGGTCGGTCAACGGACTGTTCCAGATCAGCTTGCATGGGAGGCACCGTCCGCCTCGGGCAGCGTAGGGACGGGTACGGGTCGGCGGCTGAGATGCTCGGTGACCGAGACCACGCCGTCGACGGCCAGGCACAGTCGCACGATGATCGGAACGAGGTCCGCACGTGCGACCGTGCCACTGAGGACGACGCGTCCCTGGTCGACCTCGACGCCCACTGCGGCGGGACTCACCCCGCTCACCTGGTTGAGGACGTCCTCAACGACCTCCCGGTGGATGGCCTCGTCGCCGCGCAGGAAGACGCGCAGCAGGTCGCTGCGGCTGACCATGCCGACGAGCCGGCCGTCGTCAGCCACCACGGGGAGTCGCTTGACCCGGTGACTGTCCATGAGCCGGGCGGCTGCCACCACACTCGCCCGCGGACCGGTGCAGACAGCGGGGCTGCTCATCAGTTCCCGGGCGGTAGCCCCCTGAGCTCGGTCGGGCCCGTCCCGGCTCGGCCGCGGCGCGGGTCGCATGGCGGAGGGATCCTCCTGGGATGCCTGCTTGCGCAGCAGGTCGGCCTCGGAGACCACGCCGACGAGTCGGTCCTGGAGGTCTGTCACGGCCACTGCCGTGATGTCGTACTCGGCCAGCAGTGCCACGATCTCCTGGAAGCCGGTGTCGGGGGCGACCCGGACGACCGGGGTTGTCATCACGTCCTCGACGCTGCAGTGCCCCATGAGGCGCCATCCCTTCGGGTCCACTTCCTTGGCAGGGCGCACGCCTGTCCAGGCATTCGGACGGGACCGGTCGTGGTGCGCTTCCCGGTGCCCCTGCTGCCAGTCTGGCCACTGCGACGGCTCGGCAGCGATGGGCCGAAGGGCCCGATCTGCGGCACCATGTGGCCCTTTGGGACAGATGGAAAGCGCGACATGCTAACTCTCCGTATCGATACGTGCACGGCTCGTGCGCCGCCTCTGTGCGGCCCCGACGCAGCTTTTGTCTTCACGTTCGCACGCACGCAGGACAACACGCACGCAGGACAACACGCACGCAGGACAAGCCGAGGAGCCCTACGCCATGGCCGGCACCACCGCTGTGCCCGTTGAGACCACCAGGACCGTGAGAGCGCAGGGCGAGCTCGACCTCGTCAGCGCTCCCTCCTTCCGTAGCACCCTGCACGGCGGGGCGTCGTTCACTCCGGCGGCCCGCGTTGTGGTCGACCTCAGTGACGTCACCTTCATGGACGTCAGTCCCCTGCGCGAACTCTGCATCGCCACGAACCGGTTCGAGCAGCAGGGCGGTTGGGTCCGCCTCGTCTACACCGATCCCACTGTCGCGCGACTGCTGCGTGCCACCAGGCTCGCCGACCGGTTCCCCCGCTACGCCACCATCGCTGACGCCCGTGCAGGTCGGACCAGTCCACCCGGGTTCCCAGCGCGGTGAGTGAGTGCGTTGAGCACTCCCTCGTCGGCGGCCTCACCGTGCGCGTCGTGGTGAGGTCACCGCCGCTGACAGGCCGGATTCGGGGGCTACCGGCCCACTCGCAGGGCCCTGTTGGGCCCTGTGCTCCAGCGGCGCCCGAGCGGAGGGTGAGGAGCACGCCACCTGGTACGGGTGACACCCACGGCACGAGGGAGTTCGACCATGGCCACGACCGCGTCGCCGCCCGCAGCGGCGGAAGCACTGCTCACAGACGGAAGCACCGTCACCATCCGCCCGCTCCGGCCAGGCGACCACCTTGCCGTCCTGGACCTGCATGCGAAGCGGATGTCGCCGGGCAACCAGCGGCTGCGCTTCTTCGCCATGAGCAGGCGGGCGCCGGAAGCCTCCGCCGACCGGCTGTGCGCCCCGGTCCGCGAGGGCTTCCTGGCACTCGGTGCGTTCAGCGCGATCGGGCTTCCGGAGGAGCAACTGCTGGGTGTGGTCGAGTACGACGTGGATGCCCAGCGCCCGATGGTCGCGGAGATCGCCGTGGCCGTCGCCGACGACCGGCACCACCAGGGTGTGGGCACGCTGCTGATAGAGCATCTGGTCCATGCCGCCCGCAACGCGGGCCTGCTGATCTTCGAGGCCGACGCCCTGGCCGAGAACCAGGTGATGCTCAAGGTCTTCGCCGCCCTGGGGTTGCGGGTCGAGCGCCACCACACCGGTCCGGAGGTGCGAGTGGTGGTGTGGCTCGACGAGAGCGCCGAGGAGTACCTGACAACGGTGGACGAGCGCGCCCGCAGTGCCGACGTCGCCAGCCTGCTCCCCCTGCTGATGCCCCGCTCGATCGCCGTGGTCGGCGTCTCCGCGCGGCCTGGATCCGTGGGGCACACCGTGCTGGTGAAGATCCGCCAAGGCCACTTCGAAGGACCGGTGTGGGCCGTGAACCCGCACGCCGAGACCGTCGCCGGCCTGGCCTGCTACCCCTCGGTCGGGCAGCTGCCCGGCGTTCCCGATCTGGCAGTCGTGGCCGTACCCGCCGATCGGGTGCCCGATGTGGCTGTGGACTGCGGGCGTCTGGGCGTGCGCGCCCTTGTCGTGCTGACCTCCGGTCTCGACCGGCACCAGTCCGAGCGGCTGCTGGACGCCTGCCGGCGCCACAGCATGCGCCTGGTCGGCCCCAACTGCCTGGGCATCGCGCAGACCGACCCCGCGGTACGTTTGGACGCGCAGTTCGGCGCGGTCGTCGCCGCAGCCGGCAGCGCCGGGGTCGCGGTGCAGTCCGGCGGGGTGGGGATCGCGCTGATGGAGCGTCTGAACGCGCTGGGTATCGGTGTCTCCAGCTTCGTGTCGCTCGGTGACAAGTACGACGTCAGCGGCAACGACCTGCTGCAGTGGTGGGAGAACGATCAGCGAACCCGACTCGCGATCCTGCACCTGGAGTCCTTCGGCAGTCCCCGGGCCTTCGCCCGGACCGCCCGCAGGGTCGCGCGCACCATGCCGGTGCTGACCGTGGACGCCGGGCGCTCGGCCGCAGGACGCCGGGGCGCCGCCTCGCACACCGCGGCCGCCGCCACCCCGACGGTGACCCGGCAGGCGCTCTTCGCCCAAGCCGGGATCACCGCCACCAGCGGGATCGGTGAACTGCTGGAGGCGGCCGCTCTGCTGCACTCCCAGCCGCTGCCGGGCATCTCGGGCAAGGTCGCGGTGATCTCCAACGCCGGCGGCATCGGCGTGCTGGCGGCCGACGCGTGCGCCGAGGCCGGCCTGGTCCTGCCCGAACTCCCCGCCCCGCTGATGCAGCGCCTGATCGCTGAGCTGCCGCAGGGCTCGAGTGCGGCCAACCCGGTCGACACCACCGCAGCCGTCGACGCGCAGGCCCTGGCCGCCGCCGTCGACCTGCTGGTCGAGAGCGGCACGGTGGACGCGGTGCTGCTCTGTCTGGCTCCGACCGCGCTGGGTACCGACCCGGTACAGGAACTGCTCGCTGCCCCCGCGCGGCGCACCCGCCCGATCGCAGTGGTCCGCCTGGACCAGCGCACCCCGGTCGACTACCTGACAACCCACGACGGAGGCAGGCTGCCCTGCTACGCCGATCCGCAGTCCGCCGCCCGTGCCCTGGCCCACGCCGCCGACCGTGCGCGCTGGCTGGCGGAGGTGCCCGCAGCCGTACCCCGGCCCGAGGGGATCGACCGCGACGCCGCCGAAGCGATGGTGGCCGGCTTCCTGTCACGGCACCCGGAGGGCGGCTGGCTCGACCCGGAGGTCACGGCACAACTGCTGCACAGCTACCGCATCCCGCTGGCCACCAGCGTCTGGGCCACCGGCGAGCACGACGCCGTTGAGGCGGCCGGGAGGCTCGCCCTGACCGGGCACGAGCACCGCGTGGTCCTCAAGGCGTACTGGCCCGGCCAGGTCCACAAGAGCGACCTGGGCGCGGTCCGCACCGGGCTGCACGGCCGCGACGCGGTCAGGGACGCCTACCGCGGCTTCGTCCGCGACTTCGGCGAGCGCCTCACCGGTGTCGTGGTCCAGCCGCAGGCGACCCCCGGCACGGAGCTGTTCGCCGGAATGGTCCAGGACCAGGTCTTCGGCCCGCTGGTGCTGTTCGGCATGGGCGGTACCGCCGTGGACCTGCTGGACGACCGCGCCGCGCGGCTGGCGCCGCTCAGCACTGTCGACATCCGCACGCTGCTCACCAGCCCGCACGGATCGCCGCTGCTGTTCGGCTACCGGGGTGCGCCGCCCGCCGACCTGGACGCACTGGAGGACCTGTTGGCCCGGCTGAGCGTCCTGGCCACCGACCTGCCGCAGCTCACCGATATCGACCTCAACCCGGTGATCGCCTCAAAGGACGGCATCACCTGCGTCGACGCCCGGCTCCGGCTGGAACCCCGCCCCGCCCCCGACCCCTACCTGCGCAGGCTCCGCCGCCTGCCCGACCCCACCCAGGAGTGATGTCCTTCGCCAAGGGTGGCGGCGCCCCGCGCCGGTGGCGCCCGGGAAGATCGACCCGGACAGGGCTTAGACCGACCGGCAAATGGAGGGTGGAAGAAGAAGGGGGTCCCCCCGGCCGAAGGTTGGGGGAGGGTCGAGGGCCGAGTCCAGGCGGTGCCGACGAGGGAGCCATGGCGGAGCCCTGGCGACTGAGGAGAAGCCGTCTGGGCGAGAGCCTCCCCCACCCTTCGGGCGGGAGGTGCCCCCTTGCCCGCGACGCCGCCCTCCATTTGCCGGTCGGTCTTAGGCTGAGGGGTTGCTGTTGGAACCGTGGGAGATGTCGTGGATGTCGATATGCGCAAGCTGCGCTACTTCGTGGCCGTGGCCGAGGAGTCGCACTTTGGCCGGGCAGCTGAGCGGCTGCACATCACACAACCGGTGCTCTCCCGGCAGATCCGCGCACTGGAGCACGAGCTGGGCGTGCGGCTGTTCACCCGGGGCAAGCAGTCCACCGAGCTGACGGCCGCCGGCCGCCAGCTGCTGGAGGACGCGCGGCCCCTGCTGGCCTCCGCCCAGGCGCTCGGCCGCCGCGTCCTGCAGGCCGCGCACGGGGCGGCGACGTTCACCGTCGGATTCATGCCCGGGATCACCGTGACCCGCGCCGTGCGGGAGTTCACCGCCAGGCATCCCGAACTGGACGTGCAGGTGGTGCGCACCTCCTGGGACACCCAGGTTCAGGCCGTGCACGAGGGCCTCCTCGACGTGAGCTTCGTGCGCCTCCCTGTCGAGCACCGAGGCTTGACGCTGCGTCCGCTCTTCCGCGAGCCGCGCGTCGCCATCATTCCGGCACACCACCGCCTGGCAGGCAAGGAGTCCATCGGTATCGCGGACCTCGCCGCCGAGCGCCTGCTGCAGGACCCCGACGCGGTCCCCGAGTGGCGCGACCTCCCCGACCGCATCGGTGCCGAGGAGGCAGGATCGCGGCCTGTTTTCCGCAGTGTCGAGGAGAAGCTGGAGCACGTCGCGACCTCGGGGGGCGTGCTGGTCCTTCCGCTGTCGACGGCGGCCTACTACACCCACACCGACGTCGCCCACGTGCCCATCGACGACATCGGCCCCAACGAGGTCTGCCTCGCCTGGAGCGCGGACCGGCACTCTCCGCTGCTGTCCGAGTTCGCTGACATCACCGCTGCGCAGCAATGATGCCCTGGGGGCATCACCGCTGACAGAAGAGGTGTTGGACGCTCAACGAGCGCGGCCGCAGGGTGGAGGAGCGGCACCGTCCCCGCCGCATCCGACATCCGAAAGGACCGTGAAGGCGATGAAGGTCTTCCTCACCGGCGGCTCCGGCTACATCGGCCGATCCACCATCCAGGCGCTTGTCAGGCACGGCATCGAGGTGACGGCGCTGGCGCGCAGCGAACAGTCCGCGCGCACCGTCGCGGATCTGGGCGGCACCCCCGTCGCGGGGGCGCTCGCCGACACCGACGTCCTCCGCGAGGCCGCCCGCCGGGCGGACGGGGTGATCCACCTCGGGGTGGACTACGCGGCGGGCACCGCGGACGTCGACGGCGCCGCGGCGGAGGCAATGCAGGACGGCGCCGGAAGCCGCCCCTATGTGCACACCGGCGGTGTGTGGGTGTACGGCGACACCGACGGGGTCGCGGACGAGGACGCCCCGCTGAACCCGCCGCAGATCACCGCCTGGCGGCTGGAGAACGAGAAGCGCGTGCTCGCACGGGCCGCCACCGGAGAGCGCCCGGTGGTGGTGATGCCCGGACTGGTCTACGGCCGCTCGGGTGGACTGGCGCAGTCCTTCTTCGTCGAGCCGGGGCGCGCCGCCGGCGCTGTCCCCTGCATCGGGGACGGCTCCGCCCACTGGGCGCTGGTCCACGTCGAGGACATCGCCGAGTTGTACGTTCTGGCCCTGAACGCCCCGGCCGGGTCCCGCTACGCCGGGGTCAGCGGACAGAACCTCCCGCTGGCAGACATCACCGCTGCCCTCAGCCAGGCTGCCGGATGCCCAGGCAGGATCCACTCGCTGTCCCTGGAGGAGGCTCTGAAGCAGATGGGCCCGATCGCCGAGGCGTTCGCCCTCGACCAGCAGCTCACCGGCGCCCGCGCCCGACGCGAGCTCGGCTGGACGCCCACCCGGCTCGACGCCCTGGCCGAACTCTCCCAGGGCTGAGCCGCGCGAACAGGCGCAGGTCAGGGCGCGAAGCAGGGGTCGGTGGCCGAAGATCGGCGAGCGCGAAGTCCTGGCCGCGATGGTCGAGGCCGATCTCGCTGTCCTGGTGGCCCTCGCGCTCCGCTACGCCGGTGACGAGGTCCGTCGTCGGGTGCCCGGGCAGGTCGCGGTGACGGCGGGCTACGTCATGGCCTTCCGAATCGGGGCTGCGCTGCTCGTGCTGGGCGGAGTGCTCATTGAGGCGCTGTTCGAGCGAGTCGACCCAGATCTGCGGGATCCGACGGCCGAGATCGTCGAGGGGACTCCTCCCTGGCACAGGAAGGCCCCACCGCCGGATCAGCTCCCAGCTCCGGCTGAGATGTGACGGCGCGATCGACAGTGCCATTCGGTGATCAGCTCTAGGATCCGGTGGTGTGGCGAGTAGTCTGAACGCTATGTTCAGTAAGTTGTCGCGTTCGCGCGAGGCGGGGCGGTGCCGGTGAAAGCGGCAGGGGGCGGCGCCGAGGAGAGGGCCGAGGGCGCGAGCGCCCGTTCCGGGCGTCCGCGAAGTGAGGCGCGGCGCGCGGCGATCCTGGCGGCGGCCGGCGACCTCATGATCGAAGGCGGTCTGCGGGCCGCGACGATGGAGGCGATCGCCGCCCGCGCCGGGGTGGGCAAGGCCACCGTCTACAAGTGGTGGCCCTCACGTGGGGCGGTCGCCCTGGAGGGTTTCATGCTCCGGGCGTCCGATTCCTGGTCGCTGCCCGAGGGCGTCTCGGCGCCCGAGGCACTGCGGATCCTCGCGACTGCCGCGGTGCGCCTGTTCACGGACACGCCGGCCGGACCGCTGATGCGGTCTCTGGCCGCCGATGCGCAGTCGGACCCCGAGGTCGGCCGCGCGCTGCGCGAGCAGTGGCTCGGGCCGCGCCGCGCGGTGGCTGCCGAGATCATCCGCAACGGCATCCTGGCCGGGGAGCTCCGTCCGGATCTGGACCTGGCGACGACGCTGGACCTGGTCTTCGCGCCCGTTTACTACCGGCTTCTGTTCACCCACGAGCCGCTGGACGAGACCTTCGCTGAGCGCTCCATCGAGCATGTGCTCTCGGGGATCGCGGCACCGGGGAATACCCCGGCGCCGCCAGATGCTGGAACAGAACGCACCGTTCAGTAACTAGCTCCGGAGTGCTCCGATGAGAACAGACACCGCACCCTCCGCATCAAAAACTGTCGCCGAGCGGCAGAGCGGATCGGCCCGGTCTTCCCGCTCGTTGCGCTGGATCACGGTCACTCTGGCTTTCGCCTGCGGGGCGAGCGTGGCCAACCTCTACTACGCCCAGCCGCTGCTGAGCCCCATCGGCCACGCGTTCGGCGTGGGTCAGGGCGCGGCGACGGTCGTAGTGACCGCGACTCAGGTCGGATACGCGCTGGGCCTGGCCCTTCTGCTGCCTCTGGGCGACCTGCTGGAGAACCGGAGGCTGGCCTCGCGCACACTCCTGCTGACGGCCGGCGCCCTGGCCATGGCCGCCGTCGCCCCCGACTTCTGGATCTTCCTGGTGCTGTCCGCTCTGATCGGAGTGACCTCGGTGGTCGCCCAGATCCTGGTACCCCTCGCCGCACACCTCGCGCCCCCGGAAGCACGCGGAAAGCTCGTCGGACAGGTGATGAGCGGCCTGCTCCTGGGCATCATGCTGGCCCGTTCCATCTCCAGCTTCGCCGCCGCAGCCTGGGGATGGCGCAGCATCTACGCCATCTCCGCAGGAGTCATGCTGCTCACTGCCGTCGCGCTGGCCAAGATGCTGCCGCTTCGACAGCCCGTGCAGACCGCGCGCTACGGCGCTCTCCTGACATCGGTCGTCCACCTGGCGCGGACCGAACCGGTACTGGTGCGCCGGGCGCTCACCCAGGCGCTCCTGTTCGGAGCCTTCACCACGTACTGGACGGCGATCTCCTTCGAACTCATCAGTCGTCACCATCTGACCCAGAACGGCGTTGCCGTCTTCGCCCTCGTCGGAGCCGCCGGAGCCGCCGCGGCCCCGGTCGCCGGACGCCTGGGCGATGCGGGCCACGGCGTGGTGATGCGCGCGGGAGCCATAGCACTGGGACTCGTTTCGATGCTGGTGGCGGGGCTCGGCGCAGCCAACCTGGTCGTCCTTGCTCTGGGCGGCGTGCTCCTGGACTTCGCCGTCCAAAGCCACCAGGTGCTCAGCCAGCGGGACATCTACGCCCTGCGCCCTGACGCGCGTGCGCGGGTCAATTCCGTCTACATGACGAGCGTCTTCCTCGGCGGAGCCGCTTCGTCCGCGGCCACCGGCCCGGTTCTCGCCGCCTGGGGCTGGACCGGCGTCACGGTCATGGCCGCAGCCCTCATGGCAGTCGGTCTGGTCATCTGGATCGCGGAGCGCATGCGGCAGGGCGGGTCGACCGTCACTACCGGCTGACTCGCAATCCGTCACCGGCCGTACGGGGGCGGGGTCGTGGGGAAGTCGGACACGTCGGCGGCGGTGTCACCGAGGACGGATCTTTGTGCCGACGGTGTTTGATTGACGGTCATGTGCAGGCCATGAACCCTGGATAGGCTTGCATCATGTACATGGCGGACCGGCCGCCTGTCGTCACGGAGGCTCCATGTCCTTCCTCCGCATTGCCCTGACCCGTTCCTATCGCGTACTGGTCGTCGCCCTCGCGGCTGTCGTCTGCGTTCTGCCGCTGTCGACCGCTACGGCTTCCGCCGACACCGGCGGGCTCTCGCTCGCGGCGGGCACGTCAGTCGGTATTCACAACACCTACGACGACACCAGCCAGTTCCCCTTCCTGGCGAACGCGCTCGACACCGGTGCGTCGCTCATCGAGCTGGACACCTGGGTGGACCCGTTCACCCACGAGTGGAAGGTGAGCCACTCGAGCCCGCTGGGGAACAAGAACAACTGCGTCGACGCCTCCACCGCGGCCGATCTGTACCGGGGCGGAGCCAACAAGGACCTGGGCAGTTGCCTGGACGACATCAGGATCTGGCTCGGCACCCATCCCGGGCACCCGCCGATCATGGTGAAACTGGAGATGAAGGCGGGGTTTGACGCCACGGTCGGCCTCGGCCCGGCGGAGATGGACGCGCTGGTCCAGGCGCACCTGGGCTCCGATGTCTACCGTCCGGTCGACCTGCTGGGTGGCTACCCGTCGCTGGACGCTGCCGCGCGGGCGGGCAACTGGCCCTCGCGCGCGTCCCTGGCGGGAAAGGTCATCCTTGAGACGATCCCCGGCACTTTCGAGATGAACAACCCGTTCGACCACCTGTGGACGGACACCGAGTACGCGCAGTACCTGAACCGTCTGCAAGCCTCCGGGAGCCTCGGCAACGCCCAGATCTTCCCCTCGGTTCTCGGCGCGGCTTCCGGCGATCCGCGCACGCGTTACCCGGATACCTCGTTGCGGCCGTGGTTCGTGGTGTTCGACGGAGACGCGCACGCCTACGTCGACGGCGGCATCGACACGTCCTGGTACGACAGCAACCACTACCTGCTGGTCATGACCGACGCGCAGAACGTGACTCCGGCACTGTCGGACACCGCTCCCAGCCAGTCCGACGCAACAGCGCGGGTCGCCCAACTCGCCAAGGCTCACGCGTCTTTCGTCTCCTGCGACTGGACCGGGCTTCCCGCCGTCCTCGGCGAGCAGATCTCCCGAGGGTAGGGACCCCGCCGACCGCCAGAAGCACCGTCCGGGTGCGCATGTGACGGGCGGTTGGCGAGCACGCGTGTCGAGGCCGTGTACCGGTGGGAGACCCCGGCACGCGGCCTCGACCGCGTCGAAGCCACCGGTGACCCGGCATCGGATCCGTACACCCTGACGGACTCAGCCGCCGCCGAGGCGGACGGCTTTGATCAGCAGCAGAACGGCGCTCAGCACCAGGTAGCCGCGCAGCGCCAGCATGCCGAGGCGCAGTCCGGGTGACCATTCGACGGGCTTGAGCAGGGCCAGTGGGGGCATCCTCCAGGCCAGTTTCTCCGGCGTGGGCATCGCGGGCACCGCTGCCGCCACGGAGGTGCCGGAGCGGCTGCGCGCGATCCGCAGTCCGATCGCCGCTGTGACCAGGCCGACCGCGAGGGCGATGGCGAGCCAGGCGGTGAGGGCCTTGACGTTGATGGTGGGGAAGAGCGTGGTGGTCATCAGGGTGCCGGAGAGCAGAAGCAGGACGGTGATGATGAGGGTGGCCAGGAGGTTGAGCCAGCGCGGGTTGACCCAGGGGCCGAGTACCTCCGGGTCGTTGCAGAGCAGGAGCAGGAAGACGCTGGCCGAGGGCAGCAGGAGTCCGGCCAGGGCCTGGACCGCCTCGGTGATCACTCCCAGCGGCGCGCCGGGGATCAGGACGATCCCCGCGGCCAGCAGCACCATGAGGCTGTAGGAGGCGTAGAACTTCTTGGCTTCGCCGAAGCCCCGGTGCAGTGAGTGGCGCAGGTTGAACACGTCGCCGAAGGCGTAGCTGGTGGCCAGGGTCACCGCCGCGGCGCCGATGATGCTGGCGTCCATCAGCACGATCGCGAACATCACCCCCAGGGCCCGGCTGTGCTGCTCCAGCGCGCGGGCGACGCCGGCGGCGTCGGTGAAGTGGCCCGCGTAGGCGGTGCCGCGGGCGGCGAAGTCGGCGATCATGACCAGGGCCGCTGCGCCGATGACGACGACGAGGGAGCCGATGACGGTGTCCGCGCGCTCGTAGGCGATGAAGCGGGGGGTGATGCGTTTGTCGATGACATTGGACTGCTGGAAGAAGAGTTGCCAGGGCGCGACGGTGGTGCCGACGATGGCGATGATGAGCAGGACGGCGTCGCTGGTGATGCCGCCCTGGATGCCGGGGACCACGAAGTCGCGTGCGGCCTGGCCCCAGTTGGGCTCGGAGCGCAGGGTGAGTGGGATGAGCAGCAGGCTGACCGCGATCAGGGCGAACATGGCGCGTTCCCAGCGGCGGAAGGATCCGCTGGCGGTGACGGCGATCAGCAGGAGGGCCGCGAGTGGCACCACCCAGTACTTGGATGCGCCTAGGTACTCGGAGGCCAGGGAGATTCCGATGAACTCGGTGACGATGGTCAGGAAGTTGAGGATGAACAGGTCGCCGACGCTGAACCAGCCCCAGAACTTCCCGAACCGCTCGTTGATCAGTCGGGCGTGTCCGACGCCGGTGACCGCGCCGAGGCGGACCACCATCTCCTGATTGACGATCAGGACCGGGATGAGCAGCAGCAGCACCCACAGCAGCGAGTAGCCGTAGTTCTGCCCGGCCTGGGAGTAGGTGGCCACTCCGCCGGCGTCGTTGTCGCCGACCATGACGATGATGCCCGGACCGACGATCGCCAGCAGCGTCAGCAGCCGCGTCTTGAAGCCGGGGCGTTCCTCGGCATGGCCGCGGGGGATACGCCCGAACGCGCCCTCGATGTCGCCGAGATGCGCCTCGTCGAGGACGGCGCTGGGCCGCGACGTGGACGCCGGCCGGGGCGGGGGTGTCGGTGCCGCCGTGGGCGTGGGCGTGGGCTTTGGCGCAGGCGCAGGCGCGGGTGCGGGTGTGGGTGCCGGGGGTTCGGCGGTGTGCGGCGGCTCGCGGCCCGGGGGCGGGGCTGGGTGTTCGGGTCCGGTTCGGTCCGGCCGATCGGGGTGCTCCGGGGGCTTGCCGGGGGCGCTCATTCCCGGGTGTCCGTGACGTTCGGACGTTCGCTGGGGGCGATCTCCTCGGCGCGGTGCGCCGGGTGCGGGGCGGGTTCGCGTCGGCGCCAGTCCTCGGGAATGACGGTCTCCAGAATGTCGTCGACGGTGATGACGCCCAGGATGCGGTCCCCCTCGTCGACCACAGGCACGGTCAGGAGGTTGTAGTCGGTCATCAGCAGGGCGACGTCCTCGACATCGGAGTCCGGGAGGACCCGTACCGGTTCGGTGACCATGACCTGCTCCAGAGCGGCGCCCGGATCCGCCTGCAGCAGCACCACCACCGTCGCGGTGCCGATCAGCCGGTTCCCCTCCTCGACCACATGGACGCTGACGAGTGCCTCGGGTTGCAGGGTGCGGGCCTCGCTCACCAGGCTGAGCGCCTGGCTGACGGTGCAGGACGGAGCTGCCGTGAGTATGTCCAGGGACATCAGGCCGCCCGCGCTGGAGGGGTTGAAGCCCATCAGGGTCAGCACTTTGGTGCGCTGGCCGACCGGCAGTGCGTCCAGCACCGGTTGGCGGCGGGCCTGCGGCAGATCGTTGATCGCGTCGGCGGCGTCGTCCGCGCGCATGCGCGTGAGGACCTCGGCGATCTCCTGGTCGCTCTTCTCGCGCAGCAGTCGGGTCTGCGAGTCGGGTTCCAGTTCCTCGAAGACGTCCGCCTCCAACTCGGGGTCGGCGTGGACGGTCTCCAGGATCTCGTGCGACTCGGTGCGGTTGGCGTCCTCCAGCAGGTCGGCGATGTCGGCTGCCTTGAGCCGACCGAGACGCCCGAAGGGGCCGCGCACGTGCGCCGAGCGGGCGTGCCCGATCAGAGGCTCGAAGGACTTCCAGTCACGCCACTGCTGCTGGGCCTGACCACCGACGAGGCCGAACACGCGCGGACGGTGCGGGTGGGTGTCCAGGCCGTCGACCACCCACCCGTCCGGGCCCTGGCGCAGCCGGAGGTCGTGGGCCCGGACCAGCTCGACGTCGGCAACGTCGAGCACCCGGTGACCGAGTACGTCCGCGCGCAGCAGCACCTCGCCCTCGCGTCGCTCGAACGGGCGCAGGTCCACGACCTCGCTGGTGAGCTGGACCTGCGCGCCGTCGAAGCCGGCGACCTGCTCGACGGGCAGGAAGACCTCACCCCTGCCGACCCGGGCCACCAGCCCGGTGACCATGGGGTAGTCGCGTCCGCGCAGGCGGACGATGACATCGGACAGACGGCCCACCGCCTCCCCGCCGCGTCCCACCAGCGGGCGACGAAGAAGCTGGGACAAAGACACGACGCGGTCCACACCACGAAACTAGCCCGCCCGGCAGCCCCGGCCGACGGGACGCACCCCGACGGGGCCGTGGAGCCGCCCGAAGGGACCAACGAGGTCCGACGCGCTACCGCATCGCCCGGTGGTCACCACATCGGGGACGCGCCGCGCCGGTGGGCTGTGTCGGCCAGCAGCCGGGCCACGTTGCCGGGCAGACCCAGGTGTCGCTCGAGCCAGACTGCGTCGTGACCGTGGGTGGCCAGCACCCAGGCGGTCTGCAGGCGGCTCAGGTTGGGCGGGTTGTTCGCGGGCAGCAGCGGCGCCAGGGCCTCCGCCGGAAAGCCGTCCAAGGTCGGCGCACTGAACCATGCCCCGACGGCGTCCCCTGCGTGCTCCTGCGAAACTCGACGGGTACGTGCCCGGCGAGCGTGGACGACCGCCCCAAGGACGCCGCCCGCGGCGACGGCGACCGCGAGGAAGCCGATGGCGACCAGGGGCCGGTCGCGGACCGGGGACAGACCGATGGCGACCGCGGCGACGAGAATCACGGCAATCGCAGCAAGAGCGGCCAAGCCCTCGACGGTCTGCGGGCGGGGTACCGCTCTCATCGCTGTCGTCCTTTCCGTGCGCCACTCCATCATCGCTGTCTGAGCCGTCCGAGGCGATCAGGCGTCGGGTGGTACCGGTAGGTAGACGGTGAGGGCGCGGGTGACTTTGTCGAGGATGATGGTGTCGGCGGCGGGGCTGATCTCGCCGTCGCGTGCGTAGTGTTCGGTGTCGTGGATGCCCTCGATGCGTAGGTGGGTGACGGCTGCTGCCTGGTAGACGCGGGAGCGGGCGAGGGTGCCGGTGAGGAACGCGGCTACCAGGCGGGTGCGGGCGAACGGGTGGCTGCCGTCCACGGCGCGGATGTCGAGCTTTCCGTCATCCAGGCTGCGGCGGAAGCTCGGGGCGAAGCCGGGTGGATCGAAACGGCCGTTTCCGGCGAACAGCAGCCACAGGCTGCGCTTCCTTCCGTCGATGACGGCCTGGGTGGGTCTGCCCTCGACCAGGACTCGAAGCAGGCCCACGCCGAGTGCGGGCCATTTGCCCAGGTACTTTTCCAATGACTCCCGGGCGCGCACCAGTTCGGGGTAGACGCCGATGCTGAAGGTGTTGAGGAAGTAGGCGGTTGCCGGTTCTGCTGCCTCAGGTCCGCCGGCGTGACCCTTGCTGGTGACCCGGCCCAGGTCGACCGAGCCGCCGTGGCCTCGCTGGACTGCCTCAACAGTGCACTGCGGGGTGAACAGGCCCAGGTCCGAGGCGAAGTGGTTCAGGGTGCCGGCCGGGAAGACCGCCAGCGGCAGGCGGTGTTCGGCGGCCAGCAGGGCGGCCGCGTTGACGGTGCCGTCGCCGCCGGCGACTCCCAGCGCGCCGACACCGTGGGTTGCCGCGACGTCGGCGGCTGCCTGCTGGAGCAGGGCGACCAGGTCCTGGTCGGGATCACAAACCCGTACATCGGCCTGGGGGAGCGCGTCACGCAGTTCGGCCTCGATGCCCCCGCCACTCCCGGACGAGCTGTTGACCACCAGGATCAGTCCCTCGCCCTGGGGCAGCGCGGGCAAGGGCACCCGTGCACGGGCGGTTTCGGCGGCGTCGTCCAAGCGCAGCGGCCACCAGCGAAGTGTCGCCACCGCGATGACCGTCCCCAGGGCGACTCCGGCCAGGACGTCACCGGGGTAGTGCGCACCCGTGTAGACGCGGGAAGTCGCCACCCCGACGGCGAGGGGGATCACGACGGCGCCCAGCCAGGGTGATTCCAGGGTGACGGCGGTGGCGAACGCGGCGGCCGAGGCCGAGTGCCCCGAGGGAAACGAGGTGGTGATCGGCGCGCGCAGCAGGCGCCGGGCCAGCGGCACCCTACTCGTCAACGGGCGGCTGCGGCCGGTGACCTGCTTGGCGACGACGTTGGCGGCGGCCGAGGCCAGCGCCAGGGAACCGACGCCACGCAGCGCCGCGCGCCGCGCGGTGCGGTTGCGGGACACGCCCATTGCTGCGGCGCCCGCAATCCACAGCACACCGTGGTCCGCTGCCCTCCCGAGCCGGGGCAGCAGAGGATCTATGCCGGGCAGCCGGGCGGTGGCGACGCGGTCGAGCAGGCGAGCGTCGAGTTCGTGGAGTCGTCCCATGACCACCGGCTACCCCAAGTCGGCTCGTGCACACGGTCGCTGGGAGCACACCTGCCCACGGAGCGCTTGGCATCGGCGCGGGCGGGCAGACGAGGAGGCAGGAGGCGCTCCGCGCATCCACCGATCAGGGAGCACACCGTGACGTCGTCTCACACACACGGCCACCGGTCACGGCGTGGCGGCCGGAGCGTCAACTCCCCAGCCGCCCGGTCCGATGAGAGAGCAGCACTGAGGTCGGCAGGTCGTGCCGGCTTCGTCGCACGCGGCATCGTCTATGTCCTGATCGGCGTGCTGGCCATCGAGATCGCCTTGGGCAACCGCGGTGCGCAGGCGGACCGCCAAGGAGCCTTGCACCAGGTCGCAGCTCAGCCGTTCGGGGCGGTGATGCTGTGGCTCCTGGTCGTCGGCTTCGCCTGCATGGCACTGTGGCGGGCTTCGCTGGCCGTCCTCGGCGAACGGGGCCGCAAGAAGACCGGCAGTCGGGTGCTCAGCGCCGCCCGCGCGGTCTTCTACGCCTCGGTGTGCTGGGGCGTGGCCGCCTATGCGTCCGGGAGCGGAGGCCAGTCCACGGGTAACGCCCAATCGCAGGACTGGACGGCATCGGCCCTCAAACTCCCCGGCGGGCAGGTCCTGGTGGGCGTCGCCGGCCTTCTGTTCGCGGCGGTGGGCGTGGGCATCGCGGTGAGCGCGCTGCGGCATCGCTTTCTGAAGAAGCTGGACACCGCCAGGATGACCAAGCGCACCCGTGAGGTCGTCACCGCGCTCGGCGTGGCCGGCGGCGCGGCACGCGGCGCGATCTTCGCCGCAGCCGGGATGTTCGTACTCGTAGCAGCCGTCACGTTCGACCCGAAGCAGGCGAAGGGCATGGACGCCACCCTGCGCAGCTTCACGCAGACCCCGGCGGGTCCATGGTTGCTGGTCGTAGTGGCGGTCGGCTTGATCCTGTTCGGCGTCTTCTCCTTCGCCTCGGCCCGCTGGCGCAAGCTGTAGCGGCGACCGTTGTTGACGGACCGTCATATCCTCGGCGCTGCGGCGCCCACCAGGGCCCCGCGCCACCACCACGTACGGCTGCCGGTGGCGATCGCGCCGGCCGGGGCCGCAGGGCGTAGGGAATCCCCGTGCCGGTGGACGTCACGCGCCTCCCGGCATCCGTCCATCCCGCCATGCGATGGGCCACAGCCCACCGGTGCACGGACCCGTCGAACCAGAACGGGGCGCGGTGGCGCGGGGCCACCACGATCACCAGCACCAGATCCGGCCCTGCGCTCCAGGTTCGCTGACATCACGCCCCTTTGGGAGGTCCGCGGACTCCTCGGACGCTGCCCACTGCGGGTGGGGGGCGAGCGTCAGCGATGCTTGCGCGTGGTAGTGCGCCGCCACGAGAACGGGCCGGGCAGGTCGACGGACTCGGTGCGTTGTCCCTTGGTGTTGACGGTGAGGTGTTCGTGCTTGCCGCCCGTGGTGATGGACATCGAGCGCTTGTTGATGTTCAGGCGCACGCCCGGAAGGATCCGGATGGACTTGTGGAAGCGCAGCGGCATGTGAGGCCCCTTCAGCGGTGGGTTGGGTACGGAAGTCCGCCTACCCCGGTTGTGCCGTTTCAGCAGCGGTCTGCGCTCCCATCGAGCGCGACGTTGTACCGGTGCAAAAGCGATCGCCGCTTGCGTCTCGCCTTCGACGTTCAGTGACGCGAGCCGGTGAGTGATACGCCGTTAGGGCGAGACGTACCGGGATTCACCTGATCGGGCCTGCGGCGGCTCCGTGGCGATCCAAGGTGTGGCTGGTCGGTTGTGTGAGGCTCGCTCCATGGCGAACGATTTGCGACAACGCGCAGTCAGCCCTGGAGCCCGGCAGATGTTGAACAAGGTCCCAGAGGTCACGCTCTCCTTCTGGATCGTCAAGGTCCTGGCCACGACCGTGGGCGAGACTGCCGCGGACCTTCTGAACACTCACCTGCACCTGGGTCTGACGGGCATCACCTGCCTGATGGGGAGCTTGTTGGCGATCACGCTCTTCTTCCAGTTCCGGGCCAGGACCTATGTGCCGGGGATCTACTGGCTCGCGGTCGTCCTGGTCAGCATCGTGGGCACGCTCATCACCGACAATCTGACGGACAATTACGGGGTCGCCCTGGAGACGGCCACCGTCGCCTTTGCTGTGGCGCTAATGGCGACCTTCGCGGCCTGGTATGCCAGGGAACGGACGCTGTCCATCCACTCCATCCATACGACCCGACGGGAGGGTTTCTACTGGATGGCGATCCTGTTCACCTTCGCGTTGGGTACGGCGGCCGGCGATCTCACGGCAGAGCGCCTCAATCTCGGCTATGGGGTCTCCGCGCTCCTGTTCGGCTCACTGATTGCGGCGGTGACGGTTGCTCACCTGCGATTCAGGCTGAATGCGATCGCGGCCTTCTGGATCGCCTACATCCTGACCCGTCCGCTAGGCGCATCCCTCGGTGATCTCTTGTCGCAGCCGCATCATGAGGGTGGCTTCGGCCTGGGGACAGTGTGGACGAGCACGCTCTTCCTGCTGACCATTCTGGGCCTGGTCACCTACATGGTTTTCTCGCTGCGAGGTCGGCTGCTGCCTCCGGAGACGTCAGAGCCAGAGCAGGCACGCTAGGAGGTAGCGGTGAGGAGGGCTGTTGGCGGCCCGCGGCCTTGTCGCGGGTGGTCAGCGGAAGATGCCGGTGTGGCCGAGTGAGTAGCGGCCGGGTTGCGGGTAGACGCACAGGCCGTGGGGTCCTTCGCCGACCGGGATCAGCGCCCGCATGTTGCAGACCGACGGCGGACGCGTCCTGATGATCGTCCTCGCGCTGGTGGCCATCGCCGTCGGGATCGCCATCATCGCTCACGGAGCCAGCAAGCGCTTCGCGAGCGGCTGCGCACCGGCTGGACGACTTACCGCACCCGCGAAGCGGTTCTGCGCTTGGGCCAGTTCGGATACTTAGCCCGAGGCGTGATCGCGGTAGCGGTCGGCTTCCTTGCTCTGCGGGCAGCCTTGTCGGCCACACCGGGTAAGGCCAAGGGCCTGGACGCGACGCTGCGCTCCTTCGCGCTGACCTCGTTCGGCCTCTACTCCTTCGCGGAGGCTCGCTGGCGGCGCACCCTGGGTGGTGTACCTCGCTGACCCTGCAGACCACGCCAGCCATGGCTTGCACGCGACCCGGGCCGACCTCACCTACGGTGACCTCGGTTCCTGCACGGCGCGGCACGAGATCAGCGTCGCCGGCCCGCTGGGGCCCGTGCGCTGAGCGTCGGCGAGCAACGCCCGCGGCGGCGGCCTCGTCCGTCCGGTGCCGGTGCGCCGTGGCCCGTGCGCCTGCGGCGCGGGGCTGGGATACCTACGATGGGGGAGTGCCGTGGTCCGGCAGAAAGAAGAGACACCGAACGATTCGGGGCAGGGGTGCGAGTGACAGAGCCCAGTGACGTGACGCGGCCCGTGATCGTGACCGTTGACGACGATCCCGGAGTGTCCCGCGCTGTGGCCCGTGACCTTCGCCGCCGCTACGGGGAGCTGCATCGGGTGGTGCGCGCGGAGTCCGGCGAATCGGCACTGGACGCTCTGCGTGAGTTGAAGCTGCGCGGAAATCTGGTCGCGGTCATTCTCGCCGACTACCGCATGCCGCGGATGAACGGCATCGAGTTCCTCGAACAGGCCATGGACGTGTATCCGGGCGCGCGGCGGGTGCTGCTCACGGCCTATGCCGACACCAACGCCGCCATCGAGGCGATCAATGTCGTGGACCTCGACCACTACCTGCTCAAGCCCTGGGACCCGCCCGAGGAGAAGCTCTACCCGGTGGTGGACGACCTGCTGGAGACGTGGCTGGCCTCGGATCACCGGCCGGTACCGGAGACCAAGGTCGTCGGGCACCGTTGGTCGGCGCGCTCGTCCGGGGTCCGTGAGTTCCTCGCCCGCAATCAGGTTCCCTACCGCTGGTACGCCTCCGACGAACCGGAGGGCCAGCGGTTGCTCGCCGCCGCCGGCGAGGACGGGCTCAGTCTGCCGCTGGTGATCACACCGGACGGGAAACCACTGGTGGAGCCGACCGATCAGGACCTGGCCGGCCGTGTCGGGCTGTCGACCGTACCGGCGGCGGAGTTCTACGACCTCGTCGTGATCGGCGGCGGCCCGGCCGGACTGGGCGCGGCCGTGTACGGCGCGTCCGAGGGGCTGCGGACCGTGCTGGTCGAGCGCACGGCCACCGGTGGTCAGGCGGGCCAGAGCTCGCGGATCGAGAACTACCTGGGCTTCCCGGACGGGGTGTCCGGTGCGCAGTTGGCGGACCGCGCGCGCCGCCAGGCCACCAAGTTCGGCGCCGAGATCCTCACCGCACGTGAGGTGACCGGCCTTGAGATCAACGGCCCGTCACGCACCGTACGCTTCTCGGACGGGTCCGCCATCGCCGCGCACACAGTGATCCTCGCGACGGGGGTCTCCTACCGGCAGCTGAACGCTCCCGGAGTGCCGGAACTGACCGGCCGCGGGGTCTACTACGGCTCCGCTCTCACCGAGGCGGCCAACTGCCAGGGACAGGACGTGTACATCGTCGGCGGCGCGAACTCCGCCGGGCAGGCCGCCGTCTACCTGGCCAGGGGCGCCAAGTCCGTGACGATCCTGGTGCGCGGAACCTCACTGGTCGCGTCGATGTCGCACTACCTGGTCCAGCAGGTCGAGGGCATTCCCACCATCTCGGTCCGTACCCGCACCGAGGTCGTGGCCGCGCACGGCACCGACCATCTGGAGGGACTCACGCTGCGCGACGCCACGACCGGCGTGACCGAGCAGGTCACCACGTCGTGGCTGTACGTGTTCATCGGCGCGGCTCCGCTGACCGACTGGCTGGACGGCGTCGTGATGCGCGACAGCCACGGCTTCGTCGTGGCAGGCCCCGACACCCTCGTCGACGGGCATCCGCCCAAGGGCTGGCAGCTGGACCGGCCTCCTTACCACCTGGAGACATCCGTCCCGGGCGTGTTCGTGGCGGGCGACGTGCGCGCGGAGTCCGCCAAGCGCGTCGCTTCCGCCGTCGGCGAGGGCGCCATGGCCGTGATGCTCGTACACCGGTACCTGGAGCGGCTATGACCGCGCAGCCGAATCCGTGCAGCGTGGACGAGCTGCGCGCGCTGTTCCTCTTCGAGAAGCTGGCCCCCGGCCAGCTGGCGTGGCTGTGCCGTGAGGGCCGGGTGGAGCTCGCCGGGCCCGGGCAGGTGTACGCCGAGGGCGATCCCGCGAGCTGCTTCTACGTCCTGCTCGAGGGCACCGTCGTCCTGTCCCGCCGGGTCGGGGCGGACGACGTCGAGGTGACCCGCACCTCCGAGCCCGGAGTGTATGCCGGTGCGTTCCAGGCCTACCTCGGTGACCGGGTTCCTCAGGTCTACAACAGCTCGCTGCGGGCCACCGTGCCCTCGCGGTTCTTCGTGCTCGCCGCCGACGCGTTCGCGGGGATGATGCGCGAGTGGTTCCCGATGGCCGTCCACATGCTGGAAGGGCTGTTCTTCGGCAACCAGACCACCCAGCGGGCCATCGGCCAGCGGGAACGGCTGCTGGCGCTGGGGTCGTTGTCGGCCGGACTCACTCACGAGCTGAACAACCCCGCGGCCGCCGCCCTCCGCGCGACCTCCGCGCTGCGCGAGCGGGTCGCCGGGATGCGCCACAAACTGGGCACCATCGCGGCCGGCCCGTACGAGCGCGCCGCCTTGGAGACCCTGATCGGCCTGCAGGAAGGCGCCGCGGACCAGGTATCCAAGGCCCCGTCGCTCAGCCCGATCGAGGCGTCCGACCGGGAGGACGAAGTCGCCGACTGGATCGACGCCCACGACATCACCGGCGGCTGGGAACTCGCGCCGGCCTTCGTGCAGGCGGGACTGGACACGCAGTGGCTGAACCAGGTCGCGGCCGTCGTCGACGAGGCAGCTTTGGAAGGTGCGTTGCGGTGGCTCAACTACACGGTCGAGACCGAGCTGTTGATGAACGAGATCGAGGACTCCACCGCCCGGATCTCGGCGCTGGTGGGCGCGGCGCGGCAGTACTCGCAGCTGGACCGGTCGCCCTACCAGGTCGTCGACGTGCACGAGTTGCTGGACAGCACCCTGCAGATGCTTGCCGGTAAGATCGGCTCCGGCGTGACCGTTGTCAAGGACTACGACCGGACGCTGCCCAAGGTCCCGGCATATCCGGGCGAGCTCAACCAGGTCTGGTCAAATCTGATCGACAACGCGGTGTCCGCGATGAACGGAACCGGCACACTCACCGTGCGCACGGCGCTCGACCGCGACCAACTGCTCGTCGAGTTCGGCGACACCGGGCCGGGTGTCTCCCCGGAGATCCGCGAGCGGATCTTCGAGCCGTTCTTCACCACCAAGCCCGTAGGCGAGGGCACCGGGCTCGGGCTCGACATCTCGTGGCGCATCGTGGTGAACAAGCACCACGGCGACCTCCAGGTGGAGTCCGCCCCCGGGGACACGCGCTTCCGGGTGCGCCTCCCGCTCACCGCCCCGGAGTCCGACAGCCAGCAGGAGCAGCTATGACGACAATGCCAGGAATCGACCCCACCGCGACGCCCAGCGGGAGCGGCTGTGCCGAGTGCGAGGCGGCCTCAGGCTGGTGGCTGCACCTGCGCCGGTGCGCGCTCTGCGGCCACATCGGCTGTTGCGACACCTCGCCGTCGCAACACGCGACCGCTCACGCCGCCGCTACCGGGCACCCGCTCATCCGCAGCTTCGAGCCCGGAGAAGCCTGGTACTGGAACTACCCGACCGAAGAGTTCTTCGAGACCGGACCGCCGCTCGCCCCGCCGGAGTCGCACCCCACCGATCAGCCGGTACCAGGACCTACCGGCCGCGTGCCCGCGGACTGGCGGGACCACCTCCACTGACTGTCAGACCCTGCTCCTATCGTTCGTCGTATGGTCTCCGAAACGCACTCCTCCACTGCCCTGGTCGATGAACTGCGTGGTCTCCTGGCGACCGCGTCACCCGGTCGTGCCCGCAAGGCGGTCCGTGAACTGATCACCGTCGCCGACGACGGACAGGCTCTGGAGCTGGCGGCTCGCTTCGCCGCGAGGGTCCACCACTCCAGCGAGCTGCTGTTACGGCAGTGGCCGCTCGCCGCGGACCCGGACGGTTTCTGCGAGATCCTGCTTGCCCCGGCGTTCGCACGCGAAGGGCGCACCGAGCTACGGGTACGCAGGGCGGCATCACTGCGCGGCCTGCGCCATCTGACCATGCTCCGCAAACTCCACGTCGATCGCTGCAAGGAGGTCACCGACCTCACCGACCTCGCCGGCCTCGCCGAATTGGTGGAGCTGGACCTGAACGGTTGCGCGGGCGTCGAGGACCTGACTCCGCTGAGCGGGCTGACCGCGCTGACGCACCTGAATCTGCACCGTTGCCGCGAAGTCGCTGATGTGAGGCCGTTGACGGCGCTCGGCAACCTGCTGCACCTGGACCTGAGCATGACGAAGGTGCGCAGTGTCGACGGTTTCGCCGCCGCGTTCCCGCACCTGCTGACGCTGGGCATGCGGGGCTGCCGCTCGTTCCGCGACGCCTGCCAGCTCTCCGGTCTCACCCGTCTCACCGATCTCGACCTCGGCTGGACCGGAATCCGGGACCTGCGCGGCGTCCGAGCACTTCCCGCCCTGAAGCGCCTGGACCTGAGCAACTGTGCCTCGCTGACCACCCTGACCGGGGCGTCCACGCTGACCGGCCTGACCGAACTCGCGATCACCGACTGCCGGCGTCTGAAAACCCTGTCCGGTCTGGGGACTCACCCCCACCTCAGCCAGCTCAATACCGATGGGTGCACCAGCCTCCGCGACCTGCACGGACTGTCCGGCCTCACCGGCCTCACCAGGCTGATCGTCGTGGGAAGCCGGCAGCTGACCACCCTTGACGGGCTTCAAGGCACCCCTCTGCAATTCTTCAGGGCAGAGCAGTGCCCGGTCCTTGCGGACTTCTCCGCCCTCGCGCACCTGCCGCGGCTGAGTTCTCTCGATCTTGTGGATCTGACCGGACTCATCGGCCTTTCGGCGCTCCCCGGGATGCCCGCCATGGAGACCGTGCGGATCATGAGGTGCGCTTCTCTGGCCGACCTTGACGGAATGAGCCATTATCCCGCTCTGAAAGCCCTCTGGATATGGGGTTGCGATTCCCTGGAGACCGTGAGCGGAATAGAGCGCCTGCCCGCCCTCCGCGAACTGAACATCTGGGAGTGTTCAGAAGTCAAGAACCTGGGGGTGGCAGGAAGCTTTCCCGACGTGGATTCCCTGGAACTCCATCGCCTGCCCTCGCTTTCGGATATCGGCGGCCTGTCCGCATCCCGCATCGACTCGATCTCGATGATCGAGCTCCCACTGGTGCGGAGCCTGAATCCCCTTCAGGACCTGTCTGAACTGCGGAGACTGTCGTTGTCTCGATGCCCTTCGATGGAAGACCTGCCCACTCGCATCGTCCAGTTGGAAGTCCGCGGATTCCCCTGGATCGACCTGTCTCCGATGAAGGGCATGGAATCCCTGATTACCGCAGACCTGTACCTGGACGATCTTCGGGACATTAGTGCGATAACCGAGTTCCCGGAACTTGTGGGCCTTGGACTGGAATCCTCCCGCCAGGTCGAGGACTGGCGTCCACTCCTTTCCCTGCCTGCCCTGCGACGCATCCGCTTCAACCGCAATCGCGGCCTGCCTCTGGGGTTCGAATCCGTTCTTGCCCAGCTCCTGGCGAACGGGGTGGACGAGGTCAAGAACCACGAGCGCTTGTGACCGGGCGACTGTGTGATGCTGGGCGTCCATCCAAGGGCGTTCCGGGCGCTCGGCGAGGAGCCAGTTGACCATGGTCAGAGCGAAGACCTGCTGGATCGGGCCGCATCGGGGGTAGAGGCGTCAGGTGGGTCCCTCGATGGATGGTCGCGGAGGTGGCTGAGTGTGCTGGTCTTGCGGAACGACGTTGCAGTCGGCCGGTGGCTCCGTTGGATGCGGACCGTGCTTGTCAGGGGTCTCGTGCTGCTGGCGGTATGTGCCGCGGCGATCTGGTTGGCAGTGCGGATCACGCCGGTGCAGTCGGTCACCGCAGCGGGGCAGAGCATGCAGGTGGGGGCCGTTCAGCCGGGCTTGAGCCTGTCCGGTCCCGGAGAGCTCGATCTCTTCGGTGAGGCGATACCGACCAAGCCGCATTTCGACGGGCCGATCCGCCCACGTCTGAGGCTCGCGCACATCACCATCGACTCCCAGGTGCACCAGATCGTCCGCTCGGACGGGCACGACACCCTGGAACTGACGCTGAGTCGGCAACTGGCCGCGGGGTGGACCCGCTACTGCTTGTGGGAGACAGTCATCGCCGCCGGCTGCACCGCGGTCGTCTTCGTCGCCTTCGCCGGTGTTCGCCGCGCCTCCCGGCGCAGCATGTTCACGATGCTCGCCGCAGGCGTGGTGAGTGTCTGCGTCGTGAACGCGATCGGGGTCTACCTCCTGGCCTCGAGCACGCCGCGGGCTCTGCAACAGGTGCGCACACTCGATGACCTGGTCGGACGGAGTCCCGCACAGCCGGTGCCGGCCGCGAAGGGATCCGCACTGACCGGAGTGCGGGTGGTCGTGCTCGGCGACTCCACAGCCGCAGGGATCGGCAATCGGCTCGTCGATCACGCCACCGCGCTGGACAGGGCGTGCGGACGCAGTTCGGATTCCTATGCTGCGGACCTTGCCGAGGTGAACGGATGGAACGTGCTGAACCTGGCCTGTCAGGGAGCCACCATCCGCGACGGCGTCCTCGGCGTGCAGTTCCGTGGCGACCAGGTGGTGCCTGCCCAACTTGCCGTCGCCCAGCGTGCCACCAGCGCGTCGACGATCATCGTGAGTATCGGCGCGAACGACATGAACTGGGCTGTGCTGACCGGCGTGTGCGCCTCCTCCCCGGTTTGCGACGACAAGGCGTCGACGGCCTACTTCCAAAAGCAGCTCGCGGCGTTCACCCAGGACTACTTCGATCTGCTCGACCAGCTCTCCGCTCTTCCCCACCATCCGAGTGTCCTGGTCAACGACTATTTCGAACCCTTCGGTCCAAACAGCGACTGCCTGGGGAAGGAAGGACTGACCACGGCGAAGACCGCTGTTCTTCGCTCGCGCCTGGCGGACCTGAACACCGTCCTGAATCAGGGGGCGGCGACCTTCCGCTTCGCCACCGCCGTTCCGCACTTCGACGGCCACCAACTGTGCAGCGACCAGCCCTTCGTCCAGGGGACCGCCGACCAGGCCCCGCTGCATCCGACGGCAGCCGGTGAACTGGCCATCGCCTTGGCCGACCAACAGGCTCTGGCCCAGATGCAGAGCGCCGCGACCACGCCGCCACCGCAGTCCGGACGGAGCACGACCAGCCCGGCCCCCTCGGCACCGGCGTCCCAGGCCGGACCGTGAACATGACGGTTGCGGTTTCGGGTGCCGCCGGATTCGGTCAGGCCGCCGGAGGCCGCAGGACGTAGCCGATGCCTCGAAGGGTGTGGATCAGCTTGGGGCTGCCGTCGGCGCCGGAGTCGATCTTGCGGCGCAGGTAGGAGATGTAGGACTCGACGATGCTGAGGTCGCCGCCGAAGTCGTAGGCCCAGACGTGGTCCAGGATCTGCACCTTGGACACCACCCGGCCGGTGTTGCTCATGAGGTACTCGAGCAGCCTGAACTCGGTGGGCGACAGGAAGGCGGGCCGTCCGGCGCGCAGCGCCTGGTGGCCGATCCGGTCGAGTTCCAGATCGGCCACCACGAGGCGGTTGTCTGCTGCGGGACCGCTGGTGCGGCGCAGGATCGCCCGGATGCGGGCGATCAGTTCTTCCAGGCTGAAGGGCTTGGTGACGTAGTCGTCGCTGCCGGCCTTCAGCCCGCTGATTTTGTCGTCCGCGCTGTCCTTGGCGGTGAGGAGAATCACCGGGATGCGGTCGTGCGCGGCGTCCTTGGGCGGAGCCGCGGACTGGTCCCGCAGCCGCCGCAGCACGGTGAAGCCGTCCATGTCGGGCAGCATCACGTCCAGGACCACGAGATCTGGACGGTCCCGGGCGACGGCCTCCGCCGCCTCCGAACCGGAGGCGGCGGAGGACACGTGGAAGCCGGCGAACCGCAGGGATGCCGAGAGCAGTTCGCGGATGTTGGGTTCGTCGTCGACGATCAGGAGTTTCGCTTCGGTGGTGTGCATGGTTCGACCCCCGAGAGGATGGGAGAGGAGCTGGTCGGAGCGCAGGCGTGGGTATGACATCGGTGAGGACCGGATATCAGCCGGCGGGTGCGCCGCCACCGAACCCGCCACCGCCACCGCCGCCGAAGGTGGTGCCGCCTTCGGTGACGCTGCTGGCGGCGACATTGCCGGTGGAGTCGGTGGTGCCCCGGATGGTGACGGTCTGTCCGGGCTGCAGATCGGAGGTCTTGCCGGTCTTGGCGACGCTGACCGTGGTGGAGCTGCCGGTGGTGACCTTGACGACGTTGCCCGAGCTGTCCGTGACATAGATGGTGTTGCCGTCGATCAGCTTCACTGTTCCGGTGGTGGAGCCACTACCTGCGCTGCCGCTGCCGGAACCCGACCCGGCGCCGGCGGTCCCGGTTCGGCCCGCGCCCGCAGCCGCGCCGGATCGGGCGGCTGTGAAGGGGTTGGCGGCTGTCGGGTTGTTGTTCTTCTCGACGTAGGCCCCGCCGGCGAAGGCGCCCGCAGCGATCACCCCGGTGGCGAGCAGCAGGGTGAGCCAGGGCAGCTTGCGGCGTGGCGGGGCGGCGAGTTCGGCTGCGACGTCGCGGGCGTCCGGGGACTCGGCGAGGATGTCCTCCGGGTTCGTTCCGATCTCCTGGGTGCTGTCCAGGAGCTCGGTCGCAGCCAACGGGTCCTGGTGAAACCCGGGGACGAGTGAGCCGTCGGCTTCGACGATCTCGGCACGGTGTGTGGCCATCTCCGTTTCCCTCCTTGGGTTGTCGTGGTAGTCACTCATGGGGGTCTCACTCATGGCGCAGCGCGTCGATCGGGCGTAGCCCGGCCGCGCGGTTGGCGGGGTAGCTGCCGAAGAACAGTCCGATGGCGACGGCGATCCCGAAGGCCCCGTACACCGAGGAGGGGATCACCACCGGTTTGATGCCGACGATGGTGAAGTGCGCCCCGATGAGTGCGGTCACCACCCCCAGGCCACCGCCGATCAGTGACAGCAGGGTCGACTCGGCCAGGAACTGTCCGAGGATCACGCCCTTGGGCGCGCCGATGGCCTTGCGGATGCCGATCTCCCGGGTCCGTTCGGTGACGGTGACCAGCATGATGTTGGTGATCCCGATCCCGCCGACCAGCAGCGAGATGGCCGCGACCGCGCCCAGCAGCACCGTGAACGTCTGGGTACTGGAGGAGCGGGTGGCCAGCAGGGTCGCCTGGCTGCTGACCCGGAAGTCGACCGCCGTGGCGCTGGAGATGCCGTGCGTGCCCATCAGGATCGTGGTGATCTCGTTGGTGGCCTGGGTGGTGGCGGAGGCGGACTTCGCCTCGACCAGGATCTGGTTGACCGACCCGAAGCCGGTGAAGGCGTTCTGCACCGTCGGCAGCGGGGCGATGATGGTGTCGTCCGGGTCCTGGAAGCCGCTGCCGCTGCCCTTGGTGGCGAGTTCGCCGACGACGGTGAACGGCGTGCCGCCGAGGGTGATCACCTTGCCGATCGGGCTCGCCGTGCCGAACAGGTCGGTGGCCGTCGTCGAGCCGATGACGCACACCTTGCGGGAGTTCAGGACGTCGTCGTCGCTGAAGTAGTCGCCGGAGGCGACCTTGCTGTTGGACGCCTCGAAGTACGCCGGGTAGGTCCCGACCACCGAGCTGACCGTGTGGGAGGTGCCGTTGTACAGGGCTGTCTGCGAGGTGGTGACCTCGGGGGCCACTCCCGCTATGTCCGGGGCCTGGCTGGTGTCCGCCAGCGCCTTGGCGTCGGTGACCGTCAGCGGCTTGGTGCTGGTCGCGGTGGAGGTGGCGGACGAGGTCCCCGACGACACGGTGAGGGCGTTGGTGCCCAGCGCGTCGATGGAGTTCACCACCGCCTGAGAGGAGCCGTTGCCGACCGCCAGCAGGAGGATGACCGCGGCGACACCGATCAGGATGCCGAGCATGGTCAGCCCCGAGCGGACCTTGTTGGCAGCGAGTCCGCCGACGGCGAAGCGAAGTGTCTGGAGCGGGTTCACCCCTGGACTCCCGTCTGTACGTGGTTCTGTACGTGCAGTGAGTTCTCCGCGAATCCGAGCGGGTCGAGCAGCGCCGGCGGTGGGCCGACGATCTGCGCCTGCCGCACGTCCTCGTAGACCCGGCCGTCCACCAGGCGCACCACGCGTTTGGCGTGCCGGGCCACCTCGTCCTCGTGCGTGATCAGGACCACGGTGCGGCCGGAGGCGTTGAGCCGGTCGACGATGGCCAGGACGTCGTCGGTGCTACGGCTGTCCAGGTTGCCGGTCGGCTCGTCCGCCAGCAGCATCGCCGGTGCCGTCACCAGCGCACGGGCCACCGCCACACGCTGCTGCTGGCCACCTGACAGCTCCTGGGGACGGTGGCCCGCCCGCTCGGCCAGACCCACCAGCCCCAACGCCGCCATCGCCCGACGGCGGCGCTCCTTGGCCTTCACCCCCGCGTACGCCAGCGGCAGCTCGACCTGGGCGACCGCCGTGGTGCGCGGCACCAGGTTGAACGACTGGAAGATGAACCCGATCTTGCGGTTCCGCACCAGCGACAGCTGGTGCTCGTCCAAGCCGCCCACATCGATGCCGTCCAGCAGATATCGGCCCGAGGTCGGTGCGTCCAGGCAGCCCAGGATGTTCATCAAGGTCGACTTGCCGGACCCCGAACTACCCATGATGGCGACGAAATCGCCCTCATGGATCGTCAGGTCCACTCCCTGGGGCCGCCCCCGGTCGTCCGGCGGGCCGGCCAGCGCGTGGACCGCCGCCTCGCCCTCGCCGTACGACTTCACCAACCGCTGCACGGTGATCACCGGGACCGGCTCATCGGCCTGGTGGGACTGCTCGGGGACTCGGCGCGCCGCGATGCCGCGACGTCGCAGGGTCGCCAGGGTCGGCAGGGAATGGCTCATCCTCGACCACCCCCGCCGGTACCGAGAGCACCAGCCGCGGCGCCGCCACCGGTGCGCCCGCCGCCCGCGCCGCCGGGGAAGGCGCCGCTCGGGAAGCCGTTGCCGCCGCCGGCCGAGACCACGGTCAGCTGGACCTTCTCACCCACGGTGACCCCGTTGGTGATCTGTACCTCGGTGTCGCCCTGCACGCCGACCGTCACGGTCTGGCGGGTGGTGGCGCCGTTCGCGCCGACGATGGTGACCGAGCTGTTGGCACCCGTACCGCTGATCGCGGTGGTCGGCACATACAGCGCGTCGGTCGCCTCGGCGGTCGTCACCTGCACGCTGGCGCTCAGCCCGGTCCGCAGATTGCTGGTGTCGCTGGTGACGGCCAGCAGCGCGGCGTACTGGACCGCACTGGAGGAGGAACCGCCGCCGGAGGATGAGCTGCTGCTCACGGGGACCGAACTGATCGACAGCACCTTCGCGTTGAGCGTGGTGCCGGCCTCGGCGTTCAAGGTGACCGTGGCGGCCTGACCGGACTGCAGCTTCAACGCGTCGGACTCGGAGAAGTCCGCCGAAACCTCCATGCCCGTGGGGTTGGTGATGACCACAAATCCGCTGGGTGTTGAGGAGGAGCTGGAAGTGGAGGAGGAAGAGGAGTTAGCACTGGAACCACCGCCCGACGAGCCGGAGCCGGTGCCGGAGGCCGTGTCGCCGACCTTTCCGGACACCGAGGCGACCGTGCCGCTCTCCGGCGCGATGATCACCGTGCCGGCCACCGCCCGCTGAGCTGCGGCGACCGCGTTCTCTGCCGCCGTCACCTGCTCCTGCGCCTGGGCCAACTGGGCAGCGTTCACCGTCGGCGTGGGCGTGGGCGTCGCACTGGGAGTGCTGGCGGCGACATAGGAGGCGGGCTGCACGACCACACTGCCAGAGCTCACCGCACGGGCCTTCGCCGTCGAGGAGGCGCTCGCCGAGGGAGAGGGACTTGTCGTAGGCGTCGCCGTCCTGGCGGGAGTGGAGCCGGCCGTGGGGGCCGGGCTCGGCACGCGACTCGACGAGGGGGACGTGGTCGCGCTGGAACCGCCGGACCCACTGGAGCTGCCCGAGCCCGAGCCCGAGCCCGATCCCGACCCGGTGCTGGTGGTCGAGCTGTTGCCCGCCTCCACACTGGTCAGGTTCGCCTGCGCGGACGACAGCGTGGCCTGCGCCGTGCTGAGCGTCTGGTTGGCGGACGTCGGATCGACCTTCGCCAGCACCTGCCCGGCCGTGACATGGGCGCCTGCCGCGACATCGACCTCGGTCACCGTGCCACCGGTGACGAAGTTGACTCCCGCGTTGGAGGGGGAGACCAGCGAGCCCGAGCCGGAGACCGTCGCCTGCACCGTCCCCTGGGCCACGGTTGCGGTCTTCGCAGCCGCGGCCTTGGTGGCGGAACTGCCTTGGTTCACCGCCGCGTACGCGGCACCTGCGCCCGCCACCAGCACGAGGCCCAGTGCGGAATTGAACAGGGCGGCTCTGCGCCGCCGTGGAAGCACCTTCATAGCGCCGCAGCCTGAACCGGCTTCCTATCCGTGCCTGCCCCGAATCTGGGAGTTCGCTGCGGCCGTTGCGGCCCGAAGCCACCCACCAACCTGTGCATATCGGGCGGTAGCTGGTTATTCAGCGCGTCGATCACATCTTTCGCGAATCAGATCCCAGGAAATCAGCAGTCTTCGCCCAGGGCGCCCCTACACCCGTGCGGTTGGGTCTCCTGCAGGTGGTCGCATGCTCACCCGAACCCGCCACCATCACGCCCTGCACAGCCCGCAACAGTACGGAGGAACCACCGGTCATGATGAGAAGCACCAGCAGGACGACGACCCCACGGGTCCTCGCCGCAGCCGGCCTCCTCGCGTCAGGGGCACTGCTGCTCACCGGATGCTCCTCCGGCTCCACAGCACCCGCCGCAGGTGCCGCGGCATCCGCCGGCGCAAGCGGTTCGTCGCAGTTCACGCAGTACAGCGACTGTCTGAAGTCCCACGGCGTCACCTTGCCCAGCGGACGCCCAGGTGGGCGTCCCTCCGGCGCGGCACGTCCCAGCGGGCGTCCGAGCGGTGGTGCCGGTGGATTCGGCGGCGCTTCGGCCAACCCGTCCCAGGCCGCGGCCATGCAGGCATGCGCGTCGCTGCGCCCCCAGGGCCAAGGTGGATTCGGCGGCGGGGGCGGCGCCGGCACCACCGCGTCGGCGGCCTTCATCAGCTGCATGAAGGACAACGGCGTGACCGTGACGCCCCAACAGGTCCGCGGCATCAGCACCAGCACCGACTCGAAAACCGTCGCCGCACTGAAGGTCTGCAAGGCCCTGCTGCCTACCGGGGGCCCTGGGACGGCGCCGACGGCGACCCCCAGCTCCTGACCGTCCCGGCTTCACCAGCGCAACCCCAGGTTGGGCGGTACCGGCATTCCGGTACCGCCCAACCTGGGGTTTCTGCTGCGGGTTTCGGCTGCCGTGGTACCCGTCGCCCGGGTGCCGGCGGTGCCGGCTGGTGCCGTCGGGTCTCTCCGGCGAGGCGACGGCTACCGCCGGGTCATCCTCGTCCGCCCCCACCCCCGCCCCCGCCAGTGCCACCGCGACCCGCACCGCCGAAGCCGCCGGCACCCCCGCCAAAGCCGCCGCCGGACCCTCCGGTTGTTGCCACCGTGGTCACCTGCACCTTCTGCCCCTCCGTGAGGCCGCTGGCGATCTGCACGTCGCTGTCTCCGGCCAGGCCCACCGTGACGCTCTGCGTCCGCGTTGTGCCGTTCGCCTCGACCACGGTCGCCGTGCGGGTGGTGCCCGTACCGGTGAGCGCGGCCGTCGGCAGATAGAGGGCGTTGTCCGCCTCACCGGTCAGCACCGACACAGTCGCGCTCAGACCAGTCCTAAGACTGCTGGTGTCGCTGGTGATGGCGAGGACAGCGGCGTACGTGACAGCGCTGCCGGAGCTGCTGGCGGGCAGTGAACTGATGGAAAGGACCTTGGCGTTGAGCTCGGTGCTGGTCCCGGCGTTGAGGGTGACCGAGGCGGACTGACCGGCCTTCACCTTGAGCGCGTCGGCCTCGGCGAAGTCCGCCGAGACCTCCATGCCACCGGGATTGGCGATCACCACGAAACCGCTGGGTGTGGACGAGGAGGTGCTGGAGCTGCCGCTGGACACCGCGTCGCCGACCTTGCCGGTCACCGAGTTGACCGTGCCGGAAATCGGGGCTGTGAGGACTGTTCCGGCCACGGCGGCCTGCGCGGCAGTCACCGAGTTCTGCGCCGCGGTGACCTGAGCCTGGGCCGAGGTCAGCTCGGAGGCATTCACCGTCGGGGTGGACGTCACACCGTTGCTGCTGGTGGCTGTCGGGTTCTCGACCTGAGTCAGGTTGGCCTGCGCGGCGGTCAGTTTGGCCTGGGCCGTGGAGAGGGTCTCGTTGGCCGCGGTGGGATCGACCTTGGCGAGCACCTCGCCCTTGGTGACCTTGGAGCCCGGCTGCACATTCACCTGGGTGACGGTGCCACCGGTCGCAAAGTTCACACCTGCGTCGCTCGGCGAGTACAGCGAGCCGGTGCCACCGACCGTCGCCAGCACCAGCCCCTTGGCGACCGTGTAGGTGGTGGTATTGGACTTGCTCGCGCTGCTACTTGTCGAGGTCTTCACGGCGGCATAAGCCGCTCCCGAACCGGCGACGAGCAGCACTGCGAGAGCAGGGTTCAGCAGAGCGGCCCTACGCCGCTGGGGGAGCACCTTCATAGCGACGCAGCCTGGTCCGGTCCCCAATCGAAGCCCTGTACGGAGTCTGGGAACTGGCTGACAACCCAGGACCTCCCGCCGGCCCATCGCCCAAGCCCCAAGCCTCAGCGGGCGAGTAGTCGCCACCGCCGGCCCAAGGGCACCCCCGGGAATACCAGCGAACTCACAGGACCTTACGACGGCACCAACATCATGTTGGATGAGGCATCCGGTCGCCGCTGCTACTCGGACCGGGCCGAGCCCAGGATGATCTCCGGGAAGTCCTGCCGGGCGGGCGGGCCGTCAGGTGAACTCCGGCATGGCGACAACGCTGTAGGCGCACTCGAGGGTCCGGCCCGTCATGGGATCAGCGAGCGCGACGCGCCAGTGGTCCGCGAACTGGTCCACGCCCCGCAGCATGGGGATGGTGCCGGACAGCAACACCGTGCCCGGCTGGTGCAGCCCGCGCTTGGCGAGTTCGGCCAGCCAGTAGTGGGGCGGCAGGAGGTCGGCGAGGGTGCCGCGCTGGATGACCGATCCCTCGTTCCGTACCGCGGCAGAGTCCGCAGTACGGAGTGAGGGATCGGCCCCTGACGCGACCCACGCGGTCAGCGTCAGCGTGTCCAGCCGGTCGCACACGTCGGCCAGACGCCACGCTCCGCGACCCAGGACGTCCGGCCCGGCCTGCTTGCTCCACCCCACTCCGTACGTCTCCAGGTCGCGGTCGGTGTGGTCGCTCGCGACGGTCAGCAGGACGTCGCGCGGGTCGGGCCCGGCGATCACCATCGCCCACTCGGCCTCGCCGGAGGTCCGGCCGTGCTGCACCGGCACCACGCCGTCCTGGACGGCCAGGTAAGGCGCGACCGGGTAGACCGCCGGAGTTCTGCCGGGGGCCGGTACGCCCAACGCGGCCAACTCGGCTACGTGGGCGGCCACCTGCCGCCGGTCGCGTCCCGAGTAGCCCGCGTTGAGCAGTGCAGTCACCGTGACCGGCACGTTCGTGCCGTCGGGCAGCGTGAAGCTCAGTGTTGACACGACCGGTCTCCGTCATCAGTATATTCGTTGTATACAATGAGTATCACGGATGTCTGCCGGGGGCCACGGAGGGGCGGACCTGCGGGACGGTGAACGGCCTGGCAGCCGATGAGGGTCAGCACCGTGACGTACCGAGCGCGGTCGGAGTTGACACGGCGTCACTTGAACACGGAGGGAAGTCTGGAATGGTCCCTGATGGGGAGCCTGAACTGAAGGACGCGCACGAGTTCTTCGCGGTGGACGAAGTGCCCTGGACGGAGGCCGAGGGAGCGCCCGGGGTGTCGGAACGCGTCCTGAGCGCGGCGTTGTCAGGCGACGCGGCAGAACTCACCAGGCTGGCCCGCTGGGCGCCGGGGCTCGACACCACCTCCGCCGGGGTGATCCGGCACGCCTACTACGAGGAAGTCTTCCTGCTCGAAGGCGAGTTGGAGGATCTCTCGCTCGGCAGGACGTTCACCGCCGGCCACTACGCGTCCCGGCCGCCGGGCATGCCGCACGGTCCGTACCGTACGAGCACCGGATGCCTGATGCTCGAGATCCGCTACCGGCCGCGATGAGGGCGAGGGTCTAAGGACGGCCCTCGTGGGCCTCGCTTCACGAGGCGAGCAACACCGCCTGGGTGGCCTGGAGATGGGCGTTGATGGCGTCCACAGCGGCCTCGCTGCCGCCCGCCACGAGCGCGTCGAGGATGGCGCGGTGCTCGCCGAGCACCGCGTCCTGCCGGCCGACGGACCGGTACACGGCCACCAGGCCGCACCGGACCTGCTTGGCGCGCAGCCCCTCGTACATCCTCGTCATCATGCTGTTGCCCGCCGCCCGGACCATAGCCATATGGAAGTCGTGGTCAAGCCTGATGAACTCCGCGGACGCCTCCGGGCTGCGCAGCGCGGCCTGCTGGTCGACGAACCCCTGCATCTCCTCGACCGGCACCAGTCCGCGATCCAGGATCCGCTGGGCGGCGTGGCTCTCCACCATGCTCCGAAGCTCCATCAGCTCGGAGACCTCGCGCCCGGAAAGCGGCGCGACATACGCGCCCCGTCTGGGAACGAGCTGGACCAGGTCCTCGGCGGCCAGCAGCAGCAGCGCCTCGCGGACCGGTGTACGGGACACCGCGATCCGGTCCGCCACGGCCTGCTCGTTGACGAACCGGCCCAGCATCTCGGGATCGGCGAGCACCGTGTCCCGGATGAACTCGTAGGCCTTGCTGCGTCCCGAAAGACCTGGCACAGAGGTCGCTCCCTCGTTCTCGCATCCATACACGTTGTATACCGAATATATCCTGAGCGTACGGCCGAGCCGGGCGTTGTTGGAGGATACCCACAACCGAGGGGCGGCCGTGGGCGATCGTGCGGCACTCGTCGCCCAGCCGATGACGGCGGTACTGGTCAGTCGCCGGGCAGCAGCACGGTCGCGAGGATGCGCCGCTTGCGGCCCGGCGCGGGCGGGTTCGCCACGCGCGGTTGGAGCACCCGCACGAGTTCCTGCATGAGTTCGGCGTACTCGGCGTCGTCGAGCCACATCCCGGCCAGGCGGTAGCCGGCCCCGTCGCGTACGGGGTCGATGTCGCCTCGGGCGAGGTAGCGGTCGGCGTCGCCGAGGAGCCCGGCGACGAACGACATGAACGCCTGGCGATGGTCGTCGGTGCTCATTGTGGCGAGCTCGTCCGGCCCGATGCCGGCAGCGGACACCCGGAGCATGTAGGTGCGCTCGACCGCGCCGCGCACCCGTCGCTCCGCTACGACCGCGAGTACCCCGCCATCGACCAGGCGGGCCACGTGGCGGTACAGGCTGGCGGGTGGAACGTCGGCGAGTTCGGCCTTGAGGCCGCTGGTCGTCAGCGCCCGGTCGCCGAGGAAGGCCTGCACGATCCGCAGCCGGACCGGGTGGAGAAGGAGATCAGCGCTGGTCACGGTGCTTAACCTAGCAGTTCAATCTCAATGTTGGTAACGTTCCAACTCGTGAGATCAATGAATGGGGGAGTGGCGGTGGCTGTGAAAGGCAAACCGAACAAGCTGGTGCTCGCCGCCGTAGCGGTGGTGCATGTGACGGCCGCGGCGTTCACCTGGCGCGACCTGCGAGCCAGGACAGCCAGGCAGGTACGGGGCGACAAGAGGATCTGGCGGGTGGCAAGCGCTGTGAACACTCTCGGCTCGGCGGCGTACTGGCTCCTCGGGCGGCGACGCCGGGACGGCTGACGGGCTCAGCCGACCTCGCGGCAACTACCGTTCGGCGACGTGCGGGCGGGCGCGAGCCCTGGACAACGGCGCAGCCGGATCGCGTCGCGTGGGACTTGGTGGGAAAGTGACCACAGGCGGCACCTGAGGACGGCCTGCCCAGGCAGACGCCCACGTCACCGACCAGTCGCCCCCAATGAGACCCGCCTTCTTCCGGCGCTGAAGAATGAGAGGACCCACAAGATGGTTGGGACCGCACAGATCGGTGTCACCGGGCTTGCGGTGATGGGCCGCAACCTGGCGCGGAACTTCGCCCGTCACGGCTATTCGGTCGCCCTCCACAACCGGACGTCCAGCCGCACCCGGTCCCTGGTTGAGGAATTCGGACACGAGGGAAGCTTTGTCCCCACCGAGTCCGCGGAAGCCCTCGTAGCGGCGCTGGAACGGCCGCGAAGGATCATGATCATGGTCAAGGCGGGGGAAGCGACGGACGCGGTGATCGAGGAGTTCGCCCCGCTCCTGGAGCCCGGCGACATGATCGTAGACGGCGGCAACGCCCACTTTCAGGACACCCGCCGCCGCGAGTCCGCTCTTCGTGAACGCGGCATCCACTTCGTCGGCACCGGCGTCTCCGGCGGCGAAGAAGGCGCCCTGGAGGGCCCCTCGATCATGCCCGGCGGCTCGGTGGAGTCGTACGCGTCGCTCGGGCCCATGCTGGAGGCCATCAGCGCGAAGGTGGACGGAGACCCGTGCTGCACTCACATCGGGGCGGACGGCGCCGGACACTTCGTCAAGATGGTCCACAACGGCATCGAGTACGCCGACATGCAGCTCATCGCCGAGGCCTACGACCTGCTGCGCCAGGTGGGTGGCCTGAGCCCCGCGGAAATCGGCGATGTCTTCCGCACCTGGAACAGGGGCAGGCTCGACTCCTACCTCGTTGAGATCACCGCCGACGTGCTCGGCCACACCGACGCCGCCACCGGCAAACCCTTCGTCGACGTCGTTCAGGACCGTGCGGAGCAGAAGGGCACCGGCCGCTGGACCGTGCAGATCGCCCTCGACCTCGGCGTGCCGGTCTCCGCCATCGCCCAGGCCGTGTTCGCCCGCTCCTCGTCGGGTCACACGGACCTGCGCGACGCCTACCGCGGGCTGCCCGGCCCCGCCCCCCAGCCGCTGTCGCCCGGCGACGCGCAGCGCTTCGCCGACCAGGTTGAGCAGGCTCTGTACGCCTCCAAGATCATCGCATACGACCAGGGCTGGAAGATGATCCTGGACGGCAGCAAGGAGTACGGCTGGAGTATCGACCAGGCGGCGATCGCCCGGATCTGGCGGGGTGGCTGCATCATCCGTGCCGCCTTCCTCGACCGGATCCGTGCCGCCTACGCCGCCGAACCCGAGTTGCCGAGTCTCGTCGCCGACAAGGGCTTCGCCGAGGAGATCGCCGGCGCCCAGGATGCCTGGCGCGAGGTCGTCGCCCGGGCCGCGAGGCAGGGCGTCCCCGTACCGGCGTTCTCGACCGCGCTGGCGTACTACGACACGCTGCGCGCCCCGCGCCTTCCCGCCGCGCTCACCCAGGGCCAGCGGGACTTCTTCGGCGCGCACACCTACCGCCGGGTCGACCGTGAAGGCGTATTCCACACACTCTGGGCCGAACCGGGGCGCCGCGAGGAGACTGCCTGAGCGCCGCTCTCCGTCAGTCCTCGCGCCTCAGATCGAGCTGATGATCCGTTGGCGCTGCTCCTCGTACTCCACGTCGGTCAGCGAACCGGCGTCCCTGAGGAGTTGGAGCGTGGAGAGTCGCTCCGCGACACTCGGGGCCGCCGCGTGCTGCCGCAGCTGAGAGTTCGCCTCGTCGGTGATCCTGGGATCACCGGAGAGGAACGCCTGGAGTATCGGAGCCGCGTCAGCCACGCCGATGACCCGTACCCCTTCGATTTCGGTGGTTGAAGACGTCGCGCCGTCGTGGTTCGGATTGGGCGGCACGGCCGGGGAGCCGGGTCGGCCGGCCGCTGCATCCTCGAAGTGCGCCTGCTCTCGAGCCCGGGCGGCCTTGAGGCTGATCCTCGGGTCCGACTTGTCGAACTTCACTTTGCCGCTCTTCGGATCAATCAGGACCCGTACGACGTCCCCCACTCCGGGCTCGCGAAAGTCCAAGGCGAGGTTGGGCGTCTGAAGCACGGCTCGAAAGGGCTGGCCGTTCACGGGGTGCACGTCGGCAGCCCACTCGCGGAGGTTGTTCAGCCCCTGCCCGCCCCCGTGGTGCTTGATGTGGTTCTCGACGATCACCGCCTCGCCGAGCTCCCAGTCCTTCTTGCGGAACATTGACCACCTCCCAGTGAGCTCATGCGGTCCACGCAGACCGCACAACATCGACGATCCCCGTGCCCGCAGCCGCGTACTAGTGGACAGGGCCTGCCGGTGCGGTGGCTAGCTGATCTCCGCCGCCTCGGGGATGATCCGCTGCGCGAGCTTCTCGACGTACTGAGCCGGGTGCCCCTCCGGCGTCAACTGGACTTCGGTGACGCCCAGTGCGGCGAGCTGGGCGAGTTCGGCGAGGAACTCGTCCGTCTGGGTGAGCACTGGGCGGCGGCTGTACATCACCGTCTTCTCGATGGCCTCGTAGTCGCGGCCCTCGGTGGAGCAGTGGGTGCGCAGGACGGCGAGTTTGTGGGCGACTTCGTCCATGCCGGTGCCGAACAGGTTGCAGGCGTCCGCGTACCTGGCGACCAGTAGCAGGGTCTTCTTCTCGCCCCCGCCGCCCAGCATGATCGGCGGGCGGGGCCGGCTCAGCGGGGCGGGCACACAGAGGGTCTCGGCGAGCTGGTAGTGCTGCCCCTGGTAGGGGCCGTTGTTCTCGCTCCACATCTGCAGGCAGATCTGCAGCGTCTCCTCCAGCCGCTCGAACCGCTCGGCCACCGGGACCCACGGAACGCCGAGCCCGCGCTGCTCCCGCTCGTACCAGGAGGCGCCGAGACCGAGCCGGGCCCGGCCGCCGGAGAGCACGTCCAGGGTGGTCACGATCTTGGCCAGCAGTCCGGGGTATCGGTACATCACCCCGGTGACCATCAGTCCGAGTGTCATCCGCTCGGTCAGCGCCGCGAGATACCCGAGGGTGGTGTAACCCTCCAGCATCGGCTCCTCAGCGGTGGCGGGCGGGAACTCCATCTGGAAGTAGTGGTCCATCACGGTGAACGAGCTGATCCCGGCCTGCTCGGCGAGCTGCGCCGTTCGCGCCAGGGTGGGTGCGATCTGTGCGGAGTCGGCGGGGGTCGAGTAGTTCCAGTAGTGCAGGCCGAGCTTCACGGTGAACTCCAGGAAGGCCAGGCGGAGGGCGGTTCGTCCGCCCACAAGATCCGTCTTGCTGACGGTACCTCAGGAGCGGCGGCGACGACGTGTGGTTCGGGAGGTGTCCGGGCAACCTGCCGCATGCACCCCGAGCACGAGCAGTTCACCGTGCAGGGCCGGGCTGAGCGGCGGTGAGCGGCATCAGGAGAGGAGGGCGGCGAGTCTGTCCGCCACCGACCCCCAGTTCACCGTCGCGCGCTCGCGGAAGTCACCGCTGGGGAGGCGTTCGTGAGTGATCGTCATCTCGGTGGTATCGCCCTCGGGCCGCAGGGTGACCGTGACCTGGGTGGTCTGCCCCTGGGTGCTGTCGGCCGTCCAGGTGAACACCAGGCGGTGCGGGCGGTCGACCACCAGGTACTCGCCGGTGACGGTGTCGGCCCCGCTCTCGAAGACCTTGACGATGCGGTACCGGCCGCCGACCACGGGGTCGCAGGCGGCCTCGGCGACGATGCCCGGGTCGGGGCAGAGCCACTGCTGGAGCCGACCGGCGTCGGTCCAGGCGTCGAAGACGTCCTCCGCGCCGGCCTTCAGGCTGCGGGTGACCTGGACGACGGCCTTGGTCACTTGCTCTTCCTCTCTTCGGTGTGCTGCGCGAGGGCGCGCTCTTCGAGATGCGATGCCAGGGCGTCGGCGCGGCGCTCCCAGAACCGGGTGTACTCGGTGATCCACTCCTCGGCCTGGGCGAGCGGCTGCGGGTTCGCACTGAGGTAGTGGTCGCGCCCTCGTATCTCGCGGCGGACCAGTCCGGCCCGTTCCAGCACGATGATGTGTTTGGAGACGGCGGCGAGGGACATCGGCAGCGGCTCGGCGATCTCGGTGACCCGGGCCTCGGCGTGACGCAGGCGTTGCAGGATGGCCCGCCGGGTGGGATCGGCCAGGGCCATGTAGGTGAGATCCAGGGGTGCCGAAGAACGCTCAACCATATTGCTGAATGTTAGCGCGAGAGGTACATTCAACCAAGAGGTTGAATGATTTTCCGTCGTGCGGCAGGCTCGCGCGAGGCCGACAAGAGGAGTGGCAATGACCGTACGTGACCTCAGTGGCACCACCGCGATCGTCACCGGGGCGGGTCGCGGCTTCGGCAGCGAGACGGCAGCCGCGCTGTGCGAGGCCGGAGCCCGCGTCGTCGGCGTGGCTCGCGACAAGGACGACCTGGAGAAGCTGCGGGCCAGGCTCGGCGACGCCTTCGTCCCCGTCGCCGAGGATGCGACCGACCCCGCCGTGGCCGAGCGGCTCGTCGCGGAGTACCGGCCGCGCGTGCTCGTGCTGAACGCGGGAGCGGTGCCGCTGGGCCGCCCGATCCAGGAGTACGACTGGGAGAGCTTCAGCCGGCACTGGCTGGTCGACGTCCAGCACGCGTTCCACTGGATGCGGCAGGCACTGACCCGGCCGCTGGAGCCCGGAAGCATCGTTGTCGCGCTCTCCAGCGGCGCCGCCCTGCGGGGCTCGCCGGTGAGCGGCGGCTACGCCGGTGCCAAGGCCACCATCAGGTTCCTGACCTCCTATGCGGCCGAGGAGTCCGCAAGGAGCGGACTCGGCATCAGCTTCCGAAGCATCCTGCCGCCGATGACTCCCGGAACGGGCGTGGGCAACGCGGGCGTCCACGCCTACGCGCAGCGGTCGGACACCGAAGTGGACGAGTTCGTCCGTCGCCTCGGCCCAACCCTCACTCCGGCCCAGGTCGGTGCGGCCGTCGCGACCCTGGCCGCCGACACCTCCCTCGACTCGGGCGCCTATCAGCCCACGCCCGACGGGTTGCACAAGCTCGACTGACCCGCTCCTCGCTTCGGCGTGCAATTGGGCCACCCTCGCACTCACGCGTACGTAGGCGCACCCCGCCGACGCCAGAGCACCCTCCACGAGGTGTCGCTGAGCGGCTGGGTGGCGGGGCGTCGCCCCGCCACCCGTGGCTTGTCAGCCGTTGTAGGCGGCGAAGAGCTTGGAGAACTCATACGGCGTCTGGGTGATGTTCGTGCACTGCGACAGGCCGCCCTGGCAGGCGTTGGCATCCCTGGTGACCTCCCAGAAGGCCAGCTCGCCAAGGTGGTTCTGCTTGGCGAACGCGATCAGCTGCTGTGCGTCGGAGATGCCGAAGATCTCGTCCGTCGCGTCGTTCTGACCGAGCATCGGGGTCACGCCGACCATGGCCCAGGCCTGGGCGGCGGTCAGGCCGGTCCAGGTCTGGGCGATCTGACCCTCGGTGGCCTGCGCAGCCTGGATCGCGTAGGCGCCCATCCTTCCGGCCGGGCTGGGAGCCGTTGAGTCACCGAAGTCCATGGCCATGACGTTGACGGCGTCCACTACCACGCCGGCACTCTTGGCGGACTGCAGGACGTAGAGGCCGTCTGCGGTCAGTCCGGTGGGCAGGACCGGCAGTGTCAGCGTCACCTTCAGGTCCCGACCCTTGGCGCGCTGCGCCGCCTGGACGGCGGCCACGGCAGCGGATCGGCGGTCGATGGAGGCGTGGTCGGCCACCGCCGCGCCTTCGATGTCGAAGTCGATCCGGTCCAGCGCGTAGGCGTCGACGACCTTCTGGTACTGGGCGGCGAGACTGGCCACGGTCGTGCAGGACTGGGCGAGTTCGGTTCCGTTGGCTCCGCCGAAGGAGGGCCGGACGTCGCCGCCCGCTGCTCGGACGGCGTCGAAGTCCGCCTTGTCCCAGCCGGCGGCCGGGTCGTAGGCGCCGAACCAGCTCGCCGTGCAGGCAGTGCTGCCATTGATGATGAAGCCCAGGGAGAACTGCTTGAGCCCGGTCGCCGAGGCGATCTGGGGCAGGCTGGGCGTGGGCCAGGCGCCGAGGTCCACGTAGGGTGCCGCCGTGCCGGCCACCGCACCGCTACCGGCGGTCGCGGTCACCAAAGCGGAGTGCGCCGACTCGTTGCCTGCGGCGTCGAAGGCGGTGAGGCTGACGGTGTGGCTGCTTCCGGCCAGGAGCCCGGTGAGGTTTGCCGTGGTGCCGGAGACCGTCGCGACGACCGACGTCCCCTCGTACACGTGGTAACCGATGACGGCGACGTTGTCGGTCGACGCCGTCCAGGCCAGGGCCACGCTGCCAGGCCCGGTGCCGGTGACCTTGAGGCCGGTCGGGGTGGACGGCGGGGTGGTGTCGGCGGGGACGCCCTGGCACGGCTCGTTGTTGATGACGCAGTTGCTCGGGAAGGTCTGCGTCGAGCCGGTGGAGATGTCCATCCCGACGACGGCAGCGGTGGCCCCGGGGGCCAGTGCAGAGGCCCAACTCGGTGACGCGATGGTGTAGTGGGTGCCGCTGTGGGTGAGGGTCCCGTTCCAGGCGCTGGTGACGGCCTCGCCCGCGGGGAGGTCGAAGACGAGGGTCCAGGAGTTGACGGTCGCGTTGGTGTCGTTGGTGATCGTGTACCCGCCCTCGAATCCGCCCGTCCAGGTCTGGGTGACCGCGAAGTTCGCGATGAGCCCGGTCAGCCCGGTGGCGGCGTTGGACGTGGCAGGGGTGAGCAGGGGCGCGGCGATCAAGGCCGCAGCAGTCATGACGTGCAAGGTGACGCGCCTCACGGGCGGGTCCTCCTCGGCGTGGGGGCAGCGCAGAGCTCGCGCTGCCGAGGAATGTGGGGGTGATCGACCGCGGCCCCCCTACCGTGGTCCAGACCAATACCCTGCGTCAAGAGGCCCTGGGGTCAAGAACTGTGGGAGACGGTGCAACGGTCGCAGCCGTCGGCGGACAGCGTGCTGTGGCTGGCACCCCCGAACCTCCAGGGCCTGCTACTGCGGGGGACCACTCCCCGGCTGCCGGTGGCGGTCGAGGGGTCTGCGTCCCACGTCGCATATGCGGTGATTTTGGACGCCCGTGGGGAAAGTGCCGTTCGCACGCGCCGATGCCCCGCCGCCCTGGCGCATGTGTCAGGGCATGCGGAGGGCGCGGGGCTTCGGTGTGCAGTTGTGTCGCGGGGCGTTGACGAACCGTCAGTAGCCGTTGGTGCCGTAGGCGATGTTCTCGAACGCGCCGTAGGTGTGGTTGGCGTAGCGGACGCTGGCGACGATGTTGTCGACCGGGTTCATGATGCTGGTGTGGCCCGGCAGTGCCCACGTGTTGAAGGTCGGCGGGATCATCTGCATCAGGCCGTAGGTGCCGCCGTAGAGGGCCTGGTTGCCGTCCCAGTGGTTCTCGGCGAACGGGTTGCCGGAGGACTCGGTCATGGCGCGGGCAGCGATCGCGTTGGCCGGGGGGACGTGGTCGCCGTGGGCGGCGAGCACCGACTGCGCCTGGGCGATCCAGCCGTAGAGGTTGTTCGCGGAGCTGTACTGCGCGACGGACGTGGTCGCGAAGGAGGGGGTGGCGGCGGACGCGGTGCCGACCGTGGCGGCGGCGGCCCCGCCGACGATGGCGGCGGCGACCAGCAGGCGGGTGGCGGTGCGGCGGTGCTTAAGGGCGCTGATGCGCATGTCACTCCAATGGACAGGGGGAGTGGCGGCGACGCCCGAAGTCGAGCGATCGGACCTGCCGGAGGCAGGCGGGTGCCACGTGTGGGATATGCAGATGTTCCGGACGGGGAGAAGCGTGGGTGTCCGCCCTGCGCGGCAGTCGCACCTGCCGACTCGTGTTGCTGAGTGGGTGCGGATCACCCTGGGGCGTGGGACCCCTGCGCCGCCGTGCCCGGCTGCGGCGTCGTTGAACGCTTCGTCACCGTCACACGGCTTTGTCCTGCCGTGCAAGGAAATGGGCGTTTTAGTGGTGTACCCCACATGCCCCTGACCAGGCTTAATGTCCGAATTTATGCACTTTTGACCGCCCACTGCTCCAGCGGATTTGCGGCCCTGTTCCGGCCAGGTTGGCCCAGTCCGAGCCCGGATCCGCTGCGACCGCGCATGCTCGCGCGCTGGACCAGGGCCGGGCATTCGATCAGCTGGACGGATACCGCTGGCGGAGTGGAGCGGTCTCCTCAGACGTGTGCGAGCAGCGCGTCCAGAGGCCGCGGTACTCGGGTGAGTTCCAGGTTGTCGACGAGCGCGTGGGCGTAGTGGATCTTCCGGCCGCTGAGGGTGCCCATGAAGCGCCGAAGCTGCTGTTCGACGGCCCGGCCCCGCTGCGCGGGCTGATTTTGGAACGTGCGGAACGATCGCAGGTCGCCCTGCGCCTCGACGACCCGCACCACGGAGTCCGTACCGAGGCAGCGGATCAGCTCCTCCTCAAGGTCCGCCACGCAGACGTAGAAGCCGAGCGACTCCATCTCGGCGCGGGTCAGGTCAAAGCCGAGGCCCACCCGTTCCAGACTGCGCTGGAAGTAGCTCTCCTCGGCGGCGTCGCACAGGCCCGCGAGCCCGACGTCGAGCCCCTGCGGGCCCAGCAGACCCAGGAAGCGTCCGATGCTGGTGGCGCCGCCGAGCGGCACGACGGAGATGCCCTCAGCGGCGAGGTCGCGGCCACGTCGCGCCGCGAGCGCTTCGAGGGCGGCCTGGTCGCTGACCCCTTCGACGAGTACGGCCGTGCGCAGGCCGGAGCCGTTGGCCAGCTCTTGCGCGACCGCTGCGGCAGCCGGGGCGCCCACGCCGCCGGCCGCCCACTCGACGGCCGCGAGGCGGAACCGCTTCATCGCATCCACCCGCCCAGTCTCGCAGGGCGCAGCAGTGACGTCAGGCGAGTCGGTGGGCGACCGGGTGGCGCGCACAGGACGATCAGCTGCGAGCTGCGATGCAGAACGAGTGGCCGGCTGGATCGAGCATCACGATCAGTCCCAGTGCCCGACCGTTCGGCCGGTGCGACACTCGGTCAGCGCGAGCCCAGGACCTCCAGGTAGTGCGGGTTGTACATGACGCCCAGGATGTTGCCGAAGGGATCGGTCACTGCGGCGGTGACGAACCCGGAGCCCCGCTCGGTGAGCGGTTGGTACTCCTTGGCCCCCATGGACAGCAGTCGCTCCAGTGCCGCACCGACGTCGTCGACATGCCAGTACATGACAGCGCCGCTCGGAGCGGTCGACTGGCCGGCGGGGGCGTAGCTGGAGTCGATGAGGCCGAGTTCGTGCTGGTAGTCGCCGATGCGGAACTCCGCGTAGCCCGGTCGCGTGAAGTACGGTGCGAGACCGAGCAGTTCGGTGTACCACTTCGTCGCCGCCGGCAGATCCGCGGCCCAGAAGCTGACGGTGGTGAGTCCTCGCAACATGGGTGGTCCCTTCGTTGAGGTCACGGATACGAGGTCACGGATACCCGATCCCGGCCGATGCTCCGACCGTACACGGCAACTAGGTCAGATATTGTCCTCGTTATCTGGGGTGTATCTGAGCATCCGGCTGCCGCGGGCGCCGCCGCCCGCGGTCGGGTGAACGCCGGCGGATAGGGTGGGCCGCATGGAGTCCGTCGCTGCTGAGCCGTCGTCAAGCGTTTCACCCGCCCAGTTGGTTGCGGATCCGTACGGGGTTGCCGCGCGTTTGCGGGAGTCAGGGCCGGTGCACCGAATGGCGGGGCCGGACGGGCTGCCGGTGTGGCTGGTGACGCGGTACCAGGATGTGCGCCAGGCGCTGGCCGACTCCCGGTTTTCGCTGGACAAGCGCAATGCCCTGCCCGGGAACTACCGCGGCCTGGCCCTGCCGCCGGCGTTGGACGCGAACCTGCTGAACATGGATCCGCCCCAGCACACCCGGATCCGCCGACTGGTGTCGCAGGCGTTCACCCCGCGACGCGTGGACCGGCTGCGAGAGCCGGTGCAGCGGCTGGCCGACGATCTGGTGGATGCGCTGGAGTCGCGTGGCGGTGTGGAGTTGATCTCCGAGTACGCCGCGCCTTTGCCGATCGCCGTGGTGTGCGACCTGCTCGGGGTGGCGCCGGCGGACCGCCGCGACTTCCGCGCCTGGACGGACGTGCTGATCACCCCTGACCCCGCCCGCCCGGAGGCGGCCAAGGCGGCGGTCGGCGCAATGCTCGACTTCTTCGGCGGCCTGATCCAGCAGAAGCGGGAGAATCCGGGCGAGGAGGACCTGCTCTCCGCGCTCATCGCCGTCCGGGACAGGAACGACGACCAGCAGGACGACCGGTTGACGGAGGACGAACTCACCTCCCTCGCGTTCCTGATCCTCTTCGCCGGCTACGAGAACACGGTCCACCTGATCGGCAACGGCGTGCTCGCACTGCTCGACCACCCGGACCAGCTGGCGGCGCTACGGGCCGACCCCGCCCGGATCGGGGCGGCGGTCGAGGAGCTCGCCCGATACGACGGCCCGGCGCCGCTCGCGCTGCGCCGCTTCCCGATGGTGGATGTCGTGATCGGGGGCGTGACTGTCCCGGCCGGTGAGACAGTGCTGCTCTCGCTCGCCTCCGCCAACCGGGACCCGCAGCAGTTCGGCTGCCCCGAGCGTCTCGACCTGGCCCGGACGGACACCGGCCACCTCGCCCTCGGACATGGCATCCACTACTGCCTGGGCGCCCCGCTCGCCCGTCTGGAGACGGAGATCGCACTGGCGACCCTGCTGCGACGCCTCCCGGGGCTGGCCCTGGACGCCCCCCGGGACGAGCTCCGCTGGCGGCCGTCGATGCGGGCCCGGGGGCTGCTGGCGCTGCCGGTCTCGTTCTCGTCGGTGTTGAGCCGTGCGCTTTGACCTGTACGGACGGACCGCACGGCACCCACAAGGGCACCGGGCCCGCGTTCAGTGGAGGTCGGCCTGCGCGGGGGTGTCGTCGAGGAATCCGCCTGACTGGTGCCGCCACAGCGTCGCGTAGGCGCCGTCCGATGCGAGCAGTTCCTGGTGCGTCCCCTGCTCGACGATCCGTCCATGATCGAGGACGACGAGTTGGTCCATGGTGGCCACCGTGCTCAGCCGGTGCGCCACGACGAGCGCCGTCCGCCCCTCCATGAGCCGCCACAGGGCCTCCTGGACCAGGATCTCGCTCTCGGAGTCCAGGGCGCTGGTCGCCTCGTCGAGCAGCAGGATCGGCGCGTCGCGGAGGATCGCCCTGGCGAGGGCGACCCGCTGGCGCTGTCCGCCGGACAGCTTGACACCTCGCTCGCCCACCATGGTGTCGAAGCCGTCCGGCAGCGCGTCGGCGAACTCCCTGACGTGCGCCGCTTCGGCCGCGCGCCGGATCTCGGCGTCGGTGGCGTCCGGCCGGGCGAAGGCGATGTTGTCCCGCAGCGTGCGGTGGAACATCGCCGGGTCCTGCGGCACGTAGGCGATCAGGCTGCGCAGGTCGGCCTGGCGCAGCCTGCTGATGTCCTGACCCCCGATCAGGATCCGGCCGGCGTCGATGTCCGTCATCCGCAGCAGCAGGCGGGTGAGCGTGGTCTTGCCCCCGCCTGACCGCCCGACGAGACCGATCTTCGACCCGCTGGGCACAGCCAGGTCGAGGCCCTCGAAGAGCGGCTGCGCGCCCGCGTGGGAGAAGGTCACTTGCTCGAAGTGGACGTCGGCGGCCCGGGACAGCAGCGGCTCCGGCGACGCCGGGTCGACCACGGTCGGCGGCGTCAGCAGCAGTTCGGTGAACTGTGCAGCCTCCGTCATCGAGCTCTCCAGGCGGCGGTAGATCTGGTTGAACTCGAACATGATCCGCGTTGCGTTGGAGTAGTACGTGAAGGCGACCACGACCGCCTCCACGCCGTGCCGGCTCCCTGCGAGTGCGACCGCGAGCAGCAGGCCGAGCGCGTTGGTGAGCACGGACATCGGCGCGACCAGCGTGTCGATGCGCAGGTTGCCGTAGTCCCACGACCGCAGCGAGAGCCGCCGCGACTCCGCGACGCGGGACCGGTGCTCGGCCGCCTCGCCTTCCTCGGCGGCGAACGCCTGGACCGTGTCCATGTTCATCAGGCTGTCGGCGACGTGGCCCGACACCCGGGCGATCGCCGCCTCGCGCTGGTCAACGAGCGCCTGGCGGCGACGGATGAGGGGCGCCGTGCACAGCGCCGTCAGCGCGATCATCCCCAGGAGCCCGACAACGAGCAGCGGGTCGTATGTCCACAGCACCACCGACCCGAACACCAGCGGCACGAGACTGCCCACGACCGAGAACGTCAGCGTGTCGACGAACTCCTCGAAGCGGGAGGCGAAGCTGAGGACCCGCTTGGTCAGCGACCCGGCGAAGTTGTCGTGGAAGAAGGCGGTGTCCTTGGCGAACAGCTCGTCCATGCCGATCACGTAGAGCTGCTCGATCCCGAGGGCGTCGAGGCGGTTCAGGCAGTGCAGGCCGATCCGCCACAGCGTCTCCGCGAGCAGCAGGACGCCGGCGAAGCCGAGGACGTAGGGCAGCGTTGAACCGATCGCGATGCCGGTGTCGCCGGCGATTCGGCCGACGAGCTTCGCCACGATGAGCGGCGCGATGTAGTTGATGCCGATGTTGCCGAGGGCAGGCAGCAGCATCGCCGGCGCCGTCAGCCGCCGGAGCCGGGCCAACTCCCGTCCGTAATACCTAAGTGCGAGGAGCACCGGGCCCCTGCCGGACGACGACTCGCGCGATTCAGGCGATCGCATCCCACCCCCGTGTTGTCGTGCGGCTGTCCGCCGCGTGCTCGCCGGGCAGAAGCCCGTTGCTTCACCGGCCGTGCTGATTTCTGGTTCGAGTGAGTGCCCTCGCTCAGGTCACCTTCCGACAGCCAGGGCATGACGGCGGAGCCCCCGCGCAGCTCAGGGCGACGCATATGTGCGAGTACAGGGAGGCCAGGAACCGTAGTGTCCCGCGACAGCGCCCGCGGAGTCCAAGCGTTTTTCTCAGCCGCAAGCCCGCATCCAGGTACGACGACCCAGCCGGACAGCTGTGTGGTTCCAGTTGTCGCGTACGTGTGCCGGTCCGCAGCGCCGGCAACGGCGAGTTCCTCGGCCAGGTCCACCGCACCACGCTCGGCCTGGTCAGGTCCGACACGTGAACGCATCGCCGTCCAGCCGGCCGGCTCGGGTCTCGGCCCGCAAGCGGTCAGCCGCTTCGTCCGCGGTCCCCGCGGGCCGGTGCGGCTCCGGCTCGGTCTGCGCGTGGTCGCAGTCGGCGGTGGCCAGCAGCCGCCCTTCCGTTTGTCAGGGCGCTCCCGGTGAGGGCCTGCGGGTAGCCGGAGCCCGCCGGGCCGGCGAGGTCATCGGGTCACCGCACCACCTTGATGCCCGGCGCGGCCCGGCCCGGCGCGGCCCTCGGCCCGGCCCGGCGCGACGGCGGCCGCACGCTGGCGGCGGCGGAAACGGGCGGAGGAGGTCTTCGCTTTGCCCCCGGGTCATTGCCCGGCGGCTGGCCCCCGTTCCGCCTCGGACGGGCCGCTGAAGGCAGCCCTCAGCTGATCCTCCTGCTGCACCGACAGGTCAGAGCGCATCAACTCCATGGCGCGTCCCTCGAACGCTTGTGCGACGGTGTCGATCACGGCGTCGGCGCTCAGCAGCACAAGCGCCGAGGTCCCCGGTGTCATGTCACCTTTCACCGACTCGATCATCGAGCTGTCGATCCCGGCCTTGCTCAGCTTCTTGGCGAACGCGGAGGCCTTGCTGCCCTCATCGGTCACGTGTTCCTGAACCTGGGGCCCCGCTGCGTACTGCGGCCAGCGCATCACCGCGACATCACGCACATCGATGAGCTCCTGATCACCCAGCTGCTTGACCCTGAGGACTGCGTCATCGGCCCCTTCGGTGCCCCTGAACCGCCATGCCGTGGTTGACATGGATCTGCTCCTTCCGCCGGGCCGGTTGGTTCCGGCCATGGTTTTGGCCAGTGCGAGTGACCGCAGCCGCAGGTCGGCGGGATTCTGTTCGCCGCACGGTACGGAACGACACCCAAGCGGCCAGTTGAACCAGGGGGTTGGTGACCATGTCCCTCTCGCGGCCGCTACTCGATGAGGTGCGAGTGGTCCAGTCGCTCGCGGCGCAGGATCGCTCCCTTCTCCCCATGCGGTGCCGCCGCCGGACCCGGCCATACCGGGATCCGCTCCCGCCCATCCAGGCTAACCCGATATATCGGGCGTTTCACCTGAAGCCGTCACGGTGGGGCCGGTTCGCCCGAACGCACGCGTGCCGGGCGCCTGGCCGGGAAGGTCCCAGGTGTGTCGTCGCCGACCGAGTGGCAGCCGTGGAAGTACGCCGTCACCCCGTGGATTCGGTGGTAGGTGGCCGGTAGGCGGTCCGGGCGGTCCTGCGGCGACCACCTGGAGCCCGCGGTGGGGAGGATGCCGAGTGGGCCGAACTCCAGTCCGTCGAGCGCGCGTCGAGCGCGCCTGGCAGTGCGCGCAGTCGAGTACTGACGCGCACCACCCGCCGCCCAGTTGGAAACTCGTCGCCTACGCGAGCATGAACTCCCGGGTGGGGAGCGCCCGGCCGACGATGCGGACGTCTCCGATCCAGCCATGGAAGACCTGGTTGATCACGCCGGCGTACTCGTAGCCGCCGAGCAGCCACGCGTGGTCGAGGCTGGTGATGCCGACGGACGGCGTGGAGGGGTTGCGGACGACCTCGCAGCCGTCGACGTACATCCGGGTCAGCCTGCCGTCGTTGACGACCGCGACGTGCCACCACTTGTCCAGCGGGAGTTCGTGGCCCCAGTTGGTGGCCGATCCCGTCTGGTTGGTCGGGTAGATGCACCACTGCAACTCCCGGTCACCGGACAGGCTGAGGGTGGCGATCGGCTCCTGCGGGTCGGTATTCGGCCCGGTCTTCCCCGCCTCGCCGCTCATACCCCAGCGGCTGAGCAGCGCGGACCAGCCGTTCTGACCGGAGTCCCAGGTGGACGGCAGCCTGAAGAAGGCCTCGAAGGTGTAGCCGCGGCTGAAGGTGTCGGCGTTGAGCGGCGCGTTGGCGACGGTCTGCAGGTAGGCGCCCTTGAGGGGGTTTCCCTGGCCGGCGAATCGGAGGCTGCCGTGGCCGGGTTGGTCGGGGTGGTAGTCGGTGGACCAGGTGAGCGTGCCGTCCGGGGTGCCCGGAGCCAGCTGCAGGGCCAGGTCGTTGCCGCGGCCGCTCAGGTCCTTGATGTTCTGGGAGGCCGTCACGGCGCTCCCGTCGGCGTTCCCGCTGTCGAAGCGCCAGTAGGCCACCGTCCCGGGGACCAGCATCTGACGGGCGGGGCGCGGGCTGCGGACCGGCGTCGGCGCGAAGCCCTCGAAGCGCCGGGCGAAGTCGATCGGCACTGAGAAGTAGTCGACCGATGTGGTCAACTCAAGCTCCTGGCTCGCGAGTTCGTTGGCACTGAGCTGGTCGGCCGCGAGCTGCCGGATCCACGGCGAGTACGTCTGCACGTCGATGGTGTTGCGGTCCACATCGAATCGATAGGCGCGGATCATCGCGGCGCCGCCGTAGTACCGGTTCTGGTAGTTGGTGATGTGCACGTGGACGTCGTTGCCCGCCTTGTTGGTCAGCGTGGTGCTGCCGGGCGGCCAGTAGTGGCCGTTCAGGGTGAGGAAGATCTGGTCGTTTCCGTTGATCAGCCTGTGCCACAAGGCCTGCCCGTTGTCCGACAGTTGGGCCGCGCCGTTGTCGTCCGCCGAGGCGAGGTCGTGCGTGGTGAGGATGACCGGCACGGTGGGGTCCGCGGCGATGACCGAGTTGGCCCAGGCGAAACCCTTGTCCGAGAGCCGCCAGTCGAGCGAGAGAAGCATCCAGTCACGGCCCGCCGCGCGGAAGATGTGGTAGGTGTTGTAGCCGTCCGGGCTGGCGCCTTTGAACGTGTCGGAGTGGCCGAAGCGCGTCGGGTTGAAGGTGTCCAGGTATGGGGTCCGGCCGCGCTGGTCGTCGGTGGACGAGTGGATGTCGTGGTTCCCCGCCAGCACGCTGTAGGCGGCGCGGTGGCGGTCGAGGAGGTCGAAAGCCCGGCCTGCGGCGGCGAATTCGCCTGGCTCGCCGTTCTGCGTCACGTCACCCAGGTGGGCCAGGAAGACGTAGTTCTCGCCGGTCCCGCCGCTCCCGCCGTTCAGGACATGGCGCAGGGAGGCCTCCAGCGGGGCGGGGTGGATCCGGTCCTGGTCGAACAGGTACTGGGTATCGGGCATCACGACCACCGTGAAGCGGGGGTTGTCGGCGTCCGGTGACCACGTGCCGCCACCGTGGTCGGGGGACTCCCCGCCGTCGAAGGCATCCGCCGAGGCGACCGGGCCGGTCGGGGTCGCCGCGCCGGCCGTGCCGGCGGTGCCCAGCCCGAGCGTGGTGAGCCCGGCACCGAGGAGTCCGGTGGTGCGCAGGAACGAGCGGCGGTTCGCGGCAGCCGGGGCCGGGGAGTCGAACGCGGCGGTTCTCGGGCAGCCTTGGTCTTCGTCCGTGTCGTGAATGTGGTCGTGGCCGTGCGTCATCCGGGCATCCCCTTCGGCGGAGTTCGTTCGTCCGGACGCTAGACGACGGAGGCCGACCGGTTGCGGGACGCATGGTCGCCGACGAATGAACGTTCAATAAACCTCGGAGTCGGGACCTGCCGAGTAGCCGGGAGGGCACGGCGAAGCCCCCGCCGACGGGGGAGACGGCGAGGGCTCCAGTACAACGGTACGGCGATTCGCACCGCGGCGTACCTCAGATGCGTGCGTCCGCCATCTGCGCGCACAGGCTTGCCGAGAGGCGACACGCCTCCGCACAGGCGCGCATCATCGGATCGTCGTATCCCGAACAGATCTCCGCGCACGACATACAGACCTGCGCGCACATCCGGCACATCTGCGCGGCCATGCCGGACTGCCGCATCATCATGTCAGCGGACAGCCGGCAGCTCTCCGCGCAGTCCATCAGCGCCATCACCACTTGGCGCTGGGCAAGGTCGCCACCCTTCTGCAGGGCGTACGTCATGGTCTGCTCGCACACGCTGTGGGTCTCGTTGCACGCGTCGATGCACTGCTGCACCTGCACGGACACGCCGCTTGTGGTCTGGGTCATCGGAACCTCCGGTTTGGGGTTGGTCGAACTTCACCAGACGACACGCGCGCATCCTTGATCGCACATCCGGGCGGGCGAACGAGTGACCCTCGGGCCTGCTGGTCCGCCGTTCAGCGCCGCCTCGCGGCCGAGCACAGACCAAAACAGGTGATATGCCAGATAGTCGAATTCCGGCGTGTCCTGGTGGACCGCCGGGACTCCGCATCCGTTAACTGGGAGCAGTCGAAACTGCTCGGACTCTGACGATGGCGTGCTGTGCGGCGACTCCCGCATCGGATTTCAGGCCGCGGATCCGCCAGCGGGTCCTCAGCGGAGGTGAGCAGGAGGGAACCGGATGGAGGCGAGCGATTCCCGCGAGTCGTCGCGGGCCGGTCTGCTGGCCCGGGTGGCACTGCTCTGCGCGCTGGCAGCGGTGGTGGTTCTGCTGGCTGTGACGGGGATGGGCGGTCTGCTGATCCTGCCGATCGGGCTGGCGGGCCTGGCGGCCGCGGCGGCAGGGGTGTGGTTGCTGCTGGCGCACCGGGGTGTGGTGCGTTGGGCGGGCGCGGTGCTCGCAGTGGGGGCGCCGGTCGCGGTGCTGGTGTTCTATACGCGCACGGGCCTGTGGTCAGCGGCGCTCGGCGCGCTGGTGCTCTGGAGTGCCGCACTGGCTTGTGCGCGCTCGGCGCTGCGCCGGGTGCGGGAGCCGCACGGCATGCACGCGGTTGCTGGTCCGCTCCCTCGGCATCCCGTGCTGATCATGAATCCGAAGTCCGGCGGCGGCAAGGTCGGCCGATTCGGCCTGGTGGAGAAGGCGGAGCAGTTGGGCGCGAGAGTGGTGCTGCTGGATACCTCCACCTACACCGATGTCGCCGCCGTGGCCCGCCGGGCGGCAGCCGAGGGCGCGGACCTGCTCGGGGTGGCGGGCGGAGACGGTACCCAGGCCCTCGTGGCGGCAGTGGCGGCCGAACACGATCTGCCCTTCCTGGTGGTCTCCGCAGGCACCCGCAACCACTTCGCCATGGACCTGGGCCTGGACCGTACCGACCCCTCCCGCTGCCTGGACGCGCTCACCGACGGCGAGGAACTCCGGGTCGACCTCGGCATGGTCGCCGAGCACGCCTTCGTCAACACCGTCTCGTTCGGGGCCTACGCGCAGATCGTGCAGAGCTCGGAGTACCGCGACGCCAAGGCCGGTACCGCCCTGGACGCGCTGCCCGACCTGCTGCTCGCCGACCGTGCCGGGCGGCTCGAAGCGCAGGCGGACAGCATCCGGTTGGAGTCCCAGCAGGCGCTGCTGGTCAGCAACAACCCCTACGCCGCCGCGGTCGACCCGATCACTGCGGGCCGCAGACCCCGACTGGACCTGGGAACCCTGGGCGTACTCGGGGTACGGGTGGACGGCCCGGCTCAGGCGGCCGAGCTCGCACTGCGCGGCACTCAGGCGTCAGGCATGAACGTGCTGACCGCGCGCACGGTTGTGGTCCACTCCGACGCGGCGACCATCCCCGTCGCTGTCGATGGCGAGGCGCTGCAGTTGTCGACCCCCGTCATCTGCAGCGTCCGGGCCGGTGCGCTGCGGGTGCGGGTGCCCCGAGGCCGCCCGGGTGCCCCGGTGACCAGTCCGCCTCTGGACTGGCGGCGGGTCATCGCCCTCGCGCTGGGCCGTCACCGGCCGACACCGAGTGCTGCGGAACCATCCGGGGGGTCGACCGAGGGACCTGACGATGCCTAGCGCCCGCGATGTGCTGCGCGACCTCAAGGCGGTCGACGCTGCCGTCTACACCGCGGTGGCCGCCACCGAGACGCCGGCGCTCGACACGAGCCTGCGGCGCCTGTCCGCCGCAGCCGACCACTCCAAGATCTCCCTCACCGTCGCCGGACTGCTCTCACTGCGCCCCGGGCGCACGCGGCAAGCGGCGCTGCTCGGTGGCGCCGCGGTCGCCGTCGCGTCGGCCACCGCCAACCTGGTGGGCAAGCGACTGGTCCGCCGCCCGCGCCCCGACCGGACGTCCCTGGTCGTGCCCGGCCGCCACGTGCCGATGCCACAGTCCGCATCGTTCCCCTCCGGCCACACCGCCTCAGCGGTGGCCTTCGCGACTGCCGTCGGCACTGCACTGCCCGCGACTTCCCTGCCGCTCGGTCTGCTCGCCTGCGCGGTGGGTTACTCCCGGGTTCATACCGGCGTCCACTATCCCGGCGACGTAGCGGCCGGAGCTGTGCTCGGCATCGCGAGCGCCGCTGCCGTACTCGCTGTCGCCGACCGCTACCGCTGAACGGGGTGCTCTCAGTCGGAATGCCAGAGCGTGGGAAGCCGACCCGGGCGGTGTGGTCGTAGTCAGTGGAAGTGCCGCATGATCCACCGCGCACCGCGATCGGCGCCCGCACAGCGATGCCGGATCCGCGCCGGTCAGCCGCGGGGGACTCCGTTCAGCGGCCTGACGGCGGCGTCGGTCAGTTCACGAGCACGACTCCGAAGCTCGAGCAGCAGGTGCGGGTCCGGTCGCGGAGCGGCCATCCGACGGTCGTATGCCGCCTCCACCGCTGTCAGCGCCGTGCGCAGATCTTGGTCCGCCGTCGGCGGGCGAAGGAGCTCCGCCATCTCTCCTCCTCTGTTGCTGGGCCTCCACAGTCGCCTGCGACACCTGGGAGTCTGCTCACCCGCCGGGGGTGAACCAGCTCGTCACTCGGGCAACTGCCGCATCTCGAGCACGTGCAGGCCCAGGGACTGGAACCGGACCAGCAGCCCGTACAGGTGGGCCTCGTCAGTCACCACTCCGAGGAACAGGGTCTGATCGGGCAAGGCGATGCGATCGAGCTCGGGGAACGCTTCGGTGAGTGTCTCTGACACGACGCCGTCCACGCGGAATTCGTAGCGCATGCGAGCACTTCTCTCGGAGCCGAGGCAGGATGCTTGCTGCTTACCCCAGCCATCCTGGGCCACGTCGCCGCGCGTGGCATCGCCCGATTCAGGCGAGGCGCGGACTTTCGGGCTCGCGGCATCGGGGCTCACAGCATCCCGAGGTCGCGGGCCCGGTGGACGGCCTCGCCGCGTCGGGTCACGCAGAGCTTGCGGTAGATGCTCTTCAGGTGCGTCTTGACCGTGTTGACGGACAGGTACAGGGCGGCCGCGATCTCGTCTGTCGAGAGCATCTGGGCGGCCTGGCGCAGCACCTCGCCCTCCCGCTCGGTCAGCGGCTCGACCACCGCCGGCAGCTGCTCGCGGGCACGCCCCCGCGGATTCGCGGGGGCGTCGTCCAGCAGCCAGGCGTGAGCCTTCGCCAGTAGCGGGTCCTGCCGGAGCAGTCGTGTCACCCAGGGGCCGCTCTCGATGAACACTCGCCGCAGTTCCTCGGGCCGACCGAGGCCCAGTGCCCGGCGCAGCAGGCGGAGTGCCTCCTCGGGGCGACCGCCCTCGGCGGCAGCTTGGGCCCGCAGCAGGCACGTCTGCGCGAGGCTGGTCGCTGACGCGGACTCGTCGGCCGGCAGCCCGGCCAGTACCTCCAGCGCGCGGTCGCCGCGCCCCTTCGCCAGCAGCGCGCGGGCCCGGGCCACGGCGTGCTCGCGCCGGTCGCAGGCCACGGCGTCCAGTACGTCGAGGGCCGCGTCTGGGTCGGCGCGCGCCAGATGCGCGATGGACTCGGCGATGGCGAGCTCGTCCAAGGTCCAGTCGGGCAGCTGCGCGGAGGCCGAGGACGAGCCGACGGCGTGCAGAATCTCGAGCGCTTCCTCCGAGTCACCCGAGGCGGTAGCCAGCCGGGAAGCTATGACAGCGGCTTCCACGACCGCGACGGACGTCCGGAACGGCCCGGCCGATTTGGTCGCCAGGTCGAGTTGGGCCCGGGCCGTTTCCAGATCGTCGTGCTCGGCCGCGATTCCCGCCAGGACGAGGTGGTCAAGCCCCGCCCGGTGCTCCGGCGGCAGTGCGGACCGATCGGCGACGGCGAGCGATCCGCGTGCGTGCTCCTCCGCCAGCCGCAGTCTCCCGCGCAGCAGGTCGACCAGGGCCAGTGACCCGAGCGAATCGCAGAGCGGGTACTCCGTCCCCGGCTGCCCGCAAGCCTCGATGGCGGCGGTGAGCCCGGCGTCGGCGCGGTCGAGACGCCCGGCGCCGAGTTCCACCGAGCCGAGGCCCGCGAGCATCATCGCGCGGATTTCGGGGTGCTGCCCGAGGAGGCGCTGCGGGACCTCGCGCAGGAGGCCGTCGGCGTCTACCGCGGCCTGTTCGGTAGCTTCCAGATCGCCCGTCAGCCGCCCGGCCAGCACCATGACGAAGGCGCGGCTGAGCTGGGGCGCCGGGCCGGCGGCGTCGGTCAGGTACTCGTCCGCGCGCCGCAGCCCGGCTGTGCAGCCGTCGAGGTCGTGGTCGGCCAGTCGGCACGCCGCCGTGACCAGGGCCGGGGCTGCGCCCGTCAGGTCGGTGGGCAGGGCGGAGAACGCACGGCCCAGCCGCACCGTGTCCAGGCCGGTGAAGAGTCGGCCGATCGCGAGGTTGTCGACCAGTAGCCCCGTCGCGAACTGCCAGTCGCCGGCGGCGGCCGCCTGTGCCACGGCATCGGTGAGCCGTCCGGATTCGGCGAACCAGAGTGCCGCCCGCTGGTGCAGCCGAGGCTCCAACTCCGGATGGCGGTGCCGTAGATGAGCGTGCAGGACTTCGGCGAACAGTGGATGCAGTCGGTACCAGGCGGAGCCGTCGATCTGTTCCAGGAAGGCGTTGGCGCGGGCGAGCCTGGCTAGCGTCCACTCGGCGTCCTGGCTGCCGGTCAGGGCGTTCGCCAGGTCGGGGTGGATGCGATCGGTGATGCAGCTGCGCAGTAGCAGCTCCTGCGTGGTCTGCGGCTGCGCATCCAGGACCTCGGTGAGCAGGTAGTCGGCGATCGTGGTCCGATCGGCGGCGAACTCGCGGATGAACGTCTCGGGATCGGCGCTGCGCTGCATGGCCAGGGCGCAGAGCCGCAGGCCTGCCGCCCAGCCCTCGGTGCGGTCGACCAGTATCCGCAGACCCGCACGCGAGACGTCCAGGCCGTGCTCACGCAAGAGCAGCTCGGCCTCCGTGCCGGTGAACCTCAGGTCGTCGTTGCGGATCTCGGTGATCTCACCCGCCGCCCGGTAGCGGTGCAGGGGTAGCAGCGGGTCGCTGCGAGCGGTGAGCACCAGGCGTAGCCCGGATGCGGAGTGGCGGAGCACGAAGGCGAGGCTGTCGGCGATCTCGTCGGACGAGACCGCATCGAGCTGGTCGAGCACCAGGACGACCGGTTCTGGTGACTCCGCCAGGCCTGCGGCGAAGCGCGTCAGCAGCGACCGGTCGACGCCGTCGGCACGCGTCGGCCTGCCCACCTCCGCCGGAAGCCGTACGCCGCGCCGGTCGAACGCCTCCAGGACGTAGGCCCAGAAGGCACCGGGCGCGTCGCCCGGTTCCACAGCCAGCCACACGACCGCATGCGGTGCCAGGCCCCGGGTGACCCAATGGGCGGTGAGCATCGTCTTGCCCGCGCCGGCCGGGCCGTTGACGAGGGTGAGCGGCCCCTGCGTCCCGGCCGTCAGGCGCTGCAGCAACGCCGGGCGCTGAACAAGGATCTTCGGCATCGCCGGGACGGCGAACCGGGACGCGAGCAGCGGGTCGCCGGAGGGGCCCAGACGTCGGTGTTCGGGGGGTCCGTGGGCTTCGAGGACGGCACGGTTCGGCATGGGGTCACCGGGGTTCACGAGAGGGGCGACATGTGAACGGTCGACACCTCCACTGAACCCCTGCTGCCTCGTGATCACCACTTGCGGTCACCTGCCCCGGGTGACGCCTCCGGGCCCTGCGGCTCCTGACGCTGGAGGCTGGGCCAGATGTGAGGAGACAAGCCATGGCCAAGCCCTTCCGGGGTGTCGTCAACCTCGACATCCGCGACTCGGTTCCGGACTGGGGTCCCTACGAGCAGCCGAAGGCCCCGCCTGGCTCGCCGAACGTGCTGTACATCGTGCTCGACGACGTGGGCTTCGGAGCGCTGGGCTGCTACGGCGGCCCGATCGACACGCCGAACATCGACCGGATCGCAGCGAACGGCCTGCTACGGCCAGTGGCACACCACCGCGCTGTGCTCCTGCCGACTGGTCGGAACCTGATCCTGGCCGCCTCCTTCGACAAGGTCGGCGAGGACCCGCCCGGTACTGCTCGAGGCATCCTGAGCCTCTACTACGGCGACCACAAGGTCGGCGAGGGGCTGGTCAGGACCCAGCCAGGCATGTTCAGCATCGCGGGCGAGGGTCTCAACGCCGGCCGCGACGGCGGCGATGCCGTCACCGACGACTATCCCGGCACCAGGCCCTGGGCCTTCACCGGCGGAACGCTCAAGCGGGTGGGCGTCGACGTGAACCGTTCGTCGACCTGGAACGGGAAGCTGCCGCCATGCTGTCCCGCGAGTAGCGGGAGCGACCGGGCGACCGGGTCGCGCCGAGTGTCGGGCTCGGCCGGCCCGGTCGCCGCGCCGCGCTCGGCTACGACGTTGTTCCAGATGCTCCCGGCGGCCGACGGAGGGTACGTGGACGCGTTCGCGGCAGGAGCGGTCCTGCCCATGCAGGGGACAGTCCCGCCGCAGGATCGGCCGTCACCCGCTCCGGGTGAAGCGGCAGCGCGAGCAGTTCTCGCAGGCTGGACCCAAGGCGGTATTCCGGTGAGCCCCACACGGGGCCCATCATCAACCGGCAGGAGTAGGACCATGGTGCATTCGCAGTTGGCAGCCAGCTATCCGATGCTCAACCTGTTCTGGACCATCGCGGTGATCTTCCTGTGGTTCCTCTGGTTCATGCTGCTCTTCCGCGTCATCGGTGACATCTTCCGTGACGACACGCTGAGTGGCTGGGTGAAAGCGGGTTGGTCGGTCTTCGTCGTCATCGTGCCGTTCCTCGGTGTCTTCGTGTACCTGATCGCCCGTGGCCGCGGGATGGGGGAGCGCGAACTGAAGCGGACCCAGAAGAACGAGGAGGACTTCCGCGCCTACGTGCGTGAAAGCGCGGGGACGGGCAGCCATGCGGAGGAGCTGGCCAGACTCGCCGACCTCAAGAACCGCGGTGACATCACAGATGCGGAGTTCCAGCAGGCCAAGGCCAAGGTCCTCGCCTGAGCGGAGCGATCGCAGGCTCGCGGCCGCCGTGGCCGATCGACCCACTGCCGATCGTGCCGCACGCGACCCGTTCGCGGTGCTGAGCGTCACGTTCCTCGGTTTCGGCGCCGCCGCCCCGACCCGGTAGCGGCCCCGGTCCCGCAGGCGATTCGAGTGCGCCGAGCCGATGGCAGTAGCGGCGAAAGAGGCAGTCGTGGGCGTGGGCTTGGTGGGACAGGAGGCGGGCCTGTTCGCCGTCACCAACGTGGGCGGCCTGCTGGTCCTGTCCCTGTTCTTCGCCCAGGGGGCCGGTAACGTTGGGGGTGACGAGCCTCGATTGCATCCGTCGCCGACCCGAGTCATCGGCGCGCTGTCACCTCACCCACGGCGTGATGCCCCACCGGACGCTGTGCTGCTGTCCAGGCCCGAGGGCGACGATCGAAGCACCGCTGCGGAAGGCGTCCGGCGGGCATGACATCGGCTCGACTGCGACCGCGCGACGTCGTTCCGGCTCCGGCAGGGTGTCGCCGGTATAGACCTGCAAGAAGTCCGCGCCCTCGCCGAGCCACACATCCGTACCCTGCCTCCCTGAGGGGTGGGCGAGGCGTACGACCGTACGACCGCGGGCGTCCCGCTCGAGGTCGCCGAACGGGGTGTCCAAGTGCTGCGCGCCCACGGCCCGCGGCCTGCGGAAGTCGTACGGCGTGCCGTCGACCGCCTCGGTCGCCACGGGTAGACCCGAGGCGTCGGTGCGTAGCCAGCTCTGCGCCGGGACGGTCAGCACCGCCTCGTCCACCGTGGCGGTGCCGACGGTGAGGTAGGGGTGGTGGCCCACGCCGTACGGTGCGACCCGCTCGCCCCGGTTCCGTGCGGTCACGGTCACCTCCAGGCCCTCGTCGCCCAGGGAGTACTCCGCTCGAACCCCCAGGTGGAAGGGGTAGCCCGGCTGCGGCCACAGCGTGACTTCGAGGGCAGCTCGACTGTCGTCCACATCCACGACCTGCCAGGAGGTCCAGCGGAGCAGTCCGTGGATCGCGTTGCCGCTCTCCGGCTCTGTCAACGGCAGTTGCAGGTCCTCGCCCTGCCACCGGTAGCGGCCGCCCTTGACCCGGTTGGGCCACGGCACGAGGAGCTGGCCGCGGCCGCCGGTGATCCGGTCGCCAGCCGCGAAGCCGTCGATCAACGGGCGTTCGTCGATCGCGTAGTACCGCAGCGCGGCGCCCAGTTCGACGACGACGGCGGTCTGTCCGCCATGACGCAGCGTCAGCTGCCGTCCGGTCGCGCTTTCCTGCACTCGCGGTCTCCTCGCTCTGCCTGAGGGTGCGCAGAGCCCGCGAGCCCGAGCGCGGCGGCCCGCGCGGCAGCCCTCTCGATCCCCAGCCTGCGGGCCCGCGCGGGCCCCAACAAGGCGAACACGATCTCGCGACCGGAATTACTCGGCAGGTTCGCCCCTTTGGACGATTCACGGCGGCGCAGGCACGGCACAAATGCAGTTCACAAGCAGGGCCGTCAGAGGCGGCGTCCGAAGGGTGTCGCCGGTCATACGACCGTTCGGTAGCTCCGCCACAGCCCGAACTTCGGCACGACCTGGTCCGAGGTGTCGGTTGCGACATAGATCCCCGCCGAGCCGTCGTCATTGGCGCAGTCAGCGCCGCGATACATCAAGATGTCAGCCCCGGTCTGGTTGAAGACGGAGAGCACACCTACATCGCCGAGGCGGTGACAGATCCCGGTTCTGGGGTTGGCGACCGTCACGCCCACGCCGATGGGCGTGACGAAGGTAATGGTCCCCAGGGCGGTGTCACCGCCGTTGCATCCCGTCAGAGCCAGCGACAGCAGAGCGGCCCCGGCGTACACACAGCGGGTACGACGAGAAGTCATGGAAGGCTCCTGGTGAATCTTGAGGACTGGCCCATGACAGCAGCCTCGCCCGGTTCACGATGCACAGCGAGGGGGCTTGCGCTGATCGAGTGGCCGTGGTGGCCGTGGTGGCCGGAGTCGGCCGGGAGCGTCGCCCGGCCGGGTGAGGATCACCCATGTGGCCCCTGGCCTGGCTCGACGCCACGCCGGATGGCAGCGGCTGCGCTGTGTGGAACCGGCCTGGCGCGTACGTTGTCAAGGAGCCCCGCTGGCTTCCTGGTGCAGTGTGACGCGCGGGCAGCCGCTCGCTCGGCGGCCTCGTAACCGACCAACGGTGGCAGCACAGGACACGATGCGGGAGCGGAAGGGACGGGGCGTGGTGTGGAGGTACCGGGCGTGTCCCTGATCGGAGCGGTGCTGACCGTGCCGGTCAGGGCTGCGGGTGTGGTGACCGCACTCGCAGTCAAGGGCGCTGTGGAGGGCGTCGATGAGACCGCACGGATCGCGTCCGCGGTCGGCGGAGCAGCCGTCGGTGCACTGCGCGCGGGCACCCAGGCCGGCACGGCCACGTTCCAGCGGCGCCCGCTCACGGCAGAGCTGCCGCAGTCGCCGCGCGCCTCGGCGCCGTCGTCGTCCCCACCAGCGGAAGTGCCGCATGTTCCGGGCCTGTCCTCGGTCCGCGAGACAGTCGACCGCAAGCTGCAGGGCGCGGCGCGGGTCACTGAATCGCTCGGTGCCCTGGCCCGCGGCCGCCGCGACCGCCGGGTATGGTCCCGCGCCGGCCGCGCGCACATCCAGGCCCACGGCCTGCACGGCAAGGGGGAGCAGCACCAGCGCTACGCGCACGCGCTCACCGAGATGCTGGGCCGGATCGAGGGCGTCAACTGGGCCGAGGTGAACGCGGTCACCGGGCACATCCTGATCGACTTCGCCGAAGGCGGCGTCGACCTGGACTCGCTGGTGGACGCGGTGGAAGAGGTTGAGGAAGCCCACGAGGCGCGCCGAGCGGAGGAGGGCGTGCACGCTGCGCCGCCGGACGACGACACTGCCGTTGCGGCTGCCGGGCTCGCCCTGGCCGCCGACGGCGTGGGGCTGGTCGCGGCCGTGCTGGGTCGACTCTCCGACCTGCCACTGCTGCCACGGCCGGTGCACGCCGCGGTGACGCTGGCGGACACCGCACCGCGGGCCCGGGAAGCGTTGGAACAGCGCCTGGGCCCGTTGCGCGCCGATGCGTTGCTTGCGCTCCTGGGGGCGACCGCTCAGGGGTTGGCTCAGGGTGCGGTACCGCTCGCCGCCGATGCTGCGCACCGCACCTTCCAGCTCTTCGAGGTCCGCGCCCGGCGAGAGGCGTGGAACCGGCGTGAGCAGCATCTGGTGGTGCCCGGCGGGGTCGGGCAGCCCCAGGAGCACGCGGAGCGACCTGAGCGTCCCTGCCCGCTGCCGGACGGACCGGTGGAGAAGGCGGCCGATCGCACCGCGATGGGACACCTGCTCGGGGGCGTCGGCGCCCTGGTGGGCACCCGCGATCCGGCAGCCGCAGCCGAACTCATCCTCGCCACGGTGTCCAAGGCGGCCCGGCATGGACGGGAATCGTTCGCCGCCGTCCTGGGCCACGACCTCGCGCGCCGCGGCGTGGTGGTGCTCGAGCCCACCGCGCTGCGGCGCCTGGACCGGGTCAGCGCCGTCGTCATCGATTCCTCGGTGCTGTGCGACGGCGACGTTCGAATGCTCTCCGCCCTCTCGACCGGCGACGCCCTGGACGATGCCGGCGTCTGGCGGCTCGCCACCGCACTGCTCGAGCGATGCAGTATGGCCGATCTGTCCGGTACCGGACCGTGGCCGTCCAGCACCCCTGCCGACGCGGGCTACGGCGACGAGAGCGGCGACGGTGGCGACGCCCACCGGGGGAGTGGCGCCGACGGCTGGCGGCTGCTGCGGGCCGCGGACGTTCCCGACGGCAGCGGCCCGGCGGATCCCGCCGGCCTCACCCTGGATCTGATCGACCGTCACGGAACCATCTGCGGACGCGTACGGGTGGGAGCCTCGCTCGACCCGCTGGCCGAAGCCCTGCTCACCGCAGCGCACGACGCTGCCAGGCACGTCGTGCTCACCCAGCACGCGAGCACCGGGGAACTGCATGCCTGGGGTGACGAGTCCTCGGTCCGAGCCGAGGAGTTGACCGACCACATCCAGGCGCTGCAACGTGAGGGCCACGGCGTGCTGGCCATCGCGCACGACCGCGACCAGGCGCTGGACGCCGCTGACGTGGGCATCAGCGTCCTGCGCGGAACCGGTGTGGCCGACTGGCGCGCCGACCTGGTGTGCGGGCCCGGCCTGGCGGAGGTCTGGCGGGTCCTCAGCGCCGTACCGGCCGCGCACCGGGCCAGCGAACGAGCCGCGCAACTGTCATTCAGCGGCTCCGCGCTCGGCGCGCTGCTGCTCGTCGGGGGACCCGGACGCCGAAGTGGCGGTGGTCCGTTGAAACCCTTGACGACGTGGCAGGACCTGCCACCGGCGCACGCCGCCTCGTTGACTGCGATGGCCGCCAACGCGCTCGCCGCCCGGCGGCTGCAGCACCGACCCCTGCCACGGCCGGTGGTCCGCAACGCCTGGCACGCCCTCAGCGCGGAGGAGGTCTACAACAGGCTGCACCGCAGCCGTACCGAGCCCGAACTCGTGCCGCGCACCGGGGCGGCGGCGGTGCTGCACCGGATCCACCTGGCCGAGGAGAGGTTTGCAGAGAGCCCGCTGATCAGGCGTGCCGTGGTCACCCCGATCGGTGCGACCATCCGTCTGGCAGTCGCGGCAGAGCATGAACTCGACGATCCGCTGACGCCGGTCCTCGCCCTGGGTGCGGCAGCGTCGGCGATCGTCGGTTCCAGCGTCGACGCACTGCTCGTCGTCGGCGTGATGGCCGGCAATGCGGTCATCGGCGGGGCCCAGCGGCTGCGGGCCGAACAGGCCCTCGGAGATCTGCTGCTCGGTCAGCAGGTCCCTGCGCGCCGGGTCTGCGCTGACCGGGCCCAGGCCACCCCTGCGCACCCGGACGCCTCGGCGGTGGTGGAGGCTGATGCTGACGCTCGCCCCGGACCGGCCGACCAGGCGCCGCTCGCCCACCTCCGCGAGGCGCCGACCGAGGAGGTCCCCGGAGACCGGCTCCGAGCCGGTGACCTGATCGCGGTGCGAGCCAACGACGTCGTGCCGGCCGACGCCCGGCTGCTGCTCGCCGATGCCCTGGAAGTCGACGAGGCATCCCTGACGGGTGAGTCCGTCCCCGTGGAGAAGACCCCGGAGCCGACGCCCAACGCCGACATGGCCGACCGGCGCTGCATGCTCTACGAGGGCACCACAGTCCTGGCCGGCAGTGGCCTCGCCGTGGTGGTGGCCACCGCCGAAGCCACCGAAGCCGGGCAGGCTTCCACCGTTGCGGGGCACGTCCAGGCCTCAGCGGGCATGCAGGCCCGCCTCGCCGAACTCACCCGCATCGCTCTGCCCGCCACCGCGGTCGGCGGTGCCGCCGTCACCGCTCTGGGAATGCTCGGCGGCCTGCCGCTGCGCCGTGCCCTGGATTCCGGAGTCGCGGTCGCGGTCGCGGCCGTCCCCGAGGGGCTGCCGCTGGTCGCCACCCTCTCGCAGCTGGCGGCCGCCCGCCGCCTGTCCAGGCTCGGGGTGCTGGTGCGCTCCACCCGGGCCCTGGAGGCCCTGGGCCGAGTCGACACCATCTGCTTCGACAAGACCGGAACCCTCACTGAAGGCCGACTGCACCTGGTACGGCTGGTGGGGCCGGCTGCCCAGCCGCTGGTCCCGGGCAGCGAGGAGGGCCTGACGCTGCTCCGCGTCGCCGCCCGCGCCTGCCCGCCCACGGAGGCTGACGACCGGCACTTGCCCCATGCGACCGACCGTGCGGTCCTGCAGGCCGCAGGGACCGATGGAACGGGCCCTGGCTGGACCCTCGAAGAGGAACTGCCGTTCGAGACCAGCCGCGGTTACGCCGCCTCGCTCGGAAGAGAGGGCCAGCGGGTCGTGGTGGAGGTCAAGGGGGCTCCCGAGGTGGTCCTGGCCCGATGCGTCCGAGTACAGGCGCCCGGGCGCGCCCAGGCGCCTCGACGGTCTGCCCGCGAGGAGCAGCCGTTCACTGCGGCACGGCGCCGATCGGCACAGGGCACCGTACGCACGCTGGCCAAGCAGGGCCTGCGGGTGCTGGCAGTCGCCGAGAGGAGGGTTCCGGACACCGCGTCGGTGCGCGGGAGGGTCGCCGACCATGTGGAGGACCTGACGTTGCTGGGGTTCATCGGCATCGCCGACACCCCTCGGCCTGCCGCAGAGGAAACCGTCCGCAGGCTGGAGGAGGCCGGCATCCGAGTGACGATGATCACCGGTGACCACCCCACTACAGCCGCTGCCGTAGCCGCCGAACTCGGGATTCCGCACGCCGACCGGGTCATGACCGGCACTCAGATGGATGCCATGTCCACCGCTGAGCGCATCACCGCCGTGCAACAGGCAACGGTCTTCGCCCGTGTCTCCCCGACCCAGAAGACGCGCATCGTCAAGGACTTGCAGCGCGGCGGCTGCGTCGTCGCGATGACCGGCGACGGTGCCAACGACGCGGCCGCGATCCGCCGCGCCGACGTGGGAATCGCAGTCGCCGGACAGGGCTCCAGCTCTGCCCGTACCGCCGCGGACCTGGTCCTCACTGCGGCGGACACCTCGCTGATTCTGGATGCTCTGCGCGAAGGCCGGGCCCTGTGGGAGAGCGTGCGGGACGCCGCCGCGATCCTGGTGGGCGGTAACGCGGGCGAGGTCGCGTTCACGGTGTTGGGAACCGCCCTCGGCGGGCGGGCACCACTGACGACCCGTCAACTTCTGTTGGTCAACCTGCTCACCGACATGCTGCCCGCCTTGGCGGTAGCGCTGACTCCGGCAGAGCGCGGCGGCGATGAGGGGGATGTCTCATTGAGCGGCGCCCCGGCCCGCGGTTTCGCGGGCAAGGACATGGCACAGGTGCTCGCCGTACGCGGCGGCGCCACCGCGCTGGCCGCGCTGGCCGCCTGGCAGCTCGGCCGACTCACCCGGCTGGTCCCGGGTGGCAGGCGCCGCGCCTCCACCATGGGCCTGACCGCCCTGGTCGGCGCCCAGCTCGGCCAGACACTGCTCACTCGCTGGCACAGCCCGCTGGTGCTGAGCACCTGCGCGGTCTCGGCGGTTGCGTTGTTCGCGGTGGTCGAGACACCGGGAGTCAGCCAGTTCTTCGGTTGCACCCCGCTGGGCCCCGGCGCCTGGGCGATCGTCACCGGGGCGGCCACGGCAGCCACGCTCGGTGCGGCGGTCGCCCCCGGCCTGCTGTGGCCCCTCCCTGGCGCTACGGCAGATCGCCGGACTGATGAATTGTGGGTGTGACAAACCACCTCCATGCTCGTCGGGCCACCTGCTGCTGCTCGTGCAGCCTGCCGCCGACATGGTCGTGACCAGGCACATCGAGGTGGGTCGCCATATCCGCCCTTTGCCGGTCGGTCTAAGCCGAGCCGGCTCCGACTCCGTCGTGCCACGCCTGAGCGCTGGCCGTTGAGGCTCGCTTGGCCTGCTGATACCACTGAGTTGTCAGGCCGCGCGGGCTTGTTTCCATCCGGAGCACTCGCTTGCGTCCTGCGGACAACAGGGCCAGGCCGGTGAGGGAGACACCGGCCAGGGCGAGCAGGGATCCGCCAAAAGCGAGCGTGCCGCCTGCTGTGAGGAGGTGGGTGTTGATCTCGAAGCCCCACAGGGGGGCGTTGTCGTTGCTCATGGGGCCACGATGCGGCACCCCGCGCTGCTTCGCACGCCGACATCAGCCGGGTTGGTGCCCGGGGTCGTCCGGCGCGGTGTCGGCTGACCGCTCGGTGCTGCGAGCGAGGTAGGCGGCGACGCCGGAGCGAACCGTCGGAACGAGGGCCAGCGGGGCAACGGTGGTGGCGGTCAGCGCAGAGAGAGTGCCGTCCGGTCCGACCACCAGGTCGCGCGAGGAACCGACCAAGGCGTAGGCCACCAGGGGGCAGCGTGCTCGCGTACAGACCGATCACCGGGGGACGCCGGCGAGTTCGGCCATGCCGAGGGAGGCGGGAACGGCGACCGCCGCGACGGTGAGTCCGGCGAGGAGGTCGGTGCGCACCGCACTTGCGTGGCGGCCGCGTTGGAGTGCGAGACCTGGGCTGATGGACCGCCAGGAACTCGGTGGCAGGTGCACGAGGGTCGCCTTCCGTGCAGTCGCTCAGACCTGACCGCGTCTGGAGGTGGAGACGATCTCGCGGCCCAGCGGCGCGAGGGAGATTGGGATCATCTTGAGGTTGGCGAGAGCAAGGGGGATGCCGATGATCGTGATGAAGAGCACGATGCTGGTGATGAGGTGCAGGAGGGCCAGCCACCAGCCGGCCACCACGATCCAGATCACATTGCCGATCGCCGAGCCGACTCCCGCATCACGGCGTCTGACCGCGGTGCGCCCGAAAGGCCAGAGCGCGTACCCGGCAATACGGAAAGCCGCAATGCCAAACGGGATGGTGATGATGAGGATGCAACAGATGATGCCTGCGATCACGTACGCGATGGCCATCTCGATGCCGCAGAGGACGAGCCAGATGATGTTGAGAATGGTCTTCATGATCTCTGCCCTGCCATCCGTGTGAACTGGCGGTTTGTGGGATACGTCCGCTGGCCGGACCGCCCGGTCGGAACGGTGCGTTGGCGGCCGAGAGAAGGGCAGCCAGACCCGCTGCCTTCCCAGGCGAGATCGAGTCGATGGCCTGGGTCCGTCCAGGCCGGCGTGCGCGGTTCCTGGCCTTCCCGGGGACGCGATCTTCCTGCTGGAGGGCCACCAGCAGGAAGAGCAGACCCAGAACCAGTTCTACCCACAGAGACCACGCCGCACGAGCATCAGTACCGCGGCGATCAGCGCCGACGGACTGACGGCGATGCCGACGGCCGAAGCCGGCATCTGGCCGATCGCGCTACCCATGCCATGCCGCTTGGCCCGGACGGGGCAGGCCGCGTTCCATCAGTCACTTCCCGCTCATCAGCTTCGCGATGGCGAGCGGGTCTTCGCCCAGGGCCTCCAAGCGCTCCGCCAGCCTCCGGATCTGCGCGTCCTTTTCGTTCTCCTCGGCCGCGACGTTGACGAGAGCGTTGTGAGAGCCGTAGTAGGCGCCGCCGTCGAACACGCGGAGGACAAAGTCCGCCGCAGCGGCCTGTTCAAGATCATTCGTCAGAGCCAGCAGTTCGTTGGTGTAGGCAGTGGCCGGATGCGGTTCCATGTGACCATGAGAACTCGGTAAGCCTCCGGCCGCATCCGGTGGTGGCCTGCGCAGCCCTTGCTTCCGTCCGTTTGGACGCCCTCAGGGGCTGTGCGGACGGAAGCTTCGGCGGGCTGGACCAGGTGGAGCGGCGGAGCTGTTCAGGAGCCGAGAACCCTGGCCTTCTGGGCCGCGAACTCGGAATCGCTGAGTACACCCTGGGCCTTCAGTTCGCCCAGTTCCTTCAGTTGTTCGATCTTGCTGTCCATGGTGGGGGGCGCCGGCGCGGCGGCGGCCGGCGCGGCATAGGCAGCGGGCTCCGGCGGGGCTTGCTGGTATTCCTGCGGTGGGGCCTGCACTTGGCCCTGCTGAGCCCACCGACCCGCCTGCCGCCGTGACACGCGGTTCGAGACCGCAGTCGCCGTTCCGGCCACGACGGCCGTGCGTGCGACTCCGCGAAGTAGACCTGGCATGATTTGTTTCTCCTTGGTTCGTTGGCGGGGTCATGCTGCCTGTGCGGTGACCCGGCCGGAATGGACCGCGTCGACCAGGGCCTGGTGGTCGCGCTCGTTCTGGTCTGCGTAGCTCTCCGCGAACGTCGACAGTGCCCGGTCGAAGCTGTCCCCCTTCCCCAGGTACGCGGCGATGGCGATCCGGTCCCCGGACCTGGCGTGGGCGCGGGCCAGTGTGTATCCGCACAGTTGCCCGAACATCCGGATGCCCTCCGGCACCATCGTCTGGGGTTCGATGATCCCCTTCCAGTCACGCAGCTGGCGCACGTAGAAGTCGCGCTGGCGACCGTCGATGCCCTCGGCCCGCTCCCAGCCGAGGAAGATGTCGCTCGTGGCCTGCATGAGGCGTTGCCCGCTGACGACACGTTGCCCCTGGTTGGCGTACGCGCTCTCGCCCACGTGCTCCGCCAGTACCGATCGGTCGGCCTCCTTGACCTGGATGAGCAGGGGGTCCTCCTCGTCCTTGCCAACCATGAGGACGATCCAGCAGCGGGTGCCGACGCTGCCCACGCCGACAACCTTGCGAGCCATGTCGACCAGGTGGAACTGATCGAGCAGGAAGCGGTGGTCGTCCTGCAGGCTGTGGCTGTACCGGTCGATCAGCGTGCGGATGGTGCTCTCGAGCTGGCCGCGCTCGACATCGGGGAGCAGGTCGCCGATGGGTACGATCAACGGTGGTGCGGCGGCGATCCGGCGCTGCCCGTCGACCACCTCCGTCAGCTTCTCGAATGCCTGCAGACTGTCCCGCGTACGCGCTTTCGTCAGTGCCCGCGTGAGGTTCTTGCGCCGACGGGCGTTGAGCTGGTCGGCGAACAGGCTCTGCAGGCTGTCGGCCTCGATCTGGGCGTACCAGACGTCGAGATTGCGCATTCCGGCGAAGCTCCGCATTCGCTCGCGGTACGACCGCACGGTGGCTTGCACGATGGCGGCGCGCTCACGGTCGGAGTAGCCGTTCTCCCGCCCTGCGATCACCATGCTCGTTGCAAGCCGCTTGACATCCCACTCCCAGGGGCCGGGCAGCGTCTCGTCGAAGTCGTTGATGTCGAACATCAGATGCCGCTCGGGGGAGCCGAGCAGGCGGAAGTTCAGCAGGTGCGCGTCGCCGCACAGCTGGGCGGTGATTCCGCTGGTCGGGGTGCCGGCCAGGTCGGCGGCCATGATCGCGGCAGCGCCCCGGTAGAAGCGGAAGGGCGATTCGGTCATCCGGCCGTAGCGGATCGGCACGAGCTCGGGAACCCTTGCCGCCGACTGCTCCTCAAGGAGTGTGACCGGATTGAACCTGTTGCTCGACGGCGTGTAGTCGGCGTGACCCGACCGGGGTGCAGTCACCCGGGCTGCCCTGCCCCGGGCTGCGCGCTCCGCAGCAGTCGGGTGCGGGTGCTCGTGCGCACCCGCAGTCGTGGTGTCAGTCATGGAAAGACCCTCCTGCCTGCATGTAGCCGTTGGCAGCGTGCCCCGTTGGAAGCCCCGGGTGTCGCCGAGGCTGTTTTTCGCCGGTCGGGTCGCGGGCCGACCGGGCTTCGCCCAGATGCCAGTGGCGTTCAGATGCCGCTTACGGCCTCGTTCGGCAGCTCAATACAGAATGCGTGCGTGATGTTGCTCGCCGCAGAAACGACGCCGGCGCGCCCGACCTCCGCTGTTGGGTTCGCGGTCATCCGCCAATCTCCCATCCGGGCGGCGCCGCGCCTGCCGGTCGTGCCAGGCGCCGGGCGCTCCGCCACCCTCCCAACTCTAGGTCTGTCCGAACTACGGCGCCCGCCCGCGCCGTGCCTCACTGGACGAGTTGGTAGATGCTCTTGCCCACCAGCCAGAATCCCACCAGCAACGACAGGGCGACCACCGCCTGGTCCTGATGGTCGTCCATCCAGGTGCGCAGCCTGGCGAGTCTGGCTTGGGCGGCAGACGGCGCGAACGTCGCGTAGAGCTCGATAGCGAGGAGGCTCGCCGAGGACAGCAGGCAGAAGAACACCAGCATGAGGTACGACTCGATGCTGGAGATCTTGGCGTCCACAACGGTCGCACCGCCGGCGGCAACCAGCGCCCAGGGCTGGACGAGGACGGCCAGGCCGGCGGCGGTCCACGATGACGCGCGATCCACTCGCGCCAGCCAGGCAGGAGTCTTGTGGGGGCGGCCGGCACGGTGGCGCCGATGGTTGCCGTAGAGGAGCAGCCCGACCCCGACGGCCAGTTTGACGGCCAGGGCGGTGGTCGAGGGGGACGTGTGCTGATGCGGCGGCTTGCCTCCCGTGAGCGACAGGACTCCGGCGAGGACCGCGACCAGTCCGGCGAGCCAGGCAAGGATGAAGGCAAGGCCCTTGCGCACACCCCTATCGCCGGATACGAGCAGGATGAACGCAGTGATCGGCACCGGCTCCAGCGTGATCGCCAGACCCAGGAGAACGAGGTCAAAGATCATCCGCTTTGCTCACAATGATCATCAGGATCCTGCTCGATCCGGTCCACCGGCAGGCGCGCGGTGGGCTGGCTTCTTTCGTCATCACGCTACGGGGAGCTCGGACAACTCACGCGGTGGCGTCCGCCAACCGAGGGTGCGTGACCTGTGTGCCGGCTGGTACGAGGCGTGACGGTCGCCAGGTGTGGTGATCCCCCGGATTGCGGGGTGCGCTCTGCCCTGAACACGATGGGGGAATGAGCGAACCGATCGTGTTTGTGGGTCCGGTGGTCAAGGGCCCGCCACCTTATCGGCCCGTGCTCCTGCCCGGGCCGACGGCACTCGAGGCGAGCTCCTTGGACGAGCTGGAACGCCACCTCGCCCGCGCGGGCCTACGGGTGGACCTCGACGATCCGGCGCAGGTGTCCTGGGACGGTGGGGGCCGGGAGGTGTGGGTGACCTACCAGGTTGAGGTGTCCACCTTCATCGGGATGGTCCGGTACCGGCAGGTGAAGATCGAGCGACAGGACGGCACGGCGTTCTGGGAGCCGATCGCCACGCAGGCGGAGTTCGAGGGGCACGTACGCCGCCACCGACCGGATGTGGACCTCGCCGACCCTCTGCAGGTGTACTGGGCTGACCATCCGGGAGAGTGGTCGCAACGCTAGGGTGTCGCGGTTGGCTGCGCCGTGGCACAGCCTCACCCCTAGCGACGTCGCGTTCTCGAGTGCTGCACACTCCATGACCATTGAAAGACTCCAAAGCCCGACCGAACCCACGCGGTCCCACCCAGGGCCTGCTGACCGGGTCTGAGTTCGCGTGCCAGAAGGACCAGATCCTCAATAGCTGAACTGATGATTTCCGAACGCACGGAACCGGCATGGTGACGCCGACCATGGTTCCGCCGCGCCCACCGGGCCGCCTGTCGTCGTGAAACGTGGTGGGAGACCGCGGTTGCGGTCCCCGCGACGATCGCTCTGCGTACGATGCTGTGGAGGAGACCTGGCATGTCCCTCACCTTGCCGCTCTGTCCGTCGGACGGATTGGTTCGCGCGAACTCTCTCACTCAGGGGGAGCGGCGTCTGCGGTGTCGAGTGCCGTGAGGACGTCTGCTACCGGGATGCGTCCGCTGGCGATGAGTTGGGCGCCGTTGCGGCGTAGTGCGGAGACGAAGGGTGCGGCCCAGAGGTTCTCGTAGACGAGGATGCCGGCGGAGCTGCCGGGCTTGAGGATGGCGCTGGCCTCGGCGAGGTCGTCGTTGTTGAGCAGCCCGGATGATGCTCCTTCGAAGACGGCCAGGTCGAGTGTGCCGTCGTGGTCGAGGTCGGCGACGGTCACGCCGACCACCGACCCGTCCAATTCCTTCTTGATGAACGTCAGGTCGAGGATCCGGATGAGGCCCCGCTCGACCAGGTCGACGAGCATCGGTAGGCCCTCGCCGTTCATGCCTGTTCCTGGGAACTCGACGACCAGGTAGTCGATGGGTCCCGTTTCGTCATGGTCGTCGCTCACGTCGACTCCTTCATTTGTTCACGGTGCGGGGATTCCATCTGGCGGGATGTTGATCCGGTGCCCGTATTTCCCCTATCCATCATTGTGGGCGCAACGCCGGCCTGAGGCATGGCGAGCGGTTGGCGGCGGCATTCGGCCTGACCGTCGACTGCCCGCGCGATCGGGCTTCCCCGGCACGCAACGATTCGCGTTCATGCCTGTGACGCGGCGCCTCTCGGGAGACCGCAGATGCGCTGCGCCGGTCGGCCGAGTCCGGTTGGCGCATGTGCGCCGCTGCGCTTTGGCGCCAGGTTCCTGACATTCCATCGCCTGGGCCCGGGCCGGTAGACCCGACCCATGATTCTTCTCGCACGCCGTCGCCAACGCGTTCGGAGGGCCGTGGCCGTCACGGCCACCGGCGCTGCCACGTTCGCGCTTCTGATCGGACCGGGCGGCCCCGCGGTCGCGGCCGGGCCCCACGCCGCCCTGCCACAGGCGACCTCGCGAAGCACCGCGCACACGGTCACCCTCATCACCGGCGACATCGTGCGCGTCGTGGACCTTGGCAGCGCGAGGCAGGCCGTCGACGTGCAGCGCCCGCACGGTGCCAAGGGCGGCGTCAGGACCGAGACCGTCGGCAAGGACCTGTATGTGCTCCCCGACGAGGTCATGCCCTACCTCGCGGCCGGTGAGGTGGACCGGCGGCTCTTCGACGTCACCACACTGATCAGTCAGGGCTACGACGACCAGCACAGCGACGGCATCCCAGTGATCGTCGGCTACTCGTCCGCCTCCGCGGCGATCCGCAGCGCGCAGACGGCTCTCCCAGGAACCGCGCGCATACGGGCGCTGCCCAGCATCCACGGGGCCGCACTCAAGGCGACCAAGCGGCAGGCGCGACAGGCCTGGACCTCCCTCACGGGGAACCGTCCGGTGCCCTCGACGGCGCAGAACACCGTCAGGCCGTCCCTGGGATACGGCGTGGCCAAGGTCTGGCTGGACGCCCGGGTGCACGCCGATCTGGCGCAGAGCACCGCGCAGATCGGCGCCCCCGCCGCGTGGGCCGCCGGGTACGACGGCAAGGGCGTGAAGGTCGCGGTCCTGGACACCGGTGTCGACCAGAACCACCCCGATCTGGCCGGCCGGGTCAGCCAGGCGGTCAGCTTCGTCCCGGGCGAGACAGCGGACGACGGCAACGGTCACGGTACCCACACGACCTCCACCGTGGGCGGCAGCGGCGCGGCCTCCGGCGGCCTGGAGAAGGGAGTTGCGCCCGGCGCCGACCTCCTGATGGGCAAGGTGTTGTCCAACTCGGGCTCCGGAGACGACTCCTGGGTCATCGCCGGGATGGAGTGGGCTGTCGCCCAGCACGCGAGGGTGATCAGCATGAGCCTCAGCGGCTCGGATCCCAGCGACGGTACCGACCCGATGAGCCAGGCCGTGGACAACCTCAGCGCACAGAGCGGAGCGCTGTTCGTCGTCGCTGCCGGCAACACCGGAGCCGAGGCGATGATGAGCTCCCCGAGCGCGGCCGACGCGGCCCTGACCGTGGCCGCCGTGGACTCCAGCGACCAATTGGCCCCCTTCTCCAGCATGGGGCCACGGTTCGGGGATTATGCCCTCAAGCCTGACATCGCTGCTCCAGGCGTCGACATCCTGGCCGCCAAGGCTGGCGGAACCGCTGCGACCGGCTACTACCAGACGATGAGCGGCACCTCGATGGCGACACCACACGTCGCCGGCGCGGCCGCGATCCTCGCCCAGGAGCACCCGGGCTGGACCGGCCAGCAGCTCAAGGACGAGCTGATGAGCACGTCCAAGCAACTGTCCGCTGACACCGCGTACCAGGTGGGAGCGGGACGCGTCGACATCTCCTCCTCGATCAACGCCACCGTGGCCGGCACCGGCTCGGCGTACTTCGGGTTCGACGCCTGGCCGCACGACCACGAGGCGCCGGTGCAGCAGACGCTGACCTACAGCAACTCCGGTAGCGCGGCGGTCACCTTGAAGCTGTCCGAAACCGCTGAGGTGGCCGGGGGCCCGTACGACGTGGACCCGACGGCCGGCGCCGGCGCGCCCGCACCGGCCGGAATGTTCACGCTCTCCAGCGACTCCGTCACCGTGCCGGCGCACGGCAAGGCGACGGTCACCGCGACCGGACGACCGGCGATGGGCGAGAACGGCCGCCGCTACCTGGGGCAGGTCGTTGCCACAGACGCCGCGAACCAGGCGCAGGTGCGTACTCAGATCGGCCTGTACAAGGAGGATCAGCGGTACACGCTGCACATCGCGCTCAAGGACCGCTCCGGTGCCCCGGTCGCAGGCTCGGTCGAGCTGCAGCAGTTCGGCATCCCCGACCCGTCGTTCATCACCGTGGGCGCAACCGGCCTGGCAGATGTACGGCTGCCCGCGGGCGAGTACAGCGCGGTGAGCTATCTGCCCGTCGCGGGCAGCCATGGACCCGACTCGGTCGGCCTGGCAGTGCTCGGCAGCCCGGAGATCATCATGGACAAGGACCAAAGCCTGAACCTGGACGCAGCCAGGGCGAATGAGGCGACCGCGCAGGTACCGCGCGAGACCGAGGACCGCATGCTCTACGCGGACTGGTACCGGTCCGACGGGGCCAACAGCACCATCGCCGAGCAGTACCTGCTGCCACCCGGCTACGACAGCCTGTTCGTCCTGCCGACCAAGAAGGTGACCACCGGCAGCTTCGAGTACGAGACGCGGTGGCGCAAGGCGTACCCGCTGCTGACCCTGACCGATCACGGTAAGCCGGTCACGGTGCTGGGGCAGTCCGGATCCGCGCTGTACGACGGCACGGATCACCTGGGCGCGGTCTACGCGGGCGCCGGGGCTCCGGCCGACTACGCGGGACGCGACGTCAAGGGCAGAGCCGTGATCGTCACCCGCTCGGATGCGCTCACCGGGACGCAGCGCGCACAAGCGGCCGCGGACGCGGGAGCGAAGCTGCTGGTCGTCGTCAACGACGGTCCTGGCAAGCTGTACGAATGGGTGGGGACCGACGCCGGTGGCGCCAGTGCCGTGCCCGTGGTGTCGGTGACCGCTCTGACCGGCGCGCCGCTGGTCGCCGAGGCGAAGCGCGGCGGCTCGCGACTCGGAGTCGAGGGCGTACCGAACTCGCCCTACGTCTACGACCTGGTCGACCCCCATCCGGGCAAGATCCCCACGGACCTGACGTACCGCCCACGCCCCAAGGACCTGGCGACGGTGCAGATGAACTTCTACGGGGACACCGCCTACGCCGGTGGCGAATTCCGCTGGGACTACCGGCCCTACCGCACGTACTCGTACGGCTTCCCGCTGCAGATCTCGATGCCCGGGACGCGCACCGACTACGTCTCCGCCCAGCCGGGCACCACCTGGGCGGAGTCCGCGGTCACCGGTCCGGCCATGGCCTTGGAGTCCGTCTCGGGCTACGTGACGTACCGGCCCGGCACCAAGGTGACGGACAACTGGTTCGCTCCCGTCGCGCACCCGCGCAACGGAGGCGGTTTCTGGTCGTCCGACCGGCAGCAGAGTTTCTTGGAGATCAATGTTCCACCGTGGACCGACAGCGGTTCGGACCACGGCGGCGTCATGCAGGACGGCAGCGACACGCTACTGATGAAGGTCTATCAGGACGGCACTCTGGTCTCGACCTCGGCCTGGCCGTCCGCGACCCTCTACCCGCTGCCGACGGTCACCTCGACGTACACCCTCGACCTTCAGGCCAACCGTGATCCGGCGCTGTACCGGCTCTCGCCCAGCACCCACACGGTGTGGAAGGTGCTGTCGGCCCCAGTGACGGATCCGATGGCCATCGACCGGATGGCGCTCATGCAGCTCGACTACCAGGTAGCAACGGACCTCGCCGGCAACAGAAAGGGTGGACGGCAGACGATCGGGTTGTCCGCAGGCCATCTGCCGGGCGCGGTGGGCGCAGGAATGATCGCAGGTGGCACCCTCGCGGTGTCGTACGACGACGGAGCCACCTGGCACCCCGTCACCTTGGAGAAAACCGCGACCGGGCGCTGGACGGCCGAGTTCAACGCGCCGTCCAACGGATTCGTCTCGCTCAAGGCGACCTCGTGGGACACCGCGGGCAACAGCATCTCGCAGGAGGTGACCCGGGCGTACGGTTTGAAGAGCGGTAGCGGTCGAGGACGCAGCATCGGGTAACCGTCACCGACGACATCGCGGCCCCGGTCTCGCTGATCGGGGCCGCTTCTCGTATCCTCCCTGGACCAACAGTCGAACGGGGAGGAGGCGCAGCGCATGCTTACCGCGCTTGGGCTCGGCACCGCAGAAGAAGAGATCTACCGCCTCCTCATTGCCCGTCCGAACTCCGGCGCAGATGAGCTCGCGGCGCTGACCGACCTTGCGCCGGCCGTTGTGGACCGCATACTCACGTCGCTGGTCGGCTCCGGCCTCGCGGCTGCCAGGGAGACCGCGACCGCAGCCGGGTGCACCACAGTGTTCACCGCGGCACCGCCGGCCGTCGCGCTGGGCTCGATGCTTCGGCAGCGGCGCGATGACTTGCGTGCGGCGGAGATCGATCTGCTCGCCCTCGTCGAGCAGCATCGCGCCACCGGAAACGACTATGCCTCCGACGGCGTCATCGAGGTGATCACGGACGTCGACGCTGTGCGCCGACGCTTCGCCCAGATCCAGGACTCGGCGCGGAGCGAGGTCCGCTCGATGATGGTGGCCAATCTGAGCGTGGTACCCCACCGGCAGAACCAGGCAGGCTATGACGGGCTGCGCCGCGGGGTGGTCTACCGGGTGATCCTGCAGCGGGAGGCGCTGCTGGCGCCGGGCATGGTCGGAGAGGTGATCGCCGGCATCGCGCAAGGTCAGCAGGTGCGCATCGCCGATCTGGTGCCGGTCAAGATGGTGATCGTCGATCGCGACCTCGCCATGGTGCCGCTGCATTCCAACCAGAACACGGCCGCCGCCTCGATCCTGGTCCACGCCAGTGGTCTGCTCGACATGCTCGTCGCGTTCTTCGAGATGTCATGGGAGCGCGCATATCCCATGTCGGCGAACACTGTCGGAGACGATGCGGGAGCGCATCGCCCCGGCGAGATCGACGAACTCGACGCGCGGGTACTGGCGTTGGTGCTCGCGGGGTTGACCGATCAGGCAGCGGCAAGGCAGCTCGGCCTCTCGAGGCGGACGGTACAGCGCCGCATCGGCCAGCTCATGGCCAGGGCCGGTGTGACCACGCGGGTCCAGCTCGGCTGGCACGCTGCGCGCAAGGGCTGGGCTTGAGCGCGGACGTCGCGACAACTCGCGCCGACCGACACTGCCCCCCACCTGCATCGGGCTCGCACGACCGACGAGGGACGGCGGGGTGTCTTCCTGGTCGCGCAGTTCACGCAGCGCTGGGGCACACAAGCCCTCGCCGAAGCCGAACTCACCAGGGCGACCGCGTGACCGGCAAGGCGCAAGCTCCTGGCGCCTTCGGTCAACTGTCGGATTCGAAAGGCGCGATGGCAGCCTGCACCAGGTCGAGGTTGGCGTCGAGGTCGGCCGCCGCATCGACGGTCAGGCCCTGTTCACCTGCGCGCAGCGGTTCCAGGGTGTCGTACTGGGAGTCCAGCAATTGCGCCGACATGAAGTGCCCGGCGCGGTGCGCGGTTCGCTCGCGAGCGGTCTCCTGGTCCAGGGCAAGGTGAAGGAACCAGACACCCGGACCGGCCTCGCGGAACAGGTCCCGGTACTCGTGTTTGAGCGCGGAACAGGCGACGACGCCTCCCTTCCCGGCGTGAGTCCTCTCGCGGATCCAGCCCGCCAGAGCCTGTAGCCACGGCTCGCGATCCGAGTCGTCCAGTGCCTGACCCGCGGTCATCTTGGCGATGTTCTCGGCCGAGTGGAGCTCGTCGCCCTCCACAAAGGGCACGCCCAGGCGCTGGGCGAGCATCCGCCCGATCGTGGTCTTGCCCGACGTCGAGACGCCCATGACCACGACGATGGTCGGTGCCCGCCCGGATGTCTCCATGTCTGGAGATCCTGCGTGCGAGGACGTCACCTTCGCCCCTTCCGACACCGCAGGTCCACACAAAACACCCGTTTGGTCCAGGGTGCACCTCCCTGCCTTCGTGCCACCGGGTCTGGTGCTCTGCAAGGCCAAGGGTGGACCGATCCGCACCGCGAGGCACCGGTGTCTCCCGGGCCAACGGCTCGACAACGCCGCTGTGTCGCGCGCCTCTTGAGGCACTCCGCGCGGTGCGCGGTCGGGTTCCACTCTGTTGCGCCGTTGGATGGACACGAGTACCTCCAACGGTCGAGCGAAGCGAGTCGTCCCCTGCCGACTGCCACCGGGGATGGTTGTGTCGCGGTGACGACGCGGTACGCCAAGGACTAGGAGACAGCAGTGACCTCACGTGTGGACAGCGACCGGCGGTTCGTCTCGCTACCGCTTCTCCGAGGGCAGAGGGCGTTGGTCACCGGAGCGAATTCCGGCATCGGCAAGGCGACCGCGATCGGGCTCGGCCGGGCAGGAGCCGACGTCGTCGTCAACTACGTCGTGGGCCGTGAAGAGGCCGACGAGGTGGTCAAGGAGATCGAGGGCTTCGGTGTGCGGGCCTTTGCGCATGAGGCGGACGTGTCCGACGAGGGCCAGGTCGTCGGCATGTTCGCCCGTATGTTCGAGGAGTTCGGCACCATCGACGTGCTGGTGGCCAACGCCGGCTTGCAGCGGGACGCCGCCCTGACGGAGATGACCGTCGAGCAGTGGCACAAGGTCCTGGACGTGAACCTCACCGGCCAGTTCCTCTGTGCCCGGGAGGCGGCCAAGGAGTTCCTGCGCCGGGGCATCGTCCCGGAGGTGTCCCGCGCGGTAGGAAAGATCATCTGCATGAGCTCGGTCCATCAGATCATCCCCTGGTCGGGCCACGTGAACTACGCCGCGTCCAAGGGCGGAGTGCTGATGCTGATGCAGACGCTGGCGCAGGAACTGGGCCCGCACGGGATCCGGGTGAATGCCGTCGCGCCCGGAGCCATCCGCACCCCCATCAACCGCAGCGCCTGGGACACCCCCGAAGCAGAGGCCGATCTCCTCAAGCTGATCCCCTACCGCCGGGTGGGCGACCCCGAGGACATCGCCGACGCGGTGACGGTCCTGGCCTCCGACCTGATGGACTACGTCGTGGGCACCACGCTCTTCGTCGACGGCGGGATGACCCTCTTCCCCGGCTTCGCCACCGGAGGCTGACCCCCCGGTGGACGACCACATCACCCCTCGCCGGGTAGTGATCCTCGGCGGCGGTTTCGCCGGCCTGTTCGCCGTTCGGGCGCTTCGCAACGCGCCAGTCGCGGTGACCGTGGTCGATCGTTGCGCGCACCACCTGTTCCAGCCGCTGCTGTACCAGTGCGCCTCGGGCATCCTCTCCAGCGGTCAGATCGCGCAGCCGCTGCGCGCCGTCCTGCGCCGCCATGGCAATGTGCGCTGCCTGCTGGCGACGGCCACCGACGTGGACGTCACTGAGCGCATTGTCCGTGCCGAGCGCCCGGACGGGGGAAAGCTCGCACTTCCCTACGACGATCTGATCGTGGGCGTAGGCGTGAAGCAGTCCTACTTTGGACACGACGAGTTCGCACAGCACGCCCCGGGCATGAAGACCCTGGAGGACGCCCTGGGCGTGCGCCGAAAGCTCTATCGCGCGTTCGAGATGGCGGAGGCTGCCGAGGACCCGCAGGAGCGTGCCGCCTGGCTCACCTTCGCGCTGGTGGGGGCCGGTCCGACCGGGGTCGAGCTGGCGGGGCAGATCCGGGAGATCGCGAGCCACACCCTCGACCGGGAGTTCACCAGCATCGACCCGAGCCAGGCGAGGGTGCTGCTCTTCGACGGCGCGGACGCGGTGCTGGCAGCGTTCGGCCCGGTCCTGGCCCGCCGTGCGGCCAGGACGCTGCACAGCCTCGGCGTCGAGATCCGCCTCGGCTCCATCGCCACCGGTGTGGACGAGCGGGGCCTGACGGTCCGCCGGCACGACGGCAGCACGGAACGCTTCGAAGCGCGCACGGTCCTGTGGACCGCCGGGGTCGAAGCCCCACCCCTGGCCACGGCGCTGGCCCGGGCTACCGGAGCCGAGCAGGACCGGGCCGGGCGGATCATGGTCGAGCCTGATCTCACCATCGCCGGCCATCCGGAGATCCGGGTCGTCGGCGATCTCATGAGCCTGAACAAGCTGCCCGGCCTGGCCGAGGTCGCGATGCAGAGCGGCGCCTATGCGGGCCGCCGGATCCGCCACGCCGTCGAGGGCCGGACCCGGAGGCCGCGCCCGTTCCGCTATCTGGATCTGGGCAGCGCGGCCTACATCTCCCGTGGCCGGGCCGTGGTGAAGATGGGCCGGTTCCACGCGTCCGGCGTGCCGGGCTGGCTGATCTGGCTGTTCATCCACATCGTCTTCCTCACCGGCTTCCGCAGTCGGCTCGGGGCGCTGATCAGCTGGGCGGTGGTCTTCGCCTCCGGCTCAAGGCGCGAACGCGCCTTCACCTCACCCCGATCGCAGACCGCGGAGGCGGACGCGGCGTCCCTGTCCGGCCCCCCGGCTGATCCCACGGTCACCCGGCACGATCCACCGAGGCCCGCATGAACACCCTTACGGCCCTGCTGGCGAGCAGCCCCGCGCAGGAGGCGCCCGCCCGCCAGCTGATGGCCTTCACTCTGGGCACCCATATCCTGATCGTGCCGCTGGGCGTGGCGCTGCCGTTCATCACCCTGGTGATGCACCACCGGGCGCTGCGGAAGAACGATCCGGTCGCCCTGCTGCTGGCCCGGCGCTGGTCAGCCGTGATGGCCGTCCAGTTCGCCGTCGGCATCGTGACCGGCACCGTGCTGTCGTTCGAGTTCGGCCTGTTGTGGCCCAAGATGATGGGCACCTGGGGAGACGTCTTCGGTCTGGGCTTCGGGGTCGAGGCGTGGGCGTTCTTCCTGGAGGCGGTGCTCATCGCGATCTACCTCTACGGCTGGCGCCGCCTCAAGCCGTGGACGCACTTCTGGCTCGCCGTGCCGCTGCCGTTCGCCGCGCTGATGGGCGCCTTCGGCATCATCGGCGCCAACTCCTGGATGAACACCCCCCAGGGCTTCACCCTGGACGCCAGCGGCAAGCCGATGAACGTGAGTGTCCAGCAGGCCGTGTTCACCCCGATGTTCGGCCCCGAGTACTGGCACTTCGTGGCCGCCATGTTCCTGACGGCGGGTTATGTCGTGGCCGGCATCTACGCGGTGGGCTGGCTGCGCGGACGCCGCGACCGCTATCACAAGCTCGGCTTCACCGTGCCGTTCACCGTCGCCGCCATCCTCACCCCGGTGCAGTTCTTCCTCGGCGACAACATCGCGCGGCAGATCTACCACAAGCAGCCCGAGAAGTTCGCCGCCGCCGAGATCGTCTGGAACACCGGCACCCATGTCCCCGAGTACCTCTTCGGCCGACTGGAGTCCGACGGAAGCGTCAAAGGCGGCCTGAAGATCCCCGACCTGGACTCCTTCCTCGCCGGCTTCAGCGCGAACACGCAGGTCACGGGCCTGACCTCGGTCCCGGCCGCCGACCGGCCCACCGCGGCGGAAGCGACCTTGGTGCACTGGACCTTCGACATCATGGCCACGATCGGCAGCGTGCTGATCCTGCTCGCCCTGTGGTACGCCGTGTACTGGCTGTGGCGCCGGGACCTGCCCAAGACGCGGTGGTTCTTCCGCTGCGCCGCCCTCGCCGGGGTGGCCAGCGTGATCACCGTGGAATGCGGCTGGATCACCACCGAGGTGGGCCGGCAGCCCTGGATCGTCTACCAGTACATGCGGGTGTCCGACGCGGTGACACCCACCAAGGCCGGCTCGCTCTGGACCATGTTCGGCATCGTGGTGGTGGTCTATGTGCTGGTGTTCGGTGCGTTCGTGGGAGTGGTCCGGATGATGAGCCGACGCTGGCGCCGCGTCGACCAGGGCCATGTCCCGCCACCCGGCGAGGGCCCGGAGACCGACACCCCCTACGGGCCCCGACCGGAACCGGCCGCAGTCGCCCCCGGGGCCTCCGGTTCCGGCGGGTCCTCCGGGTCCTCCGCGTTGCGGCCCGACCACGGGCCCCGACCGTCGAAGGGAGGCACCGAATGACCGCCGGTGTGGTGGCGTGGATCCTGCTCCTGGCCGTCGCTGCCTACGCCTGCGGCGGAGGCGTCGACTACGGCGCCGGGTTCTGGGACCTGGTCGCCGGCGGGACCGAGCGGGGAGAACGTCCGCGCTGGCTGATCGACCACGCGATGGAACCGGTCTGGGAAGTCAACAACGTCTGGCTGATCTTCGTGTTCATCCTCATGTGGACCGGCTTCCCGGTCTTCTTCGAGGCCGTCTTCAGCGCGATGTGGCTGCCGCTGGCCCTGGCCGCCGTCGGCCTGGTGCTGCGCGGCGCGGGATTCGCGCTGCGCAAGCCCACCACGCGGCTGGCCCGACGCCGGATCTACGGTGCCGTCTTCGCGGTCTCCTCACTGCTGACGCCGTTCTTCCTGGGAGCCGCGGTCGGCGGTGTGGCGTCCGGTCGGGCCGCTCCGGGCGTCACCGCATCGGCCGACGTGTGGGCCAACACCACCTCCATCATCGCCGGCCTGCTCGCGGTCGCGGCCACGGCCTTCCTGGGAGCGGTGTTCCTTACCGCGGACGCCCGCCGCTTCGACGCCCCGGACCTGGAGAGGTACTTCCGGCTGCGGTCCTGGTTCGCCCTGGTCGTTGTGGGCATCCTGGCGCTGATCGGCCTCGCCACCACCCACAAGCACACCTCCTACGTCTACCACGGACTCACCCACGGACTCGGACTCCTGCTGGTGCTCCTCTCGTTGGCGGCCGCCCTGGCCACCGCGTGGCTGGTCGCCGGGCGGAGAGCAGGATGGGCCCGGTTCACCTCCGTCGCCGCCGTCGCCCTGGTCATCGCCGCCTGGGGCACCGCGCAGCGCCCCTACCTGGTGCCGACCTCCCTCACCGTGCAGCAGGCCGCCGGCGCGACCAGGACACTGCAGTGGCTGATGCTGGTCACCGCGATCGCGATCGTCCTGGTCGGACCGGCGCTGTTCCTGCTCTACCGCCTCGACACGCGCGGTCTCCTCGAAGCGCAGACGGACGCGGACGTCGAGGGCGGCGCGAGCCGCCCCGGCACCTCCCCGCTCTGAGGCGGATCGTCCGCCACTGACATCGTCCGCCACCGACGTCGCACTTCGCACGGCTCGGCCCATGGCTGGTCGGCGAGAGCATCTGTCAGCTCGTCAAGTGAGTCGAGAGCCCGGAGGCACAGCTGTGACAACGAATCAGATTCTGGAAGGTCTGGGACTGATCGTCGTGCTCGCCGTCGGCTCCCAGCTGCTGGCGAGCCTGCTTCGCATCCCTGCACTCATCCTCCTGCTACCAGTCGGATTCACCGCCGGTGCGCTGACGAGCACCGTCAATCCCGACCGCTTGCTGGGCGCCGCTTTCTCCCCGATGGTGTCCCTGGCGGTCGCGGTGATCCTCTACGACGCCGGCCTCGGCCTGGACCTGCGGAGACTCCAGGGACACACACGCCGCGTGGTGATCAGGCTGATCTGGCTCGGCGTGCTCATCACCTGGGTGTCTGCTGCGCTTCTTGCGGCACCGTTGCTCGGCATGTCCAAGCGCTCGGCCGTGATGCTGGGAGCGATTCTTGTCGTCTCCGGGCCGACGGTCGTCGGTCCTCTGCTCAACTTCGTCCGTCCGACGGAGCGACTCCAGCGCATCCTGGTGTGGGAGGGCTCACTGATCGACCCGGTCGGCGGCATCCTGGGCGCCCTGGTCTTCCATGCCGTTGTCGCGAGCAATCGGAAGGGATTCGGGGCCCAACTGGGACAGTTCGCGGCCAGCGCGGCCGTCGGTGCGGTGGGGGGAGCCGTGGGCGCGGCGCTGCTGTGGCTACTTCTTCGTCACCTGCGGCTTGGTGAGGTGCTGGGCACGACGGTGCAACTCGCCGCCGTCGTCGGCCTGGCAGCCGCCTGCGACGCGGTTCGTGACGACACAGGCCTCATCGCCGCGGTCGTCATGGGGATGGCCCTGGCCAACCTACCCGGCCTGGATCTACCGGCGCGCCGACCCTTCTTCGAGACGCTGGTGTCGCTGATCATCGGGCTGTTGTTCATCTCCATCTCGGCCACCGTCACGCCGCAATCCCTGCGGCACGTGGTGCTGCCGACGCTGGGCCTCGTCGCCATCCTGGTTGTCGTGGTCAGGCCGCTCGTCGCCGGGCTCTCCACCGTGGGCACGGACGTTCCGGGCGGGGAGAGATGGTTCATCGGTTGGATGGCACCGCGCGGCATCGTCGCCGCCTCCACTGCCTCGACGTTCTCGCCCACGCTGGTCAGCAAAGGCATCGGTGGCGCCGAGAAGATCCTGCCCGCCACGTTCGTGGTGATCGTCGCCACGGTCATGGTGTACGGCCTGACCGCGCAACCTGTCGCCAGACGCCTGGAGGTCCTTCGATCGGCGCGTTCGCGGCCGCTGCTCGTGGGCGGCGACCAGTGGGCGGTCGACCTGGGACGGGCCCTGCGCTCGGCCGGGTTGGACGTGCTGATGTGGGCGGGCCTCGACCGGCAACGCGAGCGGATCGCGGAGGCCGGACTTGAGCTGGCACCGGGGGAACTGCTCGCGGCCGCCTCCGGCACCGGCGCGGAGCTGGAAGGAATCACCGGCGTCCTGCTCCTCACCGAGGAGGACGACTTCAATGCTCTCGCGTCCATGACCCTGCGGGGGAGTGTGGAGGGTCCCGTCCACCGCCTCGGACCGCCCAGCCGCAGCCATGGCGTTGTCGCCCCTTACACAGGGGGCGAGACCCTCTTCGGTGCTGAGCTGAGCCGGCCTGAGCTGGCCCGCCGGTACGAGGGTGGAGCGAGGATCGTGACCCACCAGGTCGACGGTGAGATCCCCACCGGGTATGAGGTGTTGTTCCTGGTACGCCCGGACGGGCGGCTCGCCCCGGTCACCGCATCCGAGCGCCCGACGCCGCAGGCCGGCGACGTTGCGATCGTGCTGAGTCCCCCCTCCGGGCAGCGGCCGGGGGAGGTGGTGGCCGGGAGCACGGAGGGGGAGTAGGCGCGACCGTCGTCAGCGCAGCTGCTCCGCGAGGTGGTCGCCGACCCGAAGTGCGTTGGCGATGGCGGTCAGTGACGGGTTCACAGCGCCGATGCTCGGGAAGAAACTCGTGTCCACGACGTAGAGATTCTCGAGGTCATGGGCTCTGCAGTTCACGTCCAGAGCCGAGCTCTTCGGGTCGTCGCCGAAGCGGACGGTGCCGGCCTGGTGCGCGGTGGCGCCGATCGGCATCCCCTTGTGCAGATAGATGCTGTGCGGGAGCAGGTGGTGCGGGTGCATGCCCAGATGCCCCAGCATGCCCTGCAGTTTGTGCTGCAGGTGCTTCAAGCCCTCCATGTTGTTCTTTTCGTCCAGCGCCAGATGGATATTGCCCTCGGCGTCCAGGGTGACGCGGTTCTCCGGCTGCGGGAGGTCCTCTCCGCACAGCCAGAAGTCGACCGCGTGATGGGCGAGAACTTCGAAGGGCATGTCCGGGGAGGCCAGACCGGCCCAGCGCGGAGCTTCGCCGCGGATCTGGTCGGAGTCCGACTTGCCCAGCATCTGGATGCCGCCGAGCGGGTAGTCCCAGTCGTCCGACCCCAGGTACCAGTCGTTCACGGCGAGGGTCTTCTGGAACTGGGTGTCGTTCGGCTCGTTCGAAACCGCCATCAGGGCGAGGTTGTTGTGCCGCATGTAGTGGCGACCCACCACGTCCGAACTGTTGGCCAGGCCACGGGGGTGTCGGTCGTTCGCCGAACGCAGTAGCAGGGCAGCGGAGTTCACCGCCCCGCAGGCGACCACCACGATGTCGGCACTGAAACCCGTCATCGACCCGTCGTCGAGCTCGGTGACGACGTTGCTGACCCTGCGTCCGGATGGGTCGGTCTCCAACCGCCGTACGTTGGCGCCGGTGACCATGCGGACGTTGGCGTGCTCCAGCGCCGGTTCGACGCAGATGACCTGGGAGTCGGCTTTGCCTCGCACCAGGCACGGGAATCCGTCCACCCGGTTGCATCGGATGCAGACACTGTCGTTGGTCGCGTTGCCGTGCTCGTCCTGGGTGAGGTTCACCCCGATGGGCAAGTGGAACGGGTGCAGCCCTTGCTTCTCCATGTCGTCGCTGAGCTGCTGGATCCGCGGCTCGTGCTGCACCGGGGGATAGGCATACTGGGCGCTGACCGGCCCTTCGCTCGGGTCCTCGCCGTGTTGTCCGTGAACCAGGTAGAGGTGCTCGGCCTGTGTGTAGTACGGCTCGAGGTCCTCGTAGCGGATGGGCCAGGCAGGTGAGATTCCGCCGTGGTGGCGGAGCTCGCCGAAGTCCTCGGGACGCAGCCGGAACAGCGCGGCGCCGTAGAACTTGGTGTTCCCCCCGACGTAGTAGTTGACCTCGGGCTGGAACTCGTTGCCGTGCTTGTCGTACCAGGACTCGGGGGCGAGGTACTTGCCCTTGACGAAGACAGCGGTGGACTCCCAGTTGTCCCGTTCCCTCGGCAGGTAGCCTCCCCGTTCCAGGATCAGGATCCGCTTGCCGGTGCTCGCGAGCCGGTGGGCGAGCGTGCCACCACCCGCACCGGTCCCGATGATGATGACGTCGTAGTGCTGATCGTCGGCCACGCGGGCCACCGTCCTCGAAGTCGTTGGTCGTCGCCCCGGCGGGGATGCCCCCCAAAGGGCCCACTCATGGCTCGCGCGCGCAGTCGAAGCTGCCTGTCTTCGTCGGCCAATCAGTGCCAATTCGCAACGTATCGGGCGTCGCTCCTGGAGGCGAGTCGACCAGACGAGCGGGCTTCGCCATTCACCCGAACGCCCAGGTTCACAGGATCGCGATCGGATTGACGGGGGACCCGGTGGCCGCCGGCAGCCGTAGCGGCGCGACCACGCACAGGAACGACCAGCGGTCCTCCTGCTCGCAGATCGGCACCAGGTCTTCGAACTGGAGGTAGTCGAGCAGATGGAGCCCCAGGGCGTGGACCCCGAGCACGTGCACGGGGAAGGCGACGCCCTCCGTCGAGCTGGGAGCCGTGTCGTTGTTGCTGTCACTGCCGAGCACGGCGACGCGCCGCTCGGCAAGGAACTCCATGGCGGCGGGATGGAGTCCGGCCCGGGCGTGTGCGGCGTCCCACGGTCCGGATTCGCTGCGCCGTCGGCGGTGGCCGACGCGGACGAACAGCAGGTCTCCCTCGCCGACCCGCAGATGCTGCGCCGTCTCGGCGGCGGCCAGGTCGTCGGCGGTCACATGGTCGCCCGGTTCGAGCCAGGGCACGCCGCGCAGCCGTGGGATGTCGAGCAGGACGCCGCGGCCGACGATCCCGTCGCGGGCCACCTCGACCGACAGCGCGGTGGCCCCGGCCGCTGTCAGAGTTGCCGCAGGGACGCCGCCGTGCAGGGTGCCGTCGTAGACCACGTGGCAGAGAGCGTCCAGATGGCTGTCGGCGTCGCCGTGCACGTTCATGCTGAAGCGGTCCGTGGCGAAGTGCAGCCCGCAGGCGTCCGCCTCCTCCTCGGGCGGGCTGGTGAGGCGGTGACCTGCGGGCTGTGGGTTGTCGGGTCCGGGCTCGGTCTCCACCGGCGCGGCCAGGGTCACGGTCCGACCGGTGCGTATCTCCTCGGCGGCTGCTCGTACCTTCTCCGGTGTGATCGTGTCCAAGGCTCCCCGGCGACCGGAGCCGCCGCCGGCGGCCGCCGCGCGCAGCCGCCGGTACAGCGCGCGGAACTCGTCCTCGCTCAGACGTGGTGCAGTGCCGGGTCCGGTGTCTGCGCGCATCAGAAGCAGTCCCTGCCGCCGGTCAGTGGCGCTGTCGGTCGAGCGCGTCGTCGAGGGTGGTGGCTGCCATGATGAGTGACAGGTGCGTGAACGCCTGGGGGAAGTTGCCCAGTTGCTCGCCGCTGGGGCCGACCTCCTCAGCGAACAGGCCGACGTGGTTCGCGTAGGTGTGCATCTTCTCGAAGGTGTACCGGGCTTCGCGCAGGCGCCCGGAGCGGGCCAGTGCATCGACGTACAGGAAGGTGCACAGGCTGAAGGTGCCCTCCGAGCCGCGCAGGCCGTCCGGGGAGGCGGCCGGGTCGTAGCGGTAGACCAGGCTGTCGGAGACCAGGGTGCGGTCCATGCCGTCCAGGGTGGACAGCCACGTGGGGTCCTTGGGGCCGACGAATCCGACCCGGGGCATCAGCAGTAGCGATGCGTCCAGCACGCCGCCGTCGTACTGCTGGACGTACGCCTGTTCCTTCTCGCTCCAGCCCCGTTCCATCACCTGCTCCAGGATGGCGTCGCGGGCCTGCGTCCACTTGGCCGTGTCGGCGGGGCGGCGCCACTCCTCCGCGAGCCGAAGACCGCGGTCGAAGGCCGCCCAGCACATCACCCGGCTGTAGGTGAAGTCCTTGCGTCCGCCGCGGGTCTCCCAGATGCCCTCGTCAGGCCGGTCCCAGCTGTCCGCGAGCCAGTCCAGGGTGCGCGCGACGGACTTCCAGCCGCGGTAGTCGGCCTGCAGGCCGATCTCGCGCCCTTCGGACAGGGCGTACATGGCCTCGCCGTAGATGTCGAGTTGCAACTGGTCGGCAGCCGCGTTGCCGACGCGAACGGGGTACGAGCCGCGGTATCCCTCGAAGTGTTCGAGGATCTCCTCCGTCAGCAGGGGTTCCCCGTCGACCCGGTACATGATCTGCAGCGGCTCTCCGTTCTTGCCCTCATGGTCGTGGAGGCGGTTACGGAGCCAGTGCGTGAACGCGGTCGCCTCCTCGGCGAAGCCGAGGTCGAGTAGCGCTCGGACCGACAGGGAGCCGTCGCGGACCCAGGTGTAGCGGTAGTCCCAGTTGCGTTCGCCGCCGACCTGCTCGGGCAGGCCCATGGTGGCTGCGGCGACCGGGGCGCCGGTGGGGGCGTAGGTGAGCAGCTTGAGGGTGATGGCCGAACGGTGCACCATGTCGGGCCAGCGGCCCCGGTAGTTCGAGGTCCGCACCCACCGCTGCCAGAAGTCGACGATCTCCCACAGCTGCTGGGTGATCCCGTCGGAGGTGGGTGGTGCCGGTGCCGCTCCGTCGGCGTCGCAGACGGTGAACACGGCCGCCGCCGTCTCGCCGGCGCTCAGGGTGACCGTGCCGCGCACGTCGTGGCCGTCCCGCTCCAGGGGGAACGAGGCCTGCAGGTGCGCGGTGATCCCGGGAGCCCGGAACGCGGCGCCCTCGGGCCGTAGGTCGAGTTCGTGGCTGGCCCGGCCGTAGTCGAATCGCGGTCGGCACTCCAGCGCGAACCGCACGGTCCCGCGCACGGCGCGAATGGCTCGGATCAGCGTGTGCCGGTCGCTCGGGGTGCGGCTGGTGTTGGGCGGCATGCAGTCGATCACCTCGCCGACCCCGTCCGGTGACATGAACCGCGTCACCAGAACGGCGGCGTCCGGATAGTAGAGCTGCTTGTAGCTGCCTTCGGGCTGCTCGGCTGCCAGGCGGAAGTACCCGCCGCCGTCGTGGTCGAGCAGCGCGGCGAAGATGCTGGGTGAGTCGAACCTGGGGGCGGCGAACCAGTCCACGACGCCCTGCGAGGAGACCAGGGCGGAGGTCTGCAGATCGCCTACCAGGCCGTGATCGGCGATGGGTGGATAGCGGTCCATGGGCATCCAATCTCGAATCAACCCCCACCCGACCCACTATCCGACATGATCGATCCATTCGCCTGGTGTGATGCCATTGCTCGAGACGCCCCCTCCGCTCGCCGCGCAGGCCTTGGTTTGCCGATGACTGCGCGCGCGGTGTTACTGGAGATGACCACTAGGAGGGTGCTGAAGATCTAGGCCGGGCTCTCCTGCAGCGGAGCGAGCACGCAGGGACGTTCAGGACTCTCGGAGGTTCAGAATGGGCATGATCCATGTCCGCGCGGTAAGCCCCCCGGACCTCACCGACGATGCCGTCGCGATTCTCGCCGGGGATCCCTGTGTCCTCAATCTGGTCGTACAGCCGGGTATCGCCCGAAACCCGGACGGCGACGCAATCGCGTGCGACGTGCTGACCGGAGCGGCGAACGAAGTCCTGCGCAGCCTCCGCGAGCTGCACCTCGACAGCCGCGGCTCCATCGTCATCGAACCGGTGGACATGGCCTTCTCCGGCAGGGCGGCCGAAGCCGGAGCTCGTCAGCTCGGAGCCCTCGCCGGTGCACCTGTCTGGGAGGAGGTCGAGGCGCGCATCCGCGCGGAGGGGACGTACGCGCCGAGCTTCTACCTCTACCTGGTTGTCGCGGGCCTCATCGGGGCGGTGGGAATCGTGACCAACTCCCAGATTCTGATCGTCGCAGCGATGGTTGTCGGCCCCGAGTACGGCGCCATCGTCGCCATCGCGCTGGGCATCGACAGAGGCGACTGGTCGAGGATCCGGCAGGGGCTGTTCGCGCTGCTCGTCGGCTTCCTGTTGGCCATCGTCGCCACGTTCCTCTTCAGCCTGCTGATCCGCGGGTTCGGTCTGCAGTCGAAGGCGTTCAGTGTGGGAGTGCGCCCGGTCTCCAACCTGATCAATACGCCCAACTTCTTCTCGTTCGCCGTTGCGACACTGGCTGGAATCGTTGGAATCGTCTCGCTGACCGAAGCCAGGACGAGCGCCCTGCTCGGGGTGTTCATCTCGGTCACCACCATTCCGGCAGCCGCTGACATCGCTGTGTCCACCGCGTTCACCAGTTGGAGCGAGGTTCGCGGATCGCTCATTCAACTGCTGGTCAACATCGTCGTGTTGATCGCGGTGGGCACGGTCACGCTCAAGGGTCAGCGGGCGATCTGGCGGCGGGTCAGAATTCGCAGCGGGCGGGCTGCCCGGCGGTGACGGAACCGTCCGGGACGTCGACGTCACCGGACGAGTTCGTAGATGCTCTTCCCGGCCAGCCACAGCCCCAGCATCAGCGACAGGGCGACGATCGCCTGGTCCTGGTGACCGTTGATCCAGGTGCGCACGCGACTGAGCTGAGGCCCGGCGGTGGTGGGCGCGAACGTCGCGTACAACTCCATCCCCAGCAGGCTCGAGGTCGCCAGAAGGCAGTATCCCGTCAAAGCCAGATATGCCCCGACGGAGGAGAGGTTCGCCTGCACCACCGTCGCAGCGCCTGCGGCAACCATGGCCCATGGCGGAAGAAGGACGCCGAACCCGGCCGCCGTCCATGCAGAGACATGGTCCAGTCTCGACATCCACTTGGGGGACTCGCGATGCCGGCTGCCCTGCCTGCCCTGGCGCCGCCTGTGCTCTCCGTAGAGAACCATTCCGACGCCCAGGGCCAGTTTGACGGCCTCAGCCGCGGTGGAAGGAGCGCTTCTGGGCGCGGGGGGTTGGCCACCCGTCAGCAGGACCACAACGGCGATCACCAGAACGAGGCAGGCGAGCCATGCCAGGATGAATGCCAGCCCCTTGCGCACACCCTTGTCCGCGGTGAGCAGCAGGATGAAGGCGGTGTTGTGCAACGGCCCCAAGGTGATCATCGTGCCGATGACGAGGAGGTCAACAACCATCGTTGCCGCCCACGGCCGGCGTCCTGGGGTAGTGGTCGATCAGTCCGATGCCATCGAGATGGTCCAAATCGGCTCCTCGTGTGGGTGATGGCCAGGATGTTCGCCCGATGTGCCGTCGTGGTGTGCACCGCTGTAGCAGGGGATCTTTGGCGAACTCATCGCCTCAACCACGGCGATGTGTCTCGTTGTTCTCGATTGTGAGCGCGTCAATCCAAAAAGGCATCGCGAGCGGCCGGCAGTCGGCTGGCTGAAGTCGAAAGGACGGCGGCGGTCCCCTCGCAGAAGCGCGTCGCCTGCGGGCAGCGAAAGCCGGCGGGCGATCACCCACTGCGCCGGATCCTCGCCGGACCTTGTCCTTGGTCCAACTGACCTGCTCGGCGAGAGTCCGGCAGTCCCGACGGGACCCCACACTCCCACCACGTGGGCAGGGGTCCCGTCGCCCGGTTGCATCGGTGCGGTCGCGGAGCCGTCGGCGGCGGGTTTCCCTTGGATCCATGGACCGCCCAAGGGAGAACCAGACGTGACAATGAACGAACCCGCGCAGCCCGTGGGCCAGTCCGCCCCGTCCAGGCCGCCGCATCACCGCGGGCGTTCACTCGCTTCGCTGCTGCTGCTGGTGGTGGCCTGGGTGCTCGCCCCGCTGTGCGTGGTGGCCGTGTACGCGCACTCCGAGATCACCGACACGCAGCGGTATGTCGCCACCATGGCCCCGCTCGCCAAGAACCCCGCGATCCAGGACGCCGCAGCCAACCGGATCACCGACCTGGTCATCCAGCAGATCGACGTGCCCTCGCTGGTGAACCAGGCCAGTCAGGCCGTCGCAGGCACGAGGGTGCCCCCGAAGGCCGCTGCAGCTCTCAACAGTCTGCTGGCGGGGCCCGTGACCAGCGGCGTGACCAATCTGGTGCACACGGTGTCCCAGAAGGTCGTCACCAGCGATGCCTTCGCCACGGTCTGGACGGCTGCGAACCGCGCGGCTCACACCGCGGTGGACAACCTCCTCTCCGGGAAGAAGTCAACTGCGCTCCAGGCCGTGGGAAACAACGTGGTCATCGACCTGGGGCCGGCAGTCAGCCAGGTCAAGCAGCAACTCGTGGCAAACGGAGTCGGCGTGGCCTCGCACATTCCCACGGTGAACGCGCAGTTCACGCTGCTCACCTCCCCCGACGTCCACAAGGCCCAAACCGGCTACCGATTGCTGAACGCGATCGGCAACTGGCTGCCTCTGATCACCGTGCTGATCGCTGCCGGCGGGGTGTGGCTCGCCGCCCGTCGTCGCCGAGCCCTGGTGGCCGCGGCTCTGGGCGTTGCCGTGGGCATGCTGGTGCTGGGCATCGGACTCGCTGCGGCCCGCCACATCTATCTCACCCACCTGCCCCAAAGCGTCTCTCAACCCGCAGCAGCAGCGATCTTTGACCAGCTCGTGTTCTTCCTTCGGCATACCATCCGAGCGGTCGGAGTCCTGGGCCTGGTCGTGGCACTCGGTGCGTACCTCGGCGGCCACGGCCGCTACGCGGTGAAGCTACGGACGTGGTGCCGTACCGGGATCGCTTGGCTGCGAGAGCACGCCGGTTTCGGACTCGGTCCGGTCGGGCCGTGGGTGCACCGCGCCAAGCGTTGGGTACTGCTGGCGGTACTGCTCGTGGCAGCGCTGATCCTGGCACTGTGGAACTACCCCACTGGTTGGGTGGTGTTCTGGCTGACCGTCGTCGTTCTTGCAGCCGTCGCCGTGGTGGAGTTCCTGGATGACGCGGGCCCGCCGCCGACTCCGCAAACCGGAGGATCCATCCTTCCGGCACCCTGACGGCTGCCGGCCCGGGTGCGCAGGTACCGAGCACCGTGGCCATCGCCCGGGCGCGGCAGGAACTCCCGGGCAGAGCCGAGGTGACGTCCGCGTGTGACGTACAGGCCCAGCGTCCACCGCTGCCAGCACGGTGATCCATCGCCCCGCGGGCCCGCTCAGGCTCGGGGCTGCGCGGAGCGCGGCAGCAGGGCGGCCGACACCAGGCCGAGGAGACCGGCTACCGCGAGGACGGCCATCGCTGCCCCATACGCGTGGTCACTGAGGCCGGACACCAGGATGGTGCCGGCGATCGCGGTCCCGAAGGACGAGCCGAGGTTCGACACGCTTCGCGACAGCCCTGAGATCTCCCCCTGACGCTCCTCGGGGAAGGCCGACTGCACCAGGTTGACAGAGGGGGTGAGCATCACCCCGAGGCCGAGCCCGATCAGAAGCAGCCCTGGGGCGAAGGCCCAGGGACTCGGCGAACCCGCCACCAGAGCGAGGAGAATGCCGACTCCGGCGATGGACACCACGAACCCGGCCATGATCAGGGTCCGCTGCGGGCTGCGTTTCGCCAGCCGCTCGGCCGCCAGGGACGAGGACAGCACGCCGAGGGTCGCAGCTGTGAAGATCACACCGGTCTGGATGGCGTCGTAGCCGCGAACGACCTGCAGGAACGTGGCCACCGTGAACGAGGTGCCCATGAGCAGCAGCCACTGGACGTTCTGGGTGACCAACCCAAGGTTGGAGGCACGGTCGCGGAACAGCTCGGTGGACAGCAGAGGCTCGCGGCCGGAGCGCTCCTCGGTGCGCACCCAGTGCAGGAACCACGCCAGCACGAGAATGCCGGCCGCCATCAGCCCGGCGCTCAGCCACAGGTTGTTGTCGGCGGCGAGGATGCCCATCACCACCAGGATCAGGCCGGCCGCGGACAGCACAGCGCCGCGGACGTCGAACGACCGCGTGGGGTCCGGTGGAAGTGGATCGACGACCGAGCGGCTCAGCACCATGATCACCGCGATCACCAGGGCCTGGAACACGAATGCCGCCCGCCAGCTGATCCCGGAGGTGATCAGCCCGCCGATCAGCGGCCCGGCCGCGGCGCCCACCCCGCCCGCCGCCATGATGACCCCGAACGCCCGGGCGCGGGCGGTGAGGTCGCCGAACAGCATCGTGGTGAGGATGTACACCGGCGGGATCAACAGGGCCGTACCGACACCCTCCAGGATCGAGTTCCCAAGGATCAGCACGCCCAGCCCCGGCGCGGCGGCGCTCAGCAACGCGCCCACCCCGTACACAGCCAGACCCGCCAGGAAGCACCGCTTGCGGCCGAAGCGGTCGGTCGCCTTGCCGCCGGGGATCATCAGGGCCGCCATGACCAGCAGAAACACCGTGATGGCCACCTGGACGCCCTGCACGGTGGTATCCAGGTCGTGACTGATGTCATTGATCATCACGTTCATGTTCGAACCGGCGAAGCTGCAGATGAACTGAGCCAGCGCGAGCGGCGCGAGCACACGCCTCTGCGTCGCCGAGTGCGTGGAGGGGGTGTTTGCTGCGGTCACCGCGAGGTCCTTTCCGACGGCCGGGGCCACTCGTACGCGGGGCCGACGTACAGGGCCGGAGCCGAGAGCGCTCGTGCCCGCCAGCCCGAACATGCCATGCAGCAGCCCCGGGAACAGCAGGGCGCGCCGACACTCGTGGCCAAATGAGCTGCCGCCGCCACCGCACGGGTCCGCCGTTTCCCCCGCACGGGCTCAAGGCCGGTGTGGGGGACAGGACGGCACGGAGCGTCAGCCACATCCGACGTGCGCTACGCCTCCACCTCTGATGGCCGCGCCGCCCCCGCGCCTCGCGGCTCAGGCGTCCCGTGATGCCGAATCAGGCCCCGGCCGCGATGATCGGTCGAAAGGGCTTTGTACTTGTCCATTCCAGTCACCGGTCAGTCAGGAGGTCTTCGATGTCCGAGGAAACGGCCGCCGCCCCGCCCCCTGAGGTGCACGCCACTCCCGAGGAGCGCGCGGCCCGCGGTAGGGAGGCCCGCCGCCGCGTTCCCCGGTCGAGCCACGCGGAGTACCAGCCGTCGAAGGACCGGCCCGACTGCTTGGACATCCTGGAGGCCCAGTCCTCCCTCCGGGTCCAGGAACTCGTGCCGATCCGCTATGGCCGAATGAGTGAGTCCCCCTTCCGGTTCTACCGGGGCGCCGCCGCAATCATGGCCTCCGACCTGGCCGGCTCGCCCGATTCCGGAATCAGGGCCCAGCTGTGCGGCGACGCGCACATGCTGAACTTCCGGCTGCTGGCCTCCCCGGAGCGGCAGTTGCTGTTCGACATCAACGACTTCGACGAGACCCTGCCCGGGCCCTGGGAGTGGGACGTCAAACGGCTCTCGGCCAGCCTGGTCATCGCCGGACGTGCGAACGGCTTCGACGACGCCGAGCGGGCGGACATCGTGCGGGCCGCCGTGCGGTCGTACCGCGAGGCCATGGCCCGCTTCGCGGCGATGCGCAACCTCGACGTCTGGTACGCCCGGATGGACGCGGACCGGCTCCGGGAGTTCGCCGCGAGCCGGATCCACAAGCGCGGCCGGAAGACCCTCGCGCACGAGATGGCCAAGGCCCGCACCCGCGACAGCCTGCAGGCCTTCGAGAAGCTCACCGAGACGGTGGAGGGTCAGGTCCGGATCGCCGCCGACCCGCCGCTGCTGGTACCGCTCTCCGACCTGCTCCCGGACGTGACCCGCGGCGCACTGGAACAGGAGATCCGCGGCCTGATCGAACGCTACGGCCGCACCCTGTCGGCGGACCGGCGCACCCTGCTGGAGCAGTACCAGCTCGTGGACGTGGCCCGCAAGGTCGTCGGCGTCGGCAGTGTCGGCACCCGGTGCTGGATCCTGCTGCTGCTCGGCCGGGACGGCCAGGACCCGCTGTTCCTGCAGGCCAAGGAGGCCGACGACTCGGTACTCGCGGCCCACGTCGGTGCGAGCCAGTACCGCAACCAGGGCGAGCGGGTGGTCTCCGGCCAGCGCCTGATGCAGGCCGCGAGCGACATCTTCCTCGGTTGGGAGCGGGTGGACGGCATCGACGGCCGGCGCCGCGATTTCTACATCCGCCAACTGCGGGACTGGAAGGGCATCGCCGTGGCGGAGGAGATGCTGCCGGAGGGCATGAGAACGTTCGGCGAGATGTGCGGCGCCACCCTGGCCCGCGCGCACGCCAGGTCCGGCGACCGGATCGCCATCGCCGCCTACCTGGGCCGCGGTGTGTCCTTCGACCGCGCCGTAGGGGCGTTCGCTGAGTCCTACGCCGACCAGAACGAACGCGACCACCAGGCGCTCCTCGACGCGGTCGCGGCCGGCCGGCTGCGGGCAGAGACCGTGGAGTCCTCGGCGTGACCGCCCCGAGCCGTCCGGTCGAGCCTGAAGGCAAGCCTCCGGCAGCCGCCCCAGACCCGCTCACGCTCGTCCGCAGCCGCGGATACGTGATGCTGCTCCTGATCGCCGCGGTCCTCGGCATCCCGATCTCGGCGGCGGCTTTCGGCTTTCTCGCGCTCGTCAACGAGCTCCAGTCGCTGACCTACACGGACCTGCCCAAGGCGCTGGGCTTCCACGGCACGCCGAACTGGTGGCCGGTGCCGCTGCTCGCCGTGGCCGGACTCCTGGTCGCCCCGATCATCCGATACCTCCCTGGCAACGGCGGACACGAACCGGCCCGGGGGTTCGTGGCGTCCGGCCCGACCCCGACGGCCTACCTGCCCGGTGTCACGTTGGCCGCACTGGTCTCTCTGAGCCTCGGCGCGGTCATCGGTCCGGAGGCCCCGCTCATCGCCCTGGGCAGCGGCCTGGCCGTGGCCGCGCTGCGGCTCACGCGGAAGTCCTTCCCGAAACAGGCGACAGCCGTCGTCGGATCGTCCGGGAGCTTCGCCGCGATCAGCACGCTGCTCGGCTCGCCCCTGCTCGGAGCGTTCCTGCTGATGGAGATGTCCGGCCTGGGCGGACCGCTGCTCGGCGTCGTCCTGGTGCCCGGCCTGCTGGCCTCCGGCATCGGTGCGCTGATCTTCACCGGCCTGGGCTCGTGGACCGGTCTGGGCACCTACTCGCTGGTGCTGCCGGACGTCCCCCATGCTGCCGAACCGGACGTCGCCGAGTTCGGCTGGGCGCTGCTGATCGGAGTGGCGGCGGCTCTCGTTGCCGCCGGGATCCGGTGGCTCGCGCTCCACCTGCTGAAACTGGTCGAGCCGCGCCGGCTGCCGGCGACGGTCCTCGCGGGCGTCGTTGTCGGTGTGATCGCGCTCGTCTACGCGGAGTGGACCGGCCACGCGGCATCGGGAGTCCTGTACTCGGGGCAAAGCGGACTCGGCCCCCTCCTCGAAAACAGCGCACAGTATTCGGCAGGCGCCCTCGTGGTGCTCGTCACCTGCAAGGCGGTCGCCTACTCGGTGTCCTTGTCGGCATTCCGCGGCGGTCCGGTGTTCCCCTCCATGTTCATCGGCGCAGCCGGCGGCATCGCGCTTTCCCACCTGCCCGGGCTCGGCGAGACCGCCGGGCTCGCTATGGGCGTCGGCGCCATGTCTGCCGCGATGCTCAAGTTCCCGATGGTCTCCGTGCTGCTGGCCACCCTGCTCCTGGGGACGCAGGGGATCACCGTGATGCCGCTGGTGATCGTGGCTGTCGTGGTCTCCTACGTCCTCACGCTCAGGCTCACCCCGCCACCCGCCGCCGCACCCGCCGCCGAGCCGGAGGCGTCCCGGTCGGCGGGCGGTGAGCCGGCGGCCGGGGACGAGGGCGGCCGGGCGAGCCGGTGACTTCACCCGGGTCGGTCTTGATCCCCTGAGCGCCGACCAGCAGAGTCGCCAGGAATCCGGCCGGTGGCGCCGGTTGCGCGGCACGAAGCCGCGACGGCTCACGAGGAGGCCGCGTGTGACCGAACGTCAGTCCTTCGTTCCCCCGGGCAGTGCCTCGTGCAGGTCCAAGGGTGCGACCGCACGGACAGTGAGCTCGACCAGGTCGTCGACGAAGCGGGCGTCGGGCAGCTCACGTTCCGCCAGCAGGCGATAGACCAGCGGCGCTGCCACGAGCGTGGCCGCGGACCGGATGTCGACGTCCGACCTCACCTCACCGCGGGCAAGGCCGCGCTCGAGAATGATCCGGGTCTCACTCGTCACACGGTCGGCGTACGCGGCGTACTCCTCCCGCTGGACGCTGTCCCTCCTGGCGGCGCCGATCAACTCGGCCAGCAGCCGGTCGGTTCCCGGCAGCCGGTATGATGCCAACCGCGCGGTGAACACTTCGCGCAGCTCGGCCCGGAGATCGCCCTGGTTGGGCACCGAGAGCGGTCCGATGCGGGTCTCGGCGGCCGCGACGATCAAGGCCTGCTTGGACGGCCAGCGGCGATACAGCGCGGGCTTGCTCACCCCCGCACGTGCAGCCACAGCGTCCATCGTGACGGCGGCGACGCCCTGCTCGGTTATCAGCTCGATCACGGCTTTCAGGGCGGCACCGGTGACACGTGCCTCCCGAGGACGCCCCGGCCCCCGCTCGACCCCGCGCGCCTGTGTGCTGACCATGGTCCGAGCATAAAGGCCGACGCCGACACCGACGCTGCCGCACCGCGCGACCTGCTGTCAGTGCGCCGATGGGGGCGCGTCGTCCCGAGAATGAATACCGCAGGTAACGAAATTGAAGCCCGCAGACCCTTGCCGGGTCGCTCGCAGATATCGATACTTCCGGTAACGAATCAGTGGCCGCCCCCCTGGAGGTACCCATGGCCATGTCTGCCGTCTCGCCCGCGTCCATCCTGGACAAGCCCCTGATCCACTTCGGGCGCCGCGTTCTGGACCGCACTGCCCCTGGAGCCCCGGACGCCGAGTACCGGTTCCTGGACGTCTTGCCGCTCACCCCGCACATCGGTGCCGAGATCACCGGCGTCGACCTCTCGAAGCCGATCGGTGAGGACCTCGCCGGCGAGCTGCGGCAGGCGCTGCTCGAGTGGAAGGTGGTCTTCTTCCGCGACCAGCACGACTTCGGACCGGACCACCACCTCGCGCTCGCCGCGGTCTGGGGGGAACCGGAGGCGAACCCCTTCTTCCCCAAGGCCGAGACCCCGGGTGTCTCCCGGCTGGCCAAGGACGCCATGGCGATCGGCAACGAAAACATCTGGCACAGCGACCACTCCTTCATGGCCGCGCCCGCCCTGGGCTCGGTCCTGCGTGCCGTCGAGGTGCCGCCGGCCGGCGGGGACACCATGTGGGCGGACATGGCCGTCGCCTATGACAACCTCAGTGACGAGATGAAGGCCCGGATCGAAGGGCTCACCGCCGAGCACGACTGGGTGCCCACCTGGGGTTCGTTCATGACGGAGGAGCAGATCGCCGGGCTCCGGAAGAACCTGCCGGCCGTGCAGCACCCGGTGGTCGTCCGCCACCCGCAGTCCGGCCGGAAGGTGCTGTACGTCAACGAGCCCTTCACCACGCAGATCGTCGGCCTCTCCGACGCCGAGAGCCAGGAACTGCTCAGCGAGCTCGTCCTGCAGGCCCGGATCCCCGAGTTCCAGGTGCGCTTCCGCTGGCAGCCGGACTCCGTCGCGATCTGGGACAACATCGCGGTCCAGCACTACGCGATCAACGACTACTACCCGCAGCGCCGGGTCATGGAGCGCATCGCGATCGCCGGAGTCCCGCTGTCCTGAATTCCCGGGCGCCGCAACGGCCCGGCTGCCCTGTCCGGAGCCGGGACCGCTGCGGCACCGCGGTGCCCTCGCACCAGCGCAGGGCCGCGTATGCGCACCTCTGATCGCTTTGTCCACGCCCCAGCCCCAGCACCTTCTCGGAGGACTCCCGTGACCGCGTCCGACACCCCTGCCAGACCGCGTAGCACAGCCGCGTCAGCGGATCCGGGATCAGGCGGTCGTGCCTGGACGGTCACTGGCCTGCTCATGGTCTTCATGATGGTCAACTTCGCGGACAAGTCCGTGTTCGGCCTCGCCGCCGACGAGATCCGCGCGGACATGGGGCTGTCCGCGACCGCGTTCGGGCTCGCCAACAGTGCCTTCTTCCTGCTGTTCTCGGTGGCGGCGATCGCCGTGGGTCTGCTGTCCGACCGGGTGCGGCCGAAGTGGCTGCTGCTGTGCATGGCCGTGCTCTGGTCGGTCGCGCAGGTGCCCGCGGCTCTGGGCGGTGGTCTGGCTGTGCTGGTCGGCTCGCGGATCGTGCTCGGGGCTGCTGAAGGCCCCGCGTACCCGGTCGCCCAGCAGACGGCGCTGTCCTTCTTCCCCAACCACCGACGGAACCTGCCCGGGGCCTTGGTGACCCTGGGCATCACGCTCGGCGTGATCACCGCCGCCCCCGGCCTGACCTGGGTCATCGGCCACCACGGCTGGCGCGCCGCGCTGTGGGTGGTCGCGGCCGCCGGTGCGGTGTGGGCCCTGCTGTGGGCGGTGCTCGGCGGCGACGGGACGTACCGCGCCGACGCCCCGGAGCCGCCGTCAGCCGAATCCGCCGAGTCCGCTGCAAGGCCCCCGTACCGTCGGATCTTCGGCAGCCGTACCTGGATCGGCACTACCGTCGCCTACTTCGCCACCTACTGGTGCGTCGCACTGATGCTCGTCTGGATGCCCTCCTATCTGCGCAACGGGCTCGGTCACTCCGCCGCCGTCTCCGGACGGCTCGTCGCACTGCCGTGGCTCCTGGGCGCCGTCGTGCTCCTCGGCCAGGCAGCCCTCACCGGCTGGCTCATGCGACGCGGCGTCGGCAGCCGCTGGGCGCGCGGCGGGGTCGGCGGCGGCCTGCTGGCGCTCGGGGCCGCTGCCTGCCTGGCCTTTCCGCTGGCGGACAGCAACGCAGCGAGGACCGCGCTGCTGGTCGTCGGCTTCGGGCTGGGCGGATCCTTCGCGTCCGTCGCCGTCACCACAATCGCCGAACTGGCTCCGCCCGCCCGGCGCGGCGGTGCTCTGGGCACGATGAACGCCGTGGTCACCACCGCGGGCCTGATCGCCCCGGCCGTCGTCGGAAAGCTGGTCGACAGTCAGGGCGTGACGGGCTACCAGACCGCGGTCCTGCTCTCGGGTGTGCTCCTGCTGGTGGGAGCTCTCGCAGCCCTCACCCTGATCGACCCGGCCCGCGACGCCGCCCACCCGTCCAGTTGCGCCTGATCCGAGAGCGCAAACTCGTCGTGGAAGTCTGCGAGGGTTCGGGCACCTCCCCGCACCCGCGCCATGCGGCGAGCACGGGGGGCGGGGAGGCCAGTTCACGAGCACCCAATTGGCCGATGCCCGGGGCACCCCGCTGCACCCCGATGGGCAGACCATCTGGGCGGAACTGTCGCCGTGAGGCTCGTCTTGCGGGCCGCATTCGTCGGCCGCTCGCCAGTGCCGACCGGCCCGGGAACTGACCCCCCGCCGCGGACCGTTCATTCAAGGCTGTGACCTGCAGGAATCGTTTCTCGGCAGGCACACGTCGGCCGATGGCAGCACGATGGAATCGCCACGTTCTGCAACCCCTCGCTCGAGAAGCCTCGGTCCTCCGGATCCGTTGCCTCTCATGGAGGACCAGGGAGGCGGTGGCTACGCCGTCAATCGCACCGCACCCACCGGGGCCCGAGCCCCGGCGGCGGAATCCGCTGAGGCGCCGCAGCGACTCCGTCCGGGACTGGTTGCCGGCGCTCTTGGCCCTGAGTGTGGTCGTCGCCGCCGCCCTGTCCGCCCTGCTGGGCCTCCACCTCTACGTCGCCGACCGCGCGTCCGCGCTGCGGCAGGCAGAACAACTGCACCGGGTCGTCGCGGTCGCGGTCGCACCCCCCTTCGCGGCGGACCGCGGCGTCAGGACCGCGACGGTCGACTGGACCGACGCCGCCGGCAAACACACCGCGCAGGCTACGGTCCCGGACTCCACAGGGCCGGGCGACCACGTGGTCATCTGGGCCGACCGAAACGACGTCCCGCAGGCCGCCCCGCGTGCGGCCGCCGAGAGCGCGGGCACTGCCGTGTCGTACGCGGTGGCGGCGTTCGCCGGGGCCGCCACGCTCCTGGCCGGCGGACATGCCTGGGCCCGGCACACACTGAACAAGCGAGTGGACCGCTCCTGGGAGGAGGAGTGGGCTCTGGTCGAGCCGAAGTGGAACCGCTGGAACCATCGGGGCTGAGCCGGCACGGAGCGCCACCGGTGCGTGCAGGAGAGATCTTGGCTACTCGTCAGATGACTGCGCCAGCGGGCATCCGGACCCATCTCCGCCAGGGTGCGGTGCCTTGGCGCGGCCACCGGGAGTGGCGCCGGTTGTCACTGGCGGCCGGGCGCGTCTGAGCGCAGTTCACGGATGACGGACCAGGCGACCGAGATGACGGGGACCGCCACGACGGCGCCGATCACTCCTGCGACGATGGTTCCGGAGATGACCGAGACGGCGATGACCACCGGGTGCAGCTTGACCGCCCAGCTCATCACCAGCGGGTGGAGCAGGTGCCCCTCGATCTGTCCGATGACGACGATGAGGACCAGCACGAGCGCGGCGGTCAGGGGGCCGCGTCCGGCCAGCGCCACCACGGTGGCCACGGCCATCGCGATTGGCGAGCCAACCAAGGGGATGAAGGTCGCGAAGAACTCCAGCAGCGTCAGCGGCAGGGCCAGCGGCACCCGCAGGATGACCAGGGCGATGCCGACCAGTGCGGCGTTGGAAGCGGCCACGATGATGATGCCGCGGGTGTAGCCGGCGAAGGCATGCCAGGCTGCCTGGCCCGCGCGGTCCCAAGGGGAACGGGCACGGCTTGGCAGTTGGTCGCGGACCCAACGCCACATTCCCTCGCCCGAGTGGATGAAGAAGACCGAGCAGAACACGGCCAGTGCCAGGCCTGTGGCCACTTGGACGACCTGGCTGGCCCCGCTGAGTGCCCGGCTGATCAGGACGGAGCGGTGAGTCGAAAGGAACGTGCCGACTTTCCCCTGCAGGTCCGAGGCCGCCGCGTGGCTGAGGTGGAAGGGCCGGCGCTCGAGCCAACGTTCGATCTGACCAAGACCGCCCCGGAACTCGCTCCCGAGACTGCTCGCCTCCCTCGCCACCGAGTCGCCGACCAGGGCCAGCAAACCGAGGAACAGAAGCAGACCTCCCACCATCGCCACCACGACGGCCAGAGCCCGCGGCATCCGGCGCGCGAACAGGTCGGCCGGGGGCCGCAGCAGGGCAGTCAGCACCAGGCCGACGAACACCGCGACCGCGACGAGCTGCAACCGCTGGAGGGCCGTGAAGGCGACGAACACGAGTGCCCCGACGACCAGGAGGCGCCACGCGTAGGCGGCAGCGACGCGCAGTGCACGGTGAACCCGTACTCCGGCGCGTACGGCCGACGGCTGTCCAGCCGTACGGATCCGGCCGACCGGTACCCGGGATCGGGCAGGCCGGCTGCCTCGCACCACGTTCCGGGCTCGGCGTACCACCCACAGTCCTTCCCTGCCGTCCCGTCCCCCGTCGCGGGGGAAGGGACTCGCTGCTCACCTGCCCGGAGACTCATCCCGCACACCCGCGCCCGCGGGCGGATCAGCGGTTGTGAGATCGGTAGTACGTCCCCAGGGCCTTTGCGGCAGGCGGGGCGCCTTGGAGGGCTGCTGGGTTGTCGGGGGCGAGTCGTTGATCTGATGGTTGGCTACCCGGGCACATGGTCTGGTCGTCGTGAGGGTGCGGGTGAGGGGTCCGGCAGGCAGCATGACGTGCCTGCCGAGGATCCACGGCCAGGTGTTGACCGGCCGTCAGTGGCCTCGTCCCGGTGGGCGACCAGGCTGCTGCCGGATAGTTGCTTCGGCGTGGGGGAGTGGGTCCGGTCGTGCACCGGAACGTCCGGGCGGCGGCGCGGTCGGGTCAGGTGTGCACGTAGCAGTTGGTTCCGTCGTGGCCGTCGGCGCTGTCCTCGTCGAACCAGTAGTCGCCGTGGGCCAGGTAGCGGAAGCGGACGCGCTGTTCGGTCGGCATGGCGACGGTGATCGCGCGGGTGCCGTCCTTGCGGGCGCGAAGCGGGTGGGTTCCGGGCTGCCAGTCGTTGAAGTCACCGACGACACTGACTTCACCGCACGGGTGGTCGGCGGCAACGACGAAGGTGACCTGCGTGGTGTTCTTGTGCCGGGTGCGTTCCAGCATGGCCATCAGCTCCTTTGACAACGAGGGTGTGCTTCTGATCCTGACTGCGCCGGCGCGGGGGCGCCGCCGTGCGCCGCCGTCCGGGTGAGTGGCCCACTCGGATGGCGGGCGATGTGCGGCGGTAGCCGTCCGTCGCTGAAGCCCGGCTCGTCGAGCGCCCGCGAGACCCACTCCGGGGAGCGGGAGTACCACTCCGTCCGCTCGGGCGGCTGTTGTCCCGCGGGGTGTGCCTCGGCCGTCATGCTTCCCGCCTCCGATCCGGATGCTCGCGTGTCACCTGCACGGCGTCGTGCGGCGGCACCGGCCGCGCGGCGCCTGCGGCGCGTCCGGCCCGGCCCCCTGGCGGAGTGGGGTGCCGCGGGCTCAGTGCGCCTCCTGCTCCTCGCCGAACGCCTCCCGCAGCCGCGACTCCTCCTCCGTGGAGAGGTTTGTCTGGATCAGTTCCGCGTCCCAGCCCTCGAAGGCGGGCCTGACCCGGTCGAGCACGGCGTCGGAACTGAGCAGGAAGAGCGCGGAGGTGCCGGGCGTCACGCGCTCACGCACCTGCTTGACGAAGCTCTCGTCGATGCCGCCGGAGTGGGCGAGCGAACCTCCGAGCGCGCCAAAGGCCGCGCCGACGGCCATGCCGAGGATCGGAACGAGGAAGATCAGTCCGAACAGCATTCCCCAGAAGGCGCCGCCGAGGGCGGCCGCCCCGGTGAGATTGACCAGATGACGGGTCTTGGGCTTCTTGGCGCCCTCCGGCCAGGTCACCACCGCCCCGTCCTGAAGGGTGATCAACTGCTGCTTCTGCAGGTCCTTCAGGGTGTTCAGGGCGGCTTCCGATCCCGTAGGCGTGGGGAAGCGCCAGACCGTCAACGTTGCCATGTGCGATCTCCGATCTCTTCACGGGCATGGATCTGCGCCTTCATCGTCAGAGCCCGCTGAGCCCGTCGCCATGCGGGACGAGCGAAGGAGTGACGGCAACTACGCAGCACCACACCTGGTCGGCCGGGGGCCATCAGGACGACGGTCGCCGGCGGTTCGCCGTCACCTACGCTCCGCGCCGGAATCTGAACGGCGTGTATCACTGAGCTGAACTGACGGCTCGGTGGTACACCTGGTTACTCACTGCCCGCTGCGGCATTCCCCGCCTGCTCCGGAGGTCGGAAACGATGGTTGATGCCGTGGTGATGACGCAGGACTCCGAAGGCACTGGCCTGGTCACGGTGGCCAGCCCCTTCTCGGTCGCGGACACGGTGAATCGGCTGGAACGCGAGATCGAGGCGAGCGGGCTTGCCCTGTTCGCGGTGGTGGACCACGGCTCGGCGGCACGCGGCATCGGCGTGCCGATGAGGGAGACCCAACTGCTCGTCTTCGGCAACCCACGCGTGGGGACTGCGGCGATGACGGCCTCCCGGCTCTTCGCACTCGAGCTACCGTTGCGCGCGTTGGTGTGGGCCGACGGCCGTGGCGGGGTGTGGGTGAGCTACCAGGACGTCCGGGAGCTGGGCCGGCGGTACGGAGTCCCGGATGCGCTGATGCAGCCGTTGAATCGCGTCCCTGAACTGGTGTCGACCGCAGTCGGCCCTGTCTGACCTCCGCGCGGTCCAGACGCGGCGCTGCACCCCTGTGCTGCCCGCCCGGGCGGCAGGCAACGAGCGCCTGATCCCCTGATGGCGGCCCGCCCGGACCGGCGCGGGCAGTCCGCGCCGAGGTCAGGCCCCGGCGGGCTGTTCGACGACGATCTCCCGCTTGAGGATCTTGCCGGTCGCCCCCTTGGGGAGCTGGTCGACGAATGTGACGATCCGGGGGTACTTGTAGGCGGCCACCCGCTCCTTGACGTACTCGCGGATCTGGTCGGTGGTCGCCTGCGCGCCGTCCCGGAGTGTGAGCACGGCGGCGACCTCCTCCCCGTGGATCTCGTGCGGAACGCCGACGACGGCCGCCTCGGCCACCGCCGGGTGCTCGTACAGCACCTCCTCGACCTCCCGTGGGTAGACGTTGTAGCCGCCGCGGATGATCAGGTCCTTCTTGCGGTCGACGATGTAGTAGGAGCCGTCCTCGTCCACGCGGGCGAGGTCGCCGGTGTGCAGCCAGCCGTCGTGGAAGGCCTCCTCGGTCGCGGACGGTCGGTTCCAGTAGCCCTTCATGACGTTCTCGCCGCGGATAGCGATCTCGCCGACCTGGCCGGTCCCGACGGCGGTCCCGTCGGCCGTCACGAGCTTCAGCTCCACGCCGCGCACGGGGAGGCCGATCGAGCCGGGCCGGCGGGGCTGGTCGGGGTGGTTGAACGAGGCAACCGGGGACGTCTCGGAGAGCCCGTAGCCCTCCAGCACGACGGCGCCGAACTCGCGCTCGAAGGCATGGAGGACCTCGACGGGAAGCGCCGCGCCACCGGACACGGCCAGCCGCAGCCGCGAGACGTCGAGGCCGTCCGGGATCCCGGTGTTGAGCAGCGCCGTGTACATCGTGGGCACGCCGAGGAAGACGGTGACCCCGTCCCGCTGGATGATCTCCAGCGCCAGCTGCGGGTCAAAGCGTGGCAGCAGGGTCAGCGCGGCGCCGGCCGCGACGGCGGCGTTCAGGGCGCAGGTCTGCCCGAAGGCGTGGAACAGTGGCAGGCCGCCGAACAGCACGTCGTCCGGCCCGAGTTGGAGCAGCGTCTCGACCGAGGTGAGGGCGTTGCCCACCAGGTTGCTGTGCGTCAGTTCGGCGCCCTTCGGCGTCCCCGTCGTACCCGAGGTGTAGAGGATCACCGCTGTGTCGTCCGCCGACCGGTCGACGAGCTCGGGCATCGGCGCGATGGAGCTGACCAGGGTGTCGAGGGTCGCGGCCCCGATGACCAGGCTGCCGATCCTGGCGCCGGCCACGGCCTCGGCGACCTTGTACGCGTGCGGCGGGGCCGTCACGACCGTACGGATCCCGGAGTCCTGCAGGACGAACGCCATCTCACGGGCTTTCAGTAGCGGGTTAATCGGCACCACCACAGCGCCGGCCCGCAGCACGGCGTAGTAGGCGATGGGGAACACGGTGACGTTTGGCAGGACCAGCGCGACGCGGTCGCCCGGCCGGACGCCGTCGGCGTGCAACAGCCTGGCCATCCGGGCGCTGGCGTCGTCGAGTTGGGCGTAGGTGAGGGCGGTCCGGTCCTGCCGGACGGCGGTGCGCCCGCCGTGCGTCCGGGCGGAGGCTGCCAGGAGGGAGGCAAGGTTGGTCACGGCGTGGACTCCTTTGGTCGGGCGCGGTGGCGGGTCGGGTGCGGGACGCGGAGGCTGCTGCGGCCTGGTGGACGCTGTGGGGCGATCACGTCGAGCGGCGGAACTCCGCCTCGCCGTCGCCGCTCTCCATCCGGGACGGATCCGCCCACAGGTTGTGGGGTAGGGGCCGGCCCCTGATGGAGCGTCAGCCACAGTCGCAGCAGATGGTGCTGGTAGCCGGGCTGGTCCTGGTATTGGGTGCGGGAGTGCAGGACGGCGTGGTTGCCGACCAGGAACGGGGCCGGACGATCTGCCGGGGTGTTCACCGCAGCGTGCTGATCAAGGCCTGCGCCCGTCGGCTCTGCGGTGGTGCAACGCTAGGCCGCGACCGGCCGCATCGCTTGACTTCAGGTGACAGGTGGCTTACCACTTGGGGACAGGAGGAGGGGAGTCGAGCCATGAGGCCTCTGGTGCGCACCGCGGCGCTGAACGGCTACGTCGAGCTGAGCCGTTCCCTCGGCGTCGACCCGCAGGCGATGCTGCAGCGCGTGGGACTGGACGCCGCCCAGCTCGCTGTGCAGGACCGGTGGATCCCCGCGGCCGCCGTGGTCCAGTTGTTGGAACTGTCGGCCGCAGCCGCCCGGTGCGACGATTTCGGCCTGCGGATGTCGGAGCTCCGCCGCTTCTCCAACCTCGGTCCGATCAGCCTGGTGGTCCGGGAGGAACCAACCGTCCGCAGCGCCCTCGGGCTGCTGCTGCGCCACGAGCACATGTACAACGAGGCGATGCACGCCCGGCTCTCCGAGCGCAACGGCGTCGCCACCCTCGAGGTCGAGCTGGACCCGGGCGAAGCCATGGCGCAGTGCCAAGCCATCGAACTCGCCGTGGCCGCCTTCCACCGTGTCCTGCTCAGCTTCCTCGGCTCTCGGTGGCAGCCGCTGGCGGTCTGCTTCACCCACGCCGCGCCGGCGAGCGTCGGCGAGCACCGGCGGGTTCTCGGTTCGACCGTGGAGTTCGACCAGGAATTCAACGGCATCGTCTTCTACGCCGGGGATCTCGACTCGCCCAATGCCATGTCCGACCCGCTGCTGCGGACCTACGCCCAGCAGTACTTCAAAGCCATCGCCGTGCCCAGGGACAACGGGATGCTCGGCCAGGTGCGAGAGCTGATCGAGGCGCTGCTGCCGACCGGGCGGTGCTCGATCGATCAGATCGCCCGCAGCCTCGGCGTCGAACGGCGCACGGTGCACCGGCATCTGGCGCAGTCGGGCGAGACCTTCTCCTCGCTCTTGAACCAGACCCGGGTACAGCTCGCCGAGCAGCTGGTGGCGAGCCCGCGCCGGTCGCTCACGGAGATCTCGGACCTGCTGGGGTTCTCGGCGCCCAGCGCCTTCTCCCGCTGGTTCCGCGGGCAGTTCGGCTGCAGTGCGAGGGACTGGCGGAACGGCCCGGGGCAGTCCGCCGGGTAGTGATCGGGACGGGCTGTCCCCAGATGGCAAGTCTCGTGTCACCGTAGGTCAAGCACCGACCTTCGGCGAGTCCTACCGTGGCTGCACCGCAACGGCAGGGGCGGCTCCCGCGAGAACGGCAGGAGCGGCAGACCCGTCAGTTACCGCCGCTCCTGCCGATCGCCACGTCATCCGGGTCCGCTTCGGCCGGCCCGGACAGCCCATCGCCCCCCACATCCCAGCGGCCCGCGCCGCCGGCACCTCGCGCCCGGCCGGTGCCACCCATCCGACGAAGGAGACGGACCGTGCACTTCCACGACGACTCGCTGTACCCGGAGAACCAGGAGAAGCTGGTCATCCAGGCCGCGCCCTACGGGCCGGAGTGGCTGCCCGGCGACGCCGACGACCTCCCGCTCACCATGGACGAGCATGTGCGTGCCGCCGTCGACTGCTACAACGCGGGCGCCACCGTGCTGCACATCCACGTTCGCGAGCTCGACGGCCACGGCTCGAAGCGTATGTCGATGTTCAACGAGCTGATGGCCCGCCTGCGCGAGGCCGTGCCGGACATGGTCCTGCAGATCGGCGGGTCGATCTCCTTCGCCCCCGAGGACGAGGGGGCCGGCGCCAAGTGGCTCAGCTATGACACCCGCCACATGCTGGCCGAGATCACCCCCCGGCCGGACCAGGTGACGATCGCGATCAACACCAACCAGATGAACATCGTCGAACTCTTCGACGACGAGGACATCGAGGGCACCTCGATCGCCAAGCCGGCCTACTACAAGGCCTACCGGGACATGGTGGTCGAGGCTGGGCCGGACTTCTACCTCGAACATCTCGAACGGCTCCGCGCCAACGACATCCAGCCGCACTTCCAGCTCGCCAACACGGCGCAGTTGGAGACCGTGGAACGGCTGATCCGCAAGGGCGTCTACAGCGGTCCCCTGGTGCTCAACTACGTGGCCATCGGCGGTGGGTTCGCCGGCCGGCACCCGGCCGACCTGATCGAGTTCATCCGTCGCGTACCGGACGGCGCCGTACTCACCATCGAGGCCTCCATGCGCGCGGTGGCGCCGATGAACGCGATCGGCATCGCCCTGGGCGCCCACGTCCGGGTGGGCAACGAAGACAACCTGTGGCGCCGCAAGGGCGAGCGGACGTCCTCCGTGGAGCAGGTCGAGCAGATGGTCCAGATTGCCGACGCGCTCGGCCGCGAGATCGCCACAGGGCAGGAGGCGAAGAAGATCTACAAGATCGGCGAGTGGTACTCGGGCGCCGACGAGACCCTGGCCCAGCTCGGCATGGTGCCCAACCGCCGGCCCGGTCGGCGCGGCTCCATGCTGCGCGACACCAACCCGGCGAACTCCGCGCTGTCGGCCTGACCCGCGGGCGCGGGACGCCGGTCCGCATCCCGAAGCCACCGGCGTCCCGCGACCGCAACCCCGATCGACACCAGCGGACGCGCCCACCCGACCCGCCCGACCCGCCCGACCCGCCCGACCCGCCCGACGGCGCGTCCCCGCGTCGCTGGGTCCCCGCGTCCGCGACGAACAACGGAGTACCTCCATGGCGCACGCCATCCGCTTCCACGAGACCGGCAGCCCCGACGTCCTGCGGTACGAGGAGGTCGCAGTCGGTGATCCGGGCCCGGGCGAGGTGCGGCTCCGCCACGCCGCCGTCGGGCTCAACTTCGCCGACACCTACTTCCGCACCGGCCTCTATCCGGCCCCGCTGCCCGCCGGACTCGGCGTCGAGGCCGCCGGCGTCGTCGAAGCCGTCGGCCCCGGCGTGACCGGCTTCGCCGAGGGCGACCGGGTCACGTACACCGGCAGCCCGCTCGGCGCCTACAGCACCGAACGGGTCATGCCCGCCGACTCGCTGATCAGGCTGCCCGAGGCGATCGACTTCACCACCGCCGCCGCCATGACCATGCGCGGCCTCACCTCCGCCTACCTGCTGCGCAGGATCCACCCGCTCGAGGCTGGCGACACAATCCTGCTCCACGCGTCGGCCGGCGGCGTCGGCCTGATCGTCTGCCAGTGGGCCAAGCTGCTCGGACTCACCGTCATCGGCACGGTCTCCACCGAGCAGAAGGCCGAACTCGCCCGAGCCCACGGCTGCGACCACATCGTGTACTACCGGGACGAGAACGTCGCCGACCGGGTGCGCGAGCTGACCGGCGGCGTCGGGGTGCCGGTCGTGTTCGACAGCGTCGGCAGGACCACTTTCGCCGGCTCCCTCGGCTCACTCCGGCGCCGCGGCCTGCTGGTCTGCTTCGGCACCGCCTCCGGCCCGGTCCCGCCGATCGACGCCATGCAGCTCGCGATCCACGGTTCGGCCTTCGTGACCCGGCCCGCGCTCGCGGACTACATCGCAGACCCGGCGGAGCGCGCCGAGCTCGCGGGCGAGCTGTTCGGCCACGTCGCCGCGGGCCGGATCAAGATCGAGATCAACCAGAGCTACGCACTCAAGGACGCGGCGCAGGCACACCGCGACCTGGAAGCAGGAAGGACCACTGGGTCCTCCGTCTTCGTCCTCTGACCACGCCTCGCGTGGACCCCCAACCTCCCCTGGAGGAATCACCATGAGCCAGACCACCAGCCAGACTTCCAGCCTGGCCGACGGCGTGCCCGCCCTGGTGCGTCCGTCCGTCCGCCGCTCGATCAAGGCCGAGCCGCTGACCTGCACGATCGGCGCCGAGCTGTCCGGTGTGAGCCTCGGCGACGCCTCGCGCGACGACGATCTCTTCGCCGAGATCAAGGAACTCCTGCTCACGTACAAGGTCCTGTTCCTGCGTGACCAGGACATCACCCGCGCCGAGCACGTGGCCTTCGCCGAGCGCCTCGGCCCGCTGGAGGACCACCCGGTGGCCGGCAGCGACCCGGATCACCCGGGGCTGGTCCGAATCTACAAGGATCTGGACAGCAAGCCGGAGCACTACGAGAACGCCCTCCACACCGACGGCACCTGGCGCGAGAACCCTTCCTTGGGCGCCGTACTGCGCTGCGTGGAGTCGCCCCCGGTCGGCGGCGACACCGTCTGGGTCAACATGGTCGAGGCCTACCGCCGGCTCCCCGAGCACATCAAGATCCAGATCGAAGGACTGCGCGCCCGGCACAGCATCGAGGCGACCTTCGGCGCAGTCATGCCGATGGAGACGCGCCACAAGCTGAAGGCCCAGTTCCCCGACGCCGAACACCCGGTGGTGCGTACCCACCCGGAGACCGGCGAGAAGATCCTCTTCGTCAACGGCTTCGCCACGCACTTCGTGAACTTCCACACCCCGCAGAACGTCCGGTTCGGCCAGGACTACGCGCCCGGCGCGAGCCACCTGCTGAACTACCTGACCAGCCAGGCCGCGATCCCCGAGTACCAGGTCCGCTGGCGCTGGCAGCCCAACAGCGTGGCCATCTGGGACAACCGCTCCACGCAGCACTACGCCGTCCAGGACTACTGGCCCGCCGTCCGCAAGATGGAGCGCGCCGGAATTGTCGGAGACAGACCCTTCTGATCCCGGAATAGAACAGGCGAGGTGGCAACAATGGCGTTTCACAGCACTACGGAGTCCAAGACGGCGGCAACCGCCCCCCAACTCCTGGTCTCCCGAGGCTATGCGAGGGTGGTCTTCGCACTGAGCTTCGGACTTCTTCTGTCGGACTACATGTCACGGCAGGTGCTCAACGCGGTCTTCCCGCTGCTGAAGGCCCAATGGCTGCTGACGGACGCCAAGTTGGGCTCGCTGAGCGGCGTCGTCGCGCTGGCGGTCGGGGTACTCACCTTCCCGATGTCCCTCCTGGCCGACCGGTGGGGCAGGGTCCGGAGCCTGGTGCTCGCCGCAACGCTGTGGAGCGTGGCGACCCTTGGCTGCGCGGTGTCGGCGAGCTACGGCCAACTGTTCGTCGGACGGCTCTTCGTCGGGATCGGCGAGGCCGCGTACGGCAGCGTCGGGATCGCCGTGGTCCTCAGCGTCTTCCCGGTCGCCAAGCGGGCCACCCTCTCCGGCGCGTTCATCGCCGGCGGGGCCTTCGGCTCGGTCCTCGGTGTCGCGATCGGCGGCTTCGTCGGCCAATACCTGGGCTGGCGCTGGGCGTTCGGCTCGATGGGCATCTTCGGCCTGGTCCTGGCCGCGGTCTTCGCCCTGGTGGTCACGGAGAAGAGGCTCGCCCCCGGGCAGGCCGCGACTGCTGCGGACCGCGCGGAGGCCGCCCCGCTCCGCGGCCTCCTGCCGCAACTGTTCTCCTCGGTCTCCGTGCTCAGCGCCTACGTCGGCAGCGGGCTCCAGTTGTTCATCCCGGGCGCTCTCATCGCGTGGCTGCCCAGCTACTTCAACCGCTACTACCACCTGCCGACAGCCAAGGCCGGCGCGGTGGCGGGGATCTTCGCCCTGCTCATCGGCGTCGGCATGATCGGCGGCGGAATGGTCTCCGACCGGATCAGCCGGACGGTAGCGGTCCGCAAGTGGACCGTCGCCATTGCCTGCAGCCTCGGCTCACTGGTCCTGCTTCTGGCCGCGTTCCACCTGCCGACCGGGGCGCCGCAACTCCTCCTGCTGGGCGCCGGCGCGTTGATGTCCGGGGCCACCGCCGGCCCCGCGGCCGCCATGGTCGCCAATCTGACGCCCGGCGCCATCCCGGCGACCGCCTTCGGCACGCTCACCCTGGCCAACAGCCTCCTCGGCCTCGCCCCTGGGCCGGCCGTGACCGGCCTGATCGCCGACCGGACCGGCTTGCTCGGCGCCCTGCAACTGGTCCCGCTGGTCGCGATCCTGGCCACGGCGTGCTTCCTGCTCGGCCGCAGCCGCTACGCCACCGATCTGAACCGCCTGCGCGGGCTCCTCGCGGCGGAAACCCACGAAAGGGAGACAACCGCATGAGCGGCCCCGGCCTTCCCCCGGTCGTGATCGTGCCCGGTCTGCGCGACCACGTCGCCGATCACTGGCAGACGATCCTCGCCGAACGGCTCGCCGCCGCCGGCCGGGACGTCCGCACCGTCCCGCCGCTGACCAGCGATCAGCTCGACTGCGAAGCCCGGGTCAGCGCCCTGGAACAGGTGGTGGCGCAGATCCCGGGACCGCCGGTCCTGGTCGCCCACAGCGCCGGCGTGATGATCACGGTGCACTGGGCGCTGCGCACCCGGCGTCTCGTCCACGGCGCGCTGCTGGCGACGCCGCCGGACTTCGACACCCCCATGCCGGAGGGCTACCCCACTCCGGAGGTTCTCCGGCAGAACGGCTGGACGCCGACCCCCCGGTATGCCCTGCCGTTCCCCAGCATCGTCGCGGTGAGCGATGACGACCCGCTCGCCCACCCCAAGCGGGTAGCGGAACTCGCCGAGGCATGGGGCTGCAGCGTGGTCGGGCTCGGCCCGGTCGGACACCTCAACCCGGCCTCCGGCTACGGCCTGTGGCCTCAGGCGGAGGAGCTCGTCCGAGCACTCGACCTCGGCTGACGGCGAAGAGACCGTCGTACTCCCCGTCGTACTCCCACCCGCAGCACCGGAAGGCGATGATGAGCACCCACACCGACCTGATGCGGCCCCCGAGCCCGGCCTGGGCCGGCGGTGAAGCATCGGCGACCTGCCCGGGTTCTGGTCGGCTGTGCGGGAGTACGACGGCCTCGACGCCGTCTCCGGCTACGACGAGGTGCTCGCCGACGCCGCGATGCCCGGGGCGACATGGTTCCCGGGCGCGCGGCTGAACTCTGCTGGCGTGTTCGCCGAGTTCGCGGCCGGGGCGCGTACCGGGCCGCCCTGCATGGCAGACGTGGCCGTGTTGATCCGGACGACTCGCAGCTCGGTGTCGAGCATGTGCAGGCCCGCCGGGGACAGCGTGAACAGGGCATCCAGCATCGCATGCTCAGCCTCGTTCACCGGAACAGGACCTTCACCTCGTGTCACGGACGTCACCTCCCGGGCGCGGATAGCGGATCGCCGAAGGCTCTCAGCCAAGGTGTATCGCCTCGCGATGACCACTCCGCGGCGACCGGACGGATGCCTCCGCAGCGGCACCCGTCCGGGTGGCGCATGCCGGTCGGGCCTCCCTCCGGAGAACGGGTCAGTGCCCGAGGGCCGCCTTGGCGGCCACGATGACCAGGCCCAGGACGAGGTTGACCAGCCCCTCGACCGCCGCCTGACGGCGGCTCGCGCCGGCCCGGACCGCTCCGACGAACGCCCAGACGACCTGCTGGGCCACGGCGATGCTCAGCGCCAGCCATGCCGTCCCGGCCAGGCCCAACCCCAGAGCCGGACTGATCAGGACCACCGCCGCCGGGAGCATCGCCGCCTCCACGATGGACCACTCGTGCCCCGCGACCTGCCGGGTCTCGCGCCAGGTGATCCCCTGTCCGACCAACCTCTCACCGGCCAGCCGCGCATACGCATGGGCGCCCCAGAACACCAGGCCGGTGACGATCAGCATGACGGCGAGTTGGAGGCGCGGGTACCCGCCGACGACGCTCGAGGTCGCCACTACCGAGGCGGCGAGCATGGACCCGTAGACCGCGCCCGCGTAGTCCGTGTGCTCCGCTGCGGGTGGCCCATCGTGGTCCCCTTCCCGGGGCGGGACGACTGGACTGCTCATCTTCCCAACATAAGCGGCGCAGTCGGGGCCGCCTGGTGGGGCGGGCCGCCAACACCGGGCCCGATCCGTCGAATGGCCGCAGCGCGCGGACACGCCATCAGGCACGGCCGCTCGGCAAGGCGTTGCAGCCGACCCAGGGAGAATCCGAAGCGCCCGGCCGGGCGGGGCCGACTGCGCCGCGCGTCCGGCACCATCACCGCGCGGCCGTACCGTCCGCCCCTGCCGGTACAGGAACCATGCGCGTCGAGCCAGGGCCGGCGACCGTGTGGTGCCTCCCTCACCACGCTCCTGCCCGACCTCGCCGGCCGCCTTCCGCCCGGTTTCCCGAGCCGATAGCCGGCGGCCGGCAACGGCGAATCGTCAGTCACCGGCCTTTCTCGTCGTTCCGACGCAGAGTGCCCAGATGACGAAGATGTCGATGGCGATCAGCACGATGGCCCAGAACGGGTAGTAGGGCAGCCACAGGAAGTTGGCGATCATGTTGAGACCGACGAGGGCGAGGCCGACGACGCGTGCCCACACGGCGCCACTGAAGAGGGCCACACCTGCCACGACGATGAGCACCCCCAGGATGAGGTGGATCCAGCCCCAGCCGGCGGTGTTCATCTTGTAGGCGTAGTTGCGGGTGACGACGATCAGGTCGTCCTTGGCGATGGCGGAGATCCCTTCGAATATCGCCAAGACACCGCCGAGGATCATCAGAACAGCGGCGAAGACGGTCCAGCCGGTTGCGAGTGGCCGCCGGGAAACCTGAGCACCCATGGGTGCTCCACTGACGTTGCTGGCCATGTTCGGGCTCCTTCGAGAACTACCTCGTCGCCGAAGCGGGCGACCTGGCCGCAGACCTGCAGATCCAGCCTGACACGGAAGCAGCCAGGCGGCACTGCCAGACACCGCGACAGCCACAGCACGTGCAGGCGCCGCCAGGGGCGATGGGTGCGCCGAAGGGGATGCATGGAACAGGCTCCGCCGCCCGCACCACCGGTCATGCGGGTACCGCATGACCGGTGGTGGGATGCAGGCGGGTTGGAAGGTCCCTATTGTCGAGAATGTCGATCCGATGCAGGAGTCGCAGTTCCCCTCGGATACCTCGGTTCCCGGACAACCTCAGGAGATGACCCACATGACCACCTCGTCCGAAACACCTGTCCTCGACACCTTGGCCGCCATGACCCTCGACTCGATCGAGCGCTGCGGGCTGCCCATGGACATGCTCATCCTCACCCGCATCGCCGCGCTCGCAGCCATGGACGCGCCGCCGATGTCGTACCTCGCCCACCTCGACCCGGCCATCAAGGCCAACTTGACCGCGAGCCAGTTGCAGGACGTGCTGGTCGCGATCGCACCCATCGTGGGCACCGCCCGAGTCATGTCGGCGGCCACCCACATCGCCGAGGCACTTGGAATCGTCATCGCCGTGGCCGAAGCCGAGACCGAGCTCGGAGCGTAGCCCCGCCGCCTGCAGGCCCATGGTGGCGGCAGCGATCAACTGATCCGTCCGGCTCCTTCTTGGCGAACGTCAGGTCGAGGAGCCGGATGTTCCGCTGTCGACGAGCGGCGCATCTGGGCCCTTCGCGCGGGAACGCTCCGAGACGCCCGGTAGCCCTGGGCCACGTCAGCGGGTACTGCCGGGCGGCCCCGGCTACGCCGATCAGGCGCAGCCGGGGCCAAGCGTCTCCGGGCCGGTGCTGGCCGTGGACTGCGTCGTCACCGGGGCTTCGCGTCGACCCCAGGACGTCAGGACGCCCCGCCGTCAAGCCTCCTCTCCCTGAACTCCGCAGCCAGCCCCACCCGTTGAGTCACGACAAGAACGCGGCCACAGCCTTCCACCACTGAGCTGCCGCAGGGCGCGTTGCGCCCGTCAGCCGGCTCAATGGCGACCGTGGCGGTGATGGTCATGGGGGGCGTGGTACTCGTCCGCCCGTTCGGCGGGGGCTGAGACGGAGGGTTGGGCCGTCGGGCGCAGCCCGGCCAGGGTGACCGTGACGAGGCGGTGGACCGCGGCCTCGTCCGGCAGGCTGCCGGCTGCGGCGAGTGCGTGCAGGCAGTAGGTCGCGAGCTCGTCGGGTGTTACGTCGTCGCGCAGCGTGCCGGTGGCCGCGTCCTCGGCTAGCAGGTCGCGGAACAGGTCGACGAGTCGCTGCTCGGCGCGGGCGATCGGCTCGCCGCGGTGGACGAGTGCCGCGATGTCGGTTCCGGCGTGCCGCGCGCGGTGGTGGCAGATGAGCGCATAGGCCCCGAGGACCGCGCGCAGCCGCTCGTCGGGGGTGCCTGGCCGGTCGCGGAGCTCGGTGAGTTGCGCGAGGTGGGCTTCGACGTGGCCCTCGTGTCTGGCGATCAGGATCGCGTCGACGTCGGGGAAGTACTTGTACAGCGTCGCGCGCCCGATGCCTGCCTGCTCAGCGATCTGCGTCATCTTCACCGATGCCAGGCCGTGCTCGGTGACCAGGGCCGCGGTGGTTTCCATGATCGCGTCGCGCACCGCGTGGCGGTGTTGCTCGATCGTCTCGTTCCACAGTTTTGGCACGCTTTCATGCTACACGTCGACGCCATCGATACATATCGACTTGACAGCGACACTATGTCTCGTAAAACTGGAGGTGTTCCTACCGGAGGCGTGCGCCGCACGCGACAACTGGAGAGCTCCATGGCTGACTTGCCTGCCCACCCCGACAGCGCCGACGGCCCAGGCACGGGGTCCGACCGTGCGGCGATGACCGGCGGGCCGCGCCGAAAGGCAATGGCCGGGATCGCGGTCGCGGTCGTGTTGGTCGTGCTGATGCTGGTCCTGCACCTGGCCGGGGTCTTCGGCCCCGGATCCCATTAGGAACGGCTGTCCCCGGACTATCCGCCCGGACTGTCCGCGCGGGCTCGAAGTCGGAGCGTACGAGAATGAGAGACCACCGATGATCGAGGCAATCGGCCTCAGCAAGCGCTACGGCGACACCGTGGCAGTCGACGACCTGTCGTTCACCGTCCCGCCGGGCCAGGTGACCGGGTTCCTGGGCCCGAACGGGTCGGGGAAGTCGACGACGATGCGCATGATCCTGGGTCTGGACGCGCCGACCTCGGGCTCGGTGACCGTGGGCGGCCGGCCCTATACCCGCTACCGCCGACCACTGCTCGAGGTCGGGGCGTTGCTGGAGGCCAAGGCCGTGCACGGCGGCCGAAGCGCGCGCGACCACTTGCGATGCCTTGCGCTCAGCAACGGCATCGGCAAAGCGCGGGTGGAGCAGGTCCTGGACCAGGTCGGGCTGCGTAGCGTCGCAGACAAGCGCGCGGGCGGCTTCTCCCTCGGTATGGGGCAGCGGTTGGGCATTGCCGCCGCACTGCTGGGGGATCCACCGGTGCTGATGTTCGACGAGCCGGTCAACGGCCTGGACCCCGAGGGTGTGCTGTGGATCCGCACCCTGTTGAAGGCGCTGGCCGCCGAGGGCCGCACGGTGTTCCTGTCCAGCCATCTGATGACCGAGATGGCGCTGACTGCCGACCGGTTGGTCGTCATCGGCCGCGGGCAGCTGCTCGCGCAGACCACAGTCGAGGACTTCGTGGGGAGCGGCTCGGGGAGCTTCGTGCGGGTCCGCTCCAACGAGCGCGACGCACTGGCCCGGTTGCTTGAGGCGCAGGGCGCCACCATCGTCACCGAGGGCCCGGACGCACTGAAGGTCACCGGCGCCAGCGGTGACGCGGTCGGCGAGCTGGCCCGGGTCAACCAGTTGGGACTGCAGGAACTGTCCACCCATCAGGTGTCCCTGGAGGAGCGGTACATGGAGCTCACCAGCGACTCTGTCGACTACCGCACGGCCGGCGGCCCGCTCGCCCCGGCTCCGAACTGAAGGGCGCCGCCGGCAATGCTAGCCACCGCAACACCGCACTCACTCGCCTCTGGGGCGGCTGGAAGGGGCCCGTTCGCGGGCTTCGGCGATCTGCTGGCCTCGGAGTTCTTCAAGCTCCGCTCGGTCCGCTCGACCCTGTGGACGCTGCTGGGCGCCGTGGCCGCCAACGTCGTACTGGCGGCGCTCGCCGCCCTCTTCCTGGTGAGTCGGCTCAGTAGCCAGGAACTGGCGAGCGCCGACCACATCCGGCTCAGCCTGGTCGGGTTGCACCTGTCCCAGATCGCGATCGGCGTCCTCGGCGTACTCGCCATCACCAGCGAGTACAGCACGGGCATGATCCGCGCCACCCTGGCTGCCGTGCCACGCCGCCGGATGATGCTGGCCGCCAAGACCCTCGCGTTCGCCGCCACCGCACTGGTCGTGGGGTCCGTGGCATGCTTCGCCGCCTACTTCGCCTTCCAGGCGTTCCTGCCCAGCGGCCTACTGAAGTCCTCCCTCGGCGATCCGGGCGTGGCTCGCGCGGTGGCAGGCGGCGGTGTCTACCTCGCGGTGCTGGGTCTGCTGGGCTTGGGCCTTGGCGCGATCCTGCGCAGCAGCGCCGGGGCGATCGCCGCCCTGTTCGGACTGCTGTTCGTGCCGGTGATCCTGCTGAGCATGCTGCCGCACTCCTGGCAGACCAGTGTCGGCCCCTACCTGCCGATGAACGCGGGCGACGCGATGTACTCGCTGCACCGCGAGACCAGCGGCCTCAGCCCCGCGGGCGGGCTCGGCGTGCTCAGCCTGTACGCGGCCATTGCCCTGACGATCGGATTCACCCTGATGAAGCACCGCGACGCCTGACCAAGGGGCGCGCCTGCATCCGAGGTTCCACGACACCGGGAGGTCCGGATGCACAGCCCCCGCTCACACACGTCCGCCATGACTGCTCACCTCACTGCCCTGACTGCGCGGCTGGCTTCCATGGCCGGACTGCGCGGGCGCGCCAAGGCAGCCACGGTGGACCAGGCCACGGTCGTCAGATCGGAGGCGCGTGTCCCCACGGCCAGGAGCGCGCGCTACGCCAAGCAACTGTGCAGTCACGCCGCCTGGAAGACGCCCCGCGCGCAGTGGACCGAGCCCAACGGCGTGATCGAGTTCCCAGACCGCGCGGGCAGTTGCCGGATCACCGCGGAATCCGACTGCCTCGTGCTCGCCGTTGAGGCCGCAGGCCCTGCGGAGCTCGCGAGATTGCAACAGATCATCAGTGGCAACATCGAGCGATTCGCTGCCCGCGAGGGCCTCACCGTGCAGTGGGTGCCACGGTGAACGCCGCCCGCCGGGGTCCTCCTCACCGAGCTGTGGCGGCCCCTCGGGTACGCCGGGGCCGCCTGCGGGCCGGGTGGCGTCAGTGGTGATGCCCCTCCTGGTGGTCGGGCGGGTGGCCGTCATCCGGGTGCGGGGCGTGGCCGGTGTGCTGGTGGTGGTCTGCGCCGTGCATCTGGGCGTGGTCGTGTGCGTGGTCGGTGTCGGGTGAGCCGCCCATCATGGCAAGCATCTGGCGTCCGCCGGTGCGAAGGAAGCGGACCAGCAGGGCGGCGGCCAGCGCGAGGAAGATGATGTTCAGGACGGTGGTGTAGTTCCAGCTCACGCCCTCCATCGGGATCTTCGCGGTGGCCTGGTCGGGAATCAGACCAAGGCCCCCGAAGACGAACTCCACGACGTACCCGGCGATCACCATGGCGACGTAGAAGGTCGCGGCGAGGAACGCGGCCATCCGCCGCCCGTAGTACTTCCGGTAGATGTTCAGGATGGGCAGGATCAGCAGGTCGGCGAAGATGAACGACACCACGCCGCCGAAGCTGATGCCGCCCTTCCACAGCACCACCGCCAGCGGCACGTTCCCGATCGAGCAGACGAAGGAGACCATCGCGACCAGCGGTCCCACGATCGGGCCCCAGAGCTTGGCTGCGAGCGGGTGGCCGGTGAAGAAGAAGGTGCTCCAGAAGCTGTCGGGAACCCAGGCGGCGATGGCGCCGGCGATCAGAAGCCCGATCACCAGGTCGCGCAGGATCGCGGCCCACTCCATGACGAACACGTGCGAGACCGAGGTGTAGCCCTCGCGGGACAGGAGCCGTTTGGCGAAGGAGCCCTCGCGCGTCACGGACATGTCCATCGCCGCATGGCCCTCCATCGAACCGGCCACTCCGCGCTCGGCCTGCTCTCGGGCCTCGCGCAGCAGTTTGTCGCGCAGGAAGATCCGGAACAGGACGGCCAGGACCACGATCATGATGGGGCCGCCGACGAACTCGGCGGCCGTGAACTGCCAGCCCATCAGCAGGGCCAGGATCACGCCCAGTTCGACCACCAGGTTGGTCGAAGCGATCTCGAACGCCATCGCGGCGGTGAAGTTCGCGCCCTTGCGGAACAGGGAGCGGGCCAGCGCGACGGCCGCGTACGAGCACGAGGACGAGGCCGCGCCCAGCAGGGAGGCCACGGCCAGGGTCTTGGGCCGGTCATCGCCCAGCAGCCGGATGATCGTGGACTTGCGGACCACGGCCTGCACGACTGCTGACAGGGCGAAGCCCAGGATCAGCGCCCAGGTGATCTCCCAGGTCATCGAGCCGGTGATGGACAGTGCGTGCCAAATCGCGTGCATCGTCGCCCCTGGATGGGTGTGGAAGGTCTCGTCGTGCCGGTCGGGAACGGGAACCAACATACCCCCAAGGGGTATTCCTACGATGTGACAAGCGAGGCCGGGGCGCCACTGCCCGAGCAGCGCTCCGGCCCCTCGTGTCAGCTCACGTGCACGGTGATGGCGGCGGTGTGCAGCGTGCCTGCGGTCTGGAACTGCAGGAACAGCCGCCAGCCACCGGCCTTGGCCAGTTCGGCTTGGAAGGCCAGGCTCGGACCGCCGCGGTCGCCGCCCATCGCCGTGGTGGGGTGCAGGTGCGCGAACGCGCTGTCGCCGGCGTGGAAGGCGGTCAGGTGGGCGTAGGTGCCCAGGTAGGGCTGCAGGTCGGCCACTGGCTTGCCGCCCTTGGTGATGGTGACCGTCAGCGGGTGGGCCATGCCCGCCATCAACTCCCCGGACAGGGTGACGGTGTAGCCGTCGACGGTGGTGCTGGCCGACGCGGCTGGCAGGGCGCTGTCCATGGCCATACCGGGGACGGTGACCGTGCGGCTGAGCACGAAGTCGCTGCCCTTACCGGAGCCGGTGTTGGGGGAGAAGGTGGCGAACAGCCGCCAGGTACCGGAGGTGAGGGCGGCCAGCGGCGCGGTCCAGGTGCCGTCGGCGGCCATCGTCGGGTGGACATGCTGGAACCCGGTCAGGTCCGAGCGGATGGCGTAGAAGTGCAACCTCTTGGTCTGGTCGACGGCGAAGTCGGTGACCGGCTTGCCGTCCGGGCCGGTGATCGTGAACCGGTAGCCGGACGCCTTCGCTGCGGGCAGCGTGGTGGTGGAGGAGGTGAGGGTGTAGCCGCTGCCGGCGGCGGCCAGGCCGTCGCCGGACGCCATGGCGCCCATGCCGCTCATCGAGGGCATCGAGGGCATCGAGGACGCCGACGCGGACGAGTTCGCGGACGGCATGGCGCTGCTGGCCATCCCCGACATCCCGGGCATGGCCGGCCCGGAGCCGGAGCCGGAGCCGGAACCGCAGCCGCTCAGGGTCACGGCCAGGGCGGTGGCTGCGAGGGTGGCGGCCACCAAGCGGCGGCGTGCGGGCAGGAGGGAAGAAGACATGGGAGTGATCTTTCGGGTGGGCGCCGTCTGCCGGCGCGCGCATGTGGGCAGGAACCAGCCCCAGACCCCTCGCGTGTGGGAGGGGTCCGGTGGTCCTGTCACGTCCGGGCGATGCACACCCGCAGAAGTATCTGACGCCCGGCGGTGGGCGGACCGCGCCACCGCGTGCCGAAGGCCGCCTCGCGCCCACTCGATCCGGTGATCCCACCGAGCAGGATCAGTACGGCCAGGGCCGCGAGTGTGGTGGGCAGGAGCGGGAGGTGGTCGCGGGCCGGCGTGGACACGCACAGCGCGCCTGCCGCTCCCATGCCCGCCGCGGTGCCCTGCCGGACCTGAACGGTGTTGTGGGTCTGGGCAATCGGTGCAGTCAACTGGTGCACGGGTGCGGGCATCGCCAGGGGCATGGCGCCGTGGCAGCCGCCCATCGCCGAGCCCGGGCCGCCGTGCATGAGGAACAGGCCGACCAGGACCGCGAGGACGACAATCCACCGGGCCGGGCCCGCTGCTCGCGCCGTCGTGGTGTCCATCGCCGTTGCTTCCTCTCCCCGTCCCGGTACCCCTGTAGTTGGCTCTCGACGGTAGCAGGAGGGCGCGGGGCGCCACGGCGCCGCCGGCCAACCTCGATGCGCTGCCCGACCACCGCAGGTGCCGGTACGGCCTGGATCCGCGGTCCGCTCCTGCGCGACGTGCACGACGTGCACCGTCGGCCGGGCGGCTCGGCGCCGAAAGTCGACCGGTTGCGGCACAGCAGTCGGCCGCGCACGTCATCACCAGCACGAGCCCCAGGATCCTGATACGGACTGGTGGCGTTCGCCGGATCGAAGACGTAGCGCGCGCCTGCCTGCTAGGTCCGATCGACGGTCGTCCGCTCATCGCTGGTGGCGGGGGTGCCGACCACCTCCACCATGGTGCCCTAGTCGGTGCGAACCTGTGCCACCCTGTCATCCTGACTGGTCGTCAGGACGACTCCGGCGAACTGGTACGGCGAGGCCGCTGGCGATCCCGCAGAGGAGGCGTAGGCCGGGGCGGCTACCAGGAATAGCAGCATGATCGCGGTCGACGCGAGGGCGATCCCCACTGGCAGGTGTCTGCGCAGGCCGCGGGGCCGCGGCAGTATGCAGACCGGTTCCGTTCCTGCCCGTGGTGACCCCGGCCTCCGTGCGGTGTGGGGGAGCGGAGAGGGGCAGATACCCCAGGGGGTACGATAAGGCAAGAGGACCCCGAGGAGGAACCGCTGTGATCGTCGATGAGGAAGCCAGCACCGCCGTCCTGAACCGACTGCGACGCGCCCAGGGACAGCTCGCCGGAGTCATCGCCATGATCGAGGCCGGGCGGGAGTGCAAGGACGTCGTCACCCAACTCGCCGCCGTCGCCCGGGCTCTCGACCGCGCCGGCTTCAAAATCATCGCCAGCGGCATGCGCCAGTGCATGAGCACCGCCGACGGCACCGCGCCGCCCATGACCGAAGCCGAACTCGAAAAGCTCTTCCTCACCCTGGCCTGACGAACGATCGCCGAACTGTCGGCCATTCGGCTCCGGCGCAGGGAAGCCACCGGTGGCCTTCGATGCAGGTGTGATCTGTCGCCGTGGGCGGCTGAGCTCCCGGCTGTGAGGCGTCAGCCCGCGCTTTGTCGGCCTGCGCTCCAGGTCAGCCAGCCGCCGTCCAGGTTCGTCGTTTGGAATCCGTGCCGGGCCAAGTAGCCATGTGGCGGTGTTGCCCCGCAGGCCGACCCGGCAGTACACGAGGACCGGTCGGTGAGCGTCAAGTTCGCCGAGTCGGCCGCCCAGCTCGTCCAGCGGGATGTGCAGCGCACCGGGGATCGCGCCGTCGCGGTGCTCGTCCGACGAAGCCGGCGCGCACCACCACGGCGCTGCGCGCCTCGGCCCGCAGCCGCTCCAGCAGCCGATCCGCGTCCGAGACATCACGCAGCGTCAGACCGCGCTCGGCTCCCGAGATCAGAGGCACGAAGGGCTGGGCTCCGGGGCTCAGAACCAGACGGTCCCAGGACTCCTCGTACTCGCGCCCCAGTTCCAGGTCGCGGATGCGCACCGCGCGCACCTTCCGGTCCACGGCGAGCACCTCGTACCGGGTGCGCAGGAGTCAACGGTCCTGCCGCGGCAGCCTCATGGCTAGGGCCGCTGGGCCGAGGGTGCACCCGGGGTTCGCGCTACCGGCGACCGAACAGTCCAAGGAACCGGCGCCGACCAGCGCTCTGCCCCTGCGTGCCGTGCTGGGCCGGTCCTGCCTCGGCCTTGCTCGCGGCGCGTTTCGCCTGGGTGCGGCACGTGCAGCGTTGCGACGCCGGGACGCCGGCGAGTACCTGCTCGACGTGCTGGCCGCAACCGCGGTAGGTGGCCTTGCGGCAGGTACGGCAAGTCGTGCGTTGGCACATGACTTCGAATCCTCTCCTGGCGAGCTATATGGCGGCAATGATACCCGGTGGGGTATTTTGTGGACTGTTGGGGGGCGGCGCGATCACCGGCAGGCACGGACCCGCACGTCCCTGGCACGGAAGGGCAGGCCTGTCTGCGGGGCTGCGGGACACACGTCGAAGAGTCCGACGGCCAGCGGCACGGGCCCGCCGGCGGCAAGCGCCCGCCCGGACCCGCCCAGCACCGCCCCAGCGCCGATCATGGCCACGCCGATCCCCCTGCGTGTGGCCCGCCCCTGCTGGCCGCCCATGAACTCAACAAACGCCACGCCGTGCTCCAGTCGGACAGGCGACGGGCATCCTGGCGTTCGCCAGGCCCACCGCGGCGCGTCACTGTGAGGAGGATGGGGTGACCGTCGCCCATCGATACCCCCTAGGGTGTTTCACTGCCACGCTAGCATACCCCAGGGGGTACATTGCGACCCCGCGACGGCATCCCTACCGGCGTGAGTTGCCGAAGCGGCAGGAGCAGGTGCGACGGTGGTTCAACAAGGCTTCCCCTGGGAGCCGTCACGCTTGCCGCCCATACCCCTTTGGTCACCCTGGCGGCAGCCACTCACGGGCGCCCTCGATGCCCCACCAGTGCGCACCCGCAGTGCCCGGTTCACCCTTGTGGCCACTCCCGGGTGCGGTCCGTGGCGAAGTGATATGTCCTCATACCCACGGCCCGGTTGGGCCACTGGACAGAAGGAACACATGATGCACAGACCAATACGGGGTACGGCAGTGATGGCCTTGGCGGCAACGCTGCTGATCGGCGGCGCGCCGGCGGCGATGGCCGCATCCGGATCTGCGGCCGGGCGGGCAACGCACGCACGGGTGGGCAAGCCCGCTTTGAGCTGGGCCGAGCCGGTGACGATCCGTTACCGCGTCTCGCTGCCCTACGGCGTGCGCGGCCCCTGGCTGGCCGGCCATCACACCGGGATCGACCTCGCTGTGCCTTCAGGGACGCCGGTATATTCCGTGGGCTCCGGGACCGTGGTGCTCGCAAGGAGAGCCGGCGCCTACGGCAAAGCGGTGACCATCCGCATGCCCAACGGCTACTACACCCTATTCGCCCACCTCTCGGTGATCTCGGTGCGCCCCGGGCAGCAGGTCACGGCAGGGACCCGCATTGGCTACTCCGGGGCCACCGGCCACGCCACCGGGCCCCACCTGCACTTTGAGGTTCGCGCCCGTCGGGGCTACGGCTCCGACGTCAGCCCGGTTACCTATCTCAACCACTATGGCGTCCGACTGATCCACGGGTGAGACACCTCCGCAAGGTCCAGGAGGCGTGTCGCAGGCCATCGCGCGCTTGATCAGGCCCGGAGCTGTCAGGGCAGGGCGGGTGCGAAGGCGAACAGGAACGGCAGCAACGGGGCGGCCAGTGCCAAGGCCGCCACCGATGTCGACGCCGCGGGGTGGGGCGAGGGTCCGGGTCGCAGCAGCCGTTGAGCGCGAAGCACCCCTGCGGTGTCCCCAGCCCCGCGCCCTACAGCTACAGCTGGAACTTCGGTGACCGCTTCGCCGCCAGCGCGGCGCAGAACCCGAGCCGCACCTACAGCGCAGGCGGCACCTACACGGCAACGCTGACGGTGACCGACAGCTCCACTCCCGCCAAGACCGCCACGTCGACCGTGACGATCACGGCCTCGCCCATCGTCGGAGCGCCCCCGGGCGCCCCGACGAGTCTCACCGCCGCGCCCGCCAGCGGGCAGGCCACGCTGAACTGGCAGGACCCTCGAGCAACGGCGGGTTCAACATCACCTCCTACAAGGTCTACCGCGGCACCTCCAGCGGCTCGGAGACCCTGCTCACCTCAGGCGGCTGCAGCAACCTGGCCGTTGTGCTCTCCTGCACGGATACCGGGCTCACCGCATCCAGCAGCGACTGGGCTACCTCAGCCCGATCGAGTACGAGGAGAGTACGAGGAGAAGCACTACGCCGACCAGGCGGCGGCCGAACAAGCGAACCTAAAACCCGTTAACCCGTTCTGACCAGCTGATCAGCACCTCCCGCACAGCGGGGGAAGCTCAGACCAGGCGCCGGTGCAGGACCAGGATGCCGTAGGTCTTTTTGACCACCCACCGTTCGGGTTGAGGCACGAAGCCGACATCGGCCGGGTTGCGCTCGACGATCGTCACCCGACCCTGATGATTCGCGCGCGTTGACAGGACGTGCGCTGGCCTGATAGCGAGAGGACTGTGTCGCCGGCGGCAGGACGTACGGCGCAGGCACCAAGGCAGGCCTATGACGGTAGCTCCGGCAGCTCCCCGGCTGATCGACCGGGGTGATCTTCTCGCGGCCCTGGATCGCGCGGCGGCGAGGAAGGTGACGATCATCTCGGCTCCCGCTGGCAGCGGGAAGACCTCGCTGCTGCGCGCCTGGGCGCACCAGCCGGGCCAACCGCACCAGCTCGCCGCGGTCTCGGTGCAACGCGACCAGCATGACGCCCAGCAGTTCTGGCTCGCCCTGCTCGACGCGGTCCGTCACGCTTCGGCCACGGCCGGCCGTGCGGAACCGCAAGCGGCGACGCCCGACTTCAATGCACCGGCGATGGTCGACCGGGTGCTGTCGGAGCTCGCCGATGCTCGTGGCGGCATCACACTGGTGATTGATGATCTGCACGAGCTGAATTCGCCGGAGGCCCTCTCTCAGCTCACCCGGCTATTGACGAACCTTCCCCCGAACGTGCACGCGATACTGGCCACCCGTCGCGATTTGCGGTTGCGGCTGCATCAGCTGCGCCTGGCAGGCGAGCTGGCCGAAATCCGCGCGGCGGACCTGCGCTTTTCCGAGCGCGAAACCCGCGAGCTGCTTGACGCCTCGGGTATCGCGCTGTCCGCGGCCGGGGCAGCGCTGCTGCATCAGCGGACCGAAGGGTGGGCCGCGGGCCTGCGGCTCGCGGCGATCTCCCTGGCCGGTCACCCCGACCCGGAGCGTTTCGTCGCGGAGTTCTCCGGCAGCGACCGCACCGTCGCCGAGTACCTGATCGCGGAAATGCTGGACGGCCAGCCGGCCGGCGTCCAGGATCTGCTCCTGCGCACCTCCCTGCTCGATCGCGTCAACGGCGAGCTGGCGGACGTGCTGACCGGCCGCCCTGGCTCGGAACCGATCCTGCTGGAACTCGCGGACGCGAACGCGTTTGTCGAATCGCTCGACCCCAAGCGCACCTGGTTTCGCTACCACCACCTGTTCGGGGACCTGCTCCGGCTGGAGCTGCGCCGGGCGCTGCCCGCGGAAGTGCCGGCGCTGCACCGGCGGGCCGCCGGATGGTTCATCCAGCATGGCCAGGTGGTCGACGCCATCCGGCACACGCAGGCGGCCGGCGACTGGCCTGATGCGGCCCGGCTGCTCGCCGACCATTCGTTCAGCCTGACGCTCGACGGGCAGGCGCAGACCATGCAGGCGCTGGTGCAGGCATTCCCGCCGGGAGCGGACCACTCCGAGCTGGCCCTGGTGCGCGCAATGGGTGACCTTGCTCAGGGACGCCTGGACGAGGCGGCCGCCCACCTGGCGGTCGCCGAGACGTACGCCGAGACGACGTCGCCGGGTCGCCGGCGCCGCCTCCAGGTGGCGATCGCGTCGCTGAAGCTGTCGCTGGCCCGGCGGCGCGGTCACCTGGCCGGCGTCATCGAGCAGGCCCGATTCCTGGCCTCCCCGGTAACCGGGCCGTCCGACGAAGACATCGCGCTGGGCAGCGACCTGCGAGCGGTGGCGCTGATGAATCTGGGGACCGTCGAGGCGTGGTCCCTGGGGCTGCCAGACGCTGAACGCCACCTCCGGGAGGGCGCCGTCCTGGCCCGGGAGATCGGCCGGCCGTACCTGGAAGTCGGCTGCCTCGCGCAGCTCGGTTTCGCGTATATCTTCCACGGTGCTGCCATGCCGAAGATCCAGGCGTTCGCCACTACCCAGCGGCGCTGCCGCGAGGCGATCGCGCTCGCCGAACGGTACGGCTGGGGCACGGAACCGGTGATCGCACCCGCGCTGATGACGCTCGCCGGCACGATGGTGTGGCTGGGTGAGTTCGATGAGGGCGAGCGATGGCTGCGGCGCACCGAACGAGCCCTGCAGACAGACACCGGGCCGGACGTCAGACTGCTGCTGCACCAGGCGGCCGGGATACTGCACGCCGGTCGCGGCCGCCGCCAGGAGGCGCTCGAGGAGTTCGGCGCGGCCGAACACCTGGCATCGCAGCTCGAGGGATCGCAGGCGCTGGCGAGCCAGATGACCGGCTGGCTGCTCGCCACGCAAGCCCGCCTCGGGAGGCCCGGGGAAGCGCGCGCCTGCCTCGCCGCGCTCGATGACGAGCGGGCCGGCTCCGGTGAGATCCGCAATGCCCGCGCGGTGATCTGCCTCGCGGAAGGCGATCCGGCCGGTGCCCTGGGCGTGCTGCACGGTGTTCTCGCTGGCACGGCACCGGTCCTCGGTTACGTCACGGTCGTTGAGGCGCACCTGCTCGCCGGGCTTGCCTATCGTGAGCTCGGTGACCAGCGTGCGGCGTACCAGGCGGCTGAACGCGCACTGGCCCTGGCGGAGTCTGACCGGGTGGTCCTGCCGTTCGCGATGACGGGCGCCCAGGAACTGCTCGAGGCGCTGCCCCGGCATGAGACAGCGCACGCCGCGCTGCTCGCCGACATCCTCGATGTCCTGCACGGCGCATCCCCGGCGGCCAAAGAGCAGTCCTCGTTGCCGCCGGCGGAGGAGCTCAGCCCGGGCGAGCTAAGGGTGCTGCGATATCTCCCGACGAACCTGTCCCGGCCCGAGATCGCGGGCGAACTGTCGATCTCGGTGAACACGGTCAACACGCACGTCCGCAGCATCTACGCCAAGCTCCAGGTCCGTGACCGGTCCTCGGCCGTGCAGCGCGCAAGGGAGCTGCGGCTGCTGGCCGCCGGCCGCACGCGCTAGCCCGACGGTCACCGGATCCTGGTGATGCGGTTTCACCTGCCGGCCCGTCACCATGGCGTCATGGACCCGGAACCCGCCCTGTACATGATCCGGATAAACGGGCACCTCGGCGCAACCGTGCTGTCCGCGTTCCCGGCGATGACGCCGCGGCGGCACGGCGCGCACACCGTGCTCACCGGGCTCCTGGACCAGTCCGCGCTGTACGCCGTACTGGCCGATGTCGAGGCGCTCGGCCTGGACCTGCTCGAGATCCGAAAGCTCACCCGGCACCGTGAATCACCAGGATCAGGTGACCGCCGCTCACCGTGACGGCCACTACCGCCAGGGGGCGCGCCGTCGCCCCTCGGTCGACGGCGTCAGCGCCAGGCACCGCCACCGGGGGTCCAGGACGCGCCGGGCGTCCAGCACGTCGGAGGTCACGAATGGCGGCCGCGGTACAAACCGCGGTCAGACCTTGTACTTCTCCCCGACGGGTGTTCAGGGGCTCGTCACGACCTCACCAGGGGGGATCCGTCGGCCCGCCGCGACCGCTGCGCCGGAGACGGGATGTGTCACCGGCGAGCAGCCGCAGAGGGCGACGGGAATCGCCTGCGGCGCCGGCGCCGGCTGCGGCTCGGGGGCCGGGGTGGGTTCGGCGGCGGCGGTCCTGAGCTCGGCGAGTCGGCGCCGGGAGGGCAGCAGGACGACGGCGAGGATCACTCCCAGGCCCAGAATCGCGGCGGCAACGGCGAAGGCCGTGGTGTAGCCGCGGGTGGCCGCGATCGCCGGCGCCAGCGGGCCGGTGTGGTGGGTGGCCAGGTAGCGGGTCGTGGCGTTCAGTGCGACGGTGCTCAGCGCCGACAGCCCGATCGACCCGCCGACCTGCTGCATCGTGTTGACCAGTGCCGAAGCCACGCCAGCGTCCTGGCGGCGGACGTCGGCGGTGGCGGTGTTGATGGTAACGGCGAAGATCACGCCGAAGCCCAGGCCCATGACGATCATGGCGGGCAGGATGACGGAAGCGTAGCTGGATGTCACGGTGAGCTGGGTCAGGTAGGCCATGGCACCGGTGCCGAGCAGCATGCCGGAGGCGATCAGCGCCCGCGGGCCGACCCTGGGCAGCGCCACGATGCTGGACTCGGTAGAGCTGACCAGGATGCCGCCCACGAACGGCAGGAACAACAGTCCGGAGGTCACCGGACTGTATCCCTTGACTTCCTGCAGGTAGTAGGTCAGGAACAGGAAGACGCCGAAGAGCGCGATCCCGGTCAGGCCGAGCACGGCGTAGGAGCCGCCCCGGGTCCGGTCGAGGATCACCCGCAGCGGCATCAGCGGGTGCGTGGACCGCCGCTCGGCCGCCACGAACGCGGCCAGCAGCAGTGGGCCGCCGACCAGGCAGGTGACGGTCAGCGGGGCTGCCCATCCGGCGATCTCGGCCCGGGAGAAGCCGAACACGATCAGGAACAGCCCGGCCGAGGCCAGCACGGTACCCGGCCAGTCCTGCCGCGGCCGGGTGGCCGGCCGACTGCTGCGGATCCAGGCCAGGGCGCCGGCGATGGCGAACGCGGCGAAGACCAGGTTGACATACAGGGTGTAGCGCCAGGAAAGGTACTGGGTCAGCACCCCGCCGAGGATCAGGCCCACCCCGGCGCCGCCGGAGGCCACCGAGCCGAAGACCGCGAAGGCCCGCCCCCGCTCGCGTGGGTCGGTGAAGGTACTGGTCAGAGTGCCCAGCGCGGCCGGCGCGAGGAGGGCGGCGAACACGCCTTGCAGCGTCCGCGCCGTGACCAGCATCGGGAACGAGACTGCCGCGCCGCCGATGGCCGAGGCCACGGCGAACCCGGCCAGGCCCGCGATGAGGACCCGCTTGCGGCTGAACATGTCGCCGATCCGGCCGCCGAGCAGCAGCAGGCTGCCGAAGGCCAGCGCGTAGCAGGTCACCACCCACTGCCGGTCAGTGTTCGAAAACCCCAGCGCATGCTGGGCCGAGGGCAGCGCGATATTGACCACGGTGGCATCCAGCACCACCATCAGCTGGGCAACCGCGACCACCACCAGGACCAGCCAGCGCCGATCAGCCGGCGCCGCCCGGCGGTCTTGCGCGGCCGATGACATCATCGCTGCACCCCCGTATCTGGATCGCGTCTCGCGGCGGGCCGAATACCCCCGGACCCGGCAGCTGCATCGCGCCGAAGCCGATGAGCGACACGGTTGCCGTCCCGAGGACATCGTGCGGAAAATTCCATGAGGCCAGGATCTCGGGATGGCTGGTGACCCGGCATCGCCAGGACCTGGTGATTCTCCGGTCAGCGTGGAAGGCCCGCCGAAAGCAGCCGTGGCCCTCGTGCGCACTGCTCGGCCCAGGAGCGGTCCCGGGCCCCGAGCTTGGCGCAGACCTTGCGGATGTGGGTGTTGATCGTGTTCACCGACACGGACCGGACCAGGGCCAGCTGTGGGCAACGGTGGGAGCCCGCCGGATGCTGGGCCGGGGTGCGGTCCCGGCCTGGGCAAGGTGAAACCCCGCGCCTTCCGCCCACGAGTTCGCCTCCGCGGTCCTCGATGCCCTCAGCGGCAACCTCCTGGTCGCCCGGGGCGCCGGCGGTTGGTCGTCCATCAGCACGGTCGATGAGATCTACGCGCACGTCGACATCCACGATCCGCACTTCGACGCCGCACAGTCCCGCGATCGGCTGGAGATCCTGACCGCGCTGATCAACGGCCCGGGCTTCGATCCGCTACTGCGGACCGAGGTCATCGCGGTTCCCACCGCGCATCCGGTGTTTGGCTGGGGCTGCCGGTGCAGCGGGCTGCAGGATTGATGCTCGGCGATATTGGAGGCGTCTACGTATTCAGCAAAGACGCCCTGGGGCTGCCGCTTGACATCCTGGAACGCCTCTACGCCGGCAACGCCTCACGCCTGCAGGGTCTTTGAGCCCGACTCGCGCCAGTCCAGGCGGTCGGCGGGCCGGGCGGCGGCTGGTCAGTGGTCGGTGGCGTCGGCGATCGTCACCTTCACACCGTGCGCCTGTAGGGCGGCCAGTTCGGTGGGGTCCGCGCTGGAATCGGTGACCAGTTCGTCGATGTGCCCCACGGCCACGATGTGCGCCAGCAGGCTGCGCCCGACCTTGGAGCCGTCGGCGACCACGACCACGCGGCGGGCACGCCTGATCATCACGGCGCTGATGTGGGCCTCGACCTCGTCGTGGGTCGAGAGCCCGCCGGCGGCGCTGATCCCGTCGATGCCGACGTAGGCTGTGCCGATGTTGATGCCCCCGATGGTCCCCTCTGCCCACGGTCCGACCAGCTCGTAGGAGTTGGAGCGCGCCACACCGCCGGTGACCACGAGTTTCACCCGGGGGCGGTTGACCAGGATGTGTGCGATGTTCAGCGCATTGGTGACCACGGTCAGCTCGGTTCGGGTCGCCAGCAGGCGGGCGAGCTCGCTGGTGGTGGTGCCGCCGTTGACGGCCACGACGTAGGGCCCGCAGGGAAGACCGCGCACGGCGGCGCGCGCGATCGCCTGCTTCTGCGCCCGGCCTTGACTGTCGCGGTAGCGCACCGGCAGCACATGGGTGGCATCACAGGCCACCGCCCCGCCGTGGGTGCGGGTCAGCAGGTTCTGCTCCTCCAGCGCCGACAGGTCGCGCCTGACTGTGGCGAGAGAGACCCCCAGCTCAGAGGCGATGTCGGTGACATCGACCGAACCGCTGGATGCGAGGTGGTCCAGGATCGCCGAGACCCGGTCGGATTGGCGCACGGTTCCCGTGCGGCGGCCGCCTGCGGCCATGGTGCTCCTTCAACGCGTGTGTCGACTGGGGGGCGCACGCATGCGCGTACCGCGCGGGCGCCTTGATGGCGCGGTCCACCGTCTCGGGGGAATTCGTGCACGCAGCCCGTCACGCCCACGGCAGGCCGGTACACGAGGCGGGAAGACCGCTCAGCGAGTGGGCGCCGCAGCAAGGGCAGCAAGCCCGGCTGCGCTGGGCGCGGCCGGGCAGGCGCGGGCTGCCGTCGGCAGGGAGCTCAGGGCGCTCAGGGCTCCGGGGGAACCGTGATGTGTCAGGGTGCGAGCGCGGACGGGAGTCATCGCGGAGCTCCATAGGGCGGAGGGCACATCCCCGCCTCGGATGCCCACGGCGATCCTGGCGACTCAGTCCGGACTCGCGGCGCCTGCCACATACCGGATGGGTGTACCTCTGACGTCGAATGATTGAATCCGACGTTCCCGGGATCGTAACGAACGGATACGCGGCACTTCAAGCGTGGTGATGATCGAGATTCGAGCGCACGCATCGAAACGAGCAGCCGCTCTGAGTGATTCAAGCAGCTGCTTGCCCGGTGACCGGCCACAACGTTGAATGACCCCAGCCCGATGGCCGAATGACGGCTCACCTCCCCTGTTGGACCGACTTGAAGGGGCACCTCATGCCCAGTAGATCAGCGAGACCCACCCGGCGCCGCGTGGGTTTCGCGGTTGCCCTGTCCGCGGCAATGACGCTCGGCACCACGGCCGGCTGTTCGAGCGCGAATCCCACGGCGAGCGCTCCGCTGGACACCTCCAAGCCGACCACGATCACGGTCTGGACCGGGCAGGACCAGGGGCCGGAGAAGATCCTGGAGGGCCTGGCCGCACAGTTCCACCAGCTGCACCCGAATGTGACAATCAACATGTCCCCGGGCGCTCCGACCGTCGATGACCTGCTGCCGAAGCTGACCGCGGCGTTCGCCAGCGGGACCTACCCCGACGTCTCCTACAACTACGGCAGCTGGGCCACCCAGATGCAGCTGTCCGGCAGGACCCTCGACATCACCGCAAAGGTCGCCGACCCTACGGTGAAGTGGGACGAGTTCCCCGGCGCAGCCCGGCAGACAGCGACGCCCAACGGACATGTGATCGGCTTCCCGGCCGTCGTCGACAACATTGCGGTCATGTACAACAAGAAGCTGTTCGCGGCTGCCGGACTGGCCCAGCCGACGAGCTCCTGGACCTGGGACGAGTTCCGGGCGGACGCCAAGAAGCTGACCGACCCGGCCCACAACGTCTTCGGCACCGCCTACTCGGTGTCCGGCTCGGAGGACACCACCTGGCACTTCTGGCCGCTGCTGTGGCAGAAGGGCGGCAGCGTCCTGAGCCCGGACAACAAGAAGGCGGCGTTCAACTCCGCCGCTGGAGTCGCAGCGCTTACCTTCCTGCAGCAGATGGCGGTCACCGACAAGTCGGTCTACCTCTCCCAGGACGACCAGAAGTACGCCGACCTGTTCAAGTCCGGCCTGGTCGGAATGCTCATGACCGGCCCCTGGCAGCTCGCCGACAACGTGACGGCCGGCCTGGACTACGGGGTGGTCGACCTGCCGGCGTTCGACGGACAGAACCACCAGACGATATCCGGGCCCGACCTGTGGACGCTGTACGACCACCACGACGACAACCGGGCCTACTGGGCCTACACCTTCGACCAGTGGCTGACCTCGGCCGCGATCGACCCCAAGTTCAACCTCACCACCGGCAACCTCCCGCTTCGCAGCAGCGAGGCCTCCAGCCCGGAGTTCGCCGCCTACGCCCGTCAGTACCCCGGTGCGCAGACACTCGAGGACAACCTGAAGAACGCCCCCATCGGACGGCCGACGGTGCCCGGCTACAACGGGCTCTCGCAGGCGGTCGGCAAGGCCATCGCCGAGGTGCTGCAGGGCCAGGGTGACCCGAAGACAGTCCTGGACAACGCGGCGAACGCAGCCGACACGGCGCTGGCGCAGGGCGACTGATGAAGCGCGGCATCCTGATATCGGAGCACGAGCGCGCCCGCACGACGAAGAAGCGCCGACCGAGCACAGTCAGTGCGGCCCAAACCGTCTCCACTGTCCCGCGGGGCACCTGGACCCGGCGGCGACGGCGGGTGGTCGCGAACCTCACCGGCTGGTCCTTCGCCGGTCCGGCCACACTGATCATCGTGGCCCTGACCCTGTTCCCGGCCGGCTGGGCCTTCCTGATCTCCCGCGAGCACTGGAACGGCTTCACCGCGCCCCAGGCGATCGGCTGGACCAACTACCAGACCATGGTCCACGACCCGGACCTCAGGTCGGCAGTCGACCACACCGTGCTGTTCACCGTCCTGTACGTTCCGGTCGTCCTGGTGCTGGGCATCTTCGTCGCCACCGCGTTGAACCGGAACATCCGGTTCATCGCCTTCTACCGGACAGCCATCTTCGTGCCGCTGGTGGTCTCCGCCGCAGCGACCGGGATCCTGGCGAACTACGTCTTCGATCCGCAGTTCGGCTTGGCGAACAACGCACTGCGGGCACTGCACCTGCCGCAGCAGGGCTTCCTCACCGATCGCCACGAGGTGATGTGGATCATTGCCCTGATCTACCTCTGGGGCGACCTCGCCTTCTCGGTCATCGTCTATCTCGCCGCGCTCCAGGACATCCCGCAGGACATCATCGAGGCGGCCAAACTCGACGGCGCCAACCGGTGGCAGCAGTTCCGACACGTGATCATGCCCGCCGTCGCGCCGGTCACCGTTTTCGTGGGTGTCTGGGAAACCGTCTCGGTACTGCAGATCTTCGAACTGGTCCTGACCACCACCAAGGGCGGCCCGCTCGGCTCCTCCCAGACCGTCGTCTACTTCATCTACAACCAGGCGTTCGAACTGTCCCGCTACGGCTACGGCTCAGCGATCGCCTACGCACTGTTCGCGGCCACGCTGCTCCTGACACTCGGACTGTTCGCCTACTCCAAGCTCACCAAGAGCGAGGCCTTCTGATGGCGCCCAACGTCGTGACCCCATCCTCGGAAACCACCGCGCCCGCCAGCCGAAACAAGCCCCGATTCAGCCGCTGGCACCTGTTCCTCGCCCCGCTCTCGCTGCTCTTCCTGACGCCGCTGGTGCAGATGCTCCTGACCTCGTTGACATCCAACAGCGAGATCAACCGCTTCCCACCCCGCTTCATCCCCTCCGCACTGCACATCAGTGGATACGTCCGCCTGTTCAGTGACGCACCGGTGGCCCGCTGGATGATGAACTCGGCGATCGTCTCCGGCATCGCGATCTGCAGCCACCTGGTGCTGTGCTCGCTCGGCGGCTACGCCTACGCACGCCTGTCCTTCCGGGGCCGGACCGTCGGCTTCGTGGTGCTGCTCTCCACGATCATGATCCCGACGCAGATGCTGATGATCCCGACCTACTTCATGTTCGCCAAACTGGGCCTGATCGACACCCTGGCCGCAGCTTTCGTGCCCTTCCTCACCTCCGCCTTCGGCATCTTCCTGATGCGGCAGTTCTTCCTCTCCCTGCCCAAGGAACTGGAGGAGGCGGGTCGCATCGACGGCCTGAGCACCTTCGGGGTGTTCTTCCGGATCGTGCTTCCGCTGGCCAAACCGGCGCTGGCGACCCTGGCTGTCTTCACCCTGCTGAACTCGTGGAACGACCTGCTCTGGCCGCTGGTCGCGATCAACAATCCGAAGCTGTACACGATCCAGCTCGGACTGCTCAATTTTCAGGGCGCCCATCATGTCGACTGGCAGGAACTCATGGCCTGCAACGTCGTGGCCACCGCGCCGCTCATCCTCGGATTCCTGCTCGCGCAGCGACAGTTCGTGCAGACCATGAGCTTCAGCGGACTCAAGGGCTGACCGGCCGATTCCCTCGCCGAGCCCCCTTTCACCACCATCGCCACCAAGCGCGCCGACGCGCGAGGCACCCCAGAACGGAGCCACCGTGACCACCCATGTCGAAAACGAGATAGCCGACCAGCCCGCCTGCTGGCGGCGAGCGATACAGCTGGCCGCCACAGGACTGCCGGGCCTGCCCCGGCAGGATGAACGGGTCGCTGTCGTGGGCTGCGGAACCTCGTTCTTCATCGCCCAGGCCTACGCACGACTGCGCGAGGAGGCCGGGCACGGGGAGACGGATGCCTTCGCGGCCTCGGAACTGCCCACCGGCCGCAGCTACGACCGGTACCTGGCAGTGAGCCGTTCCGGTACCACCACCGAGGTGCTGGACTTCCTGGACCGGACACCGGAGCCCAGCACCGTGATCACCGCCGATCCGGCGACCCCGGCCGTCAAGGCCGCCGACCAGTCCGTGGTGCTGGACTTCGCCGACGAGCGCTCGGTCGTACAGACCCGCTTCGCGACCACCGCACTGACGCTGCTGCGGGCGCACCTCGGCGAAGACCTGACGCGAGCCGTCGCCGACGCCGAACTCGCCCTGGCGCAGCCCCTGCCCGAAGGCGTCACCCAGCGGTCCCAGTTCACCTTCCTGGGCTCCGGCTGGACCGTGGGCCTGGCCGCCGAGGCCGCGCTGAAGATGCGCGAGGCATCGCTCAGCTGGACCGAGTCCTACCCGGCGATGGAATACCGGCATGGCCCCATCGCCATCACCGACCAGCTCTCGGCGGTCTGGATGTTCGGACCGGCCCCCGAAGGCCTGGCTGAACAGGTCACCGCCACCGGCGGGCTGTGGATCGAACAAGACCTCGATCCTCTGGCCTCCCTCATCGTCGCCCAACGCCTGGCCGTCGCACTGGCGAGCATCAAGGGCGTGCACCCCGACACTCCGCGCAACCTCACCCGCGCGGTCATCCTCCGCCCAGCCGGCGTGCGATGACCATCCTGGCCGTCACCCTGAACACCGCCCTCGACCTCACCTACCAGGTGCCGCAGCTCACCCCCGGGGAGATGCACCGGGTCGCGGCCCCGCAGGTCAGAGCAGGCGGAAAGGGAGTCAACGTGGCCCGGGTCCTGCACGCGCTGGGGGAGGCCGTCTGCGTCACCGGCTTCGCCGGCGGTGCGACGGGCGACGCGCTCCGGGCCGCCCTACGAGCGGACGGCATCGCCGAGGACCTGGTCCCGATCGCCGACGCGACCCGGCACACGGTCACCGTCGTGGACACCGAACTCGGCGAGGCCACTCTGCTCAACGAGGCAGGCCCGCACGTTCAGGAGGCCGAGTGGGAGGCCTTCGTGGATCGCTACCGAGCTCTGGCAGCCCGCTCCCGGTTGGTGGTGCTGGCCGGATCACTTCCCCAGGGCCTACCGGACGACGCCTACGCGGTGCTCATTCGCGCAGCCAGAGACCCCATGGTGATCCTGGACGCCGAGGGTCCTGCGCTGCTCGAAGGCGCCAAGGCCGGACCCGACCTCGTCAAACCCAATGCCGCCGAACTCGCCACCACCACCGGATACCCGGGAGTGGTGCGCGGTGCGAGGGTGCTACGCGACCTGGGCGCCCGCGCCGTCGTGGTGTCGCAGGGCGCCCAGGGCATGACCGCGTTCACCTCCGACGGCTCCTGGCAGGCCCGGCCACCGGGCCGCCTGACGGGCAATCCGACCGGGGCAGGAGACGCCGCCGTGGCCGCACTGGCCAGGGGCATGACGCGCGGCACCCCCTGGCCCGAGTGCCTCGCCGACGCCGTGGCCCTGTCGGCCGCCGCCGTTTGCGCCCCGCTGGCCGGCGATGTCGACCTGGCCGTCCATGGCCGGCTGCGCCCGGGCATCGTCGCCCAAACCCTGTGACTACCACCTTACGGAGAACTCATGCCGATTGTGCCCACGGCGGCGATCATCGCGGCAGCCCGGTCCGAGAGCCGGGGAGTCGCCGCGTTCAACATCATCCAGATCGAACACGCCGAAGCCGTAGCGGAGGCGGCCCAGCGCATCGGTGCCCCGGTCATCGTGCAGATCAGCGAGAACGCGGTCCGCTACCACGGCGCACTCGCCCCCGTCGCCAAGGCCGCAGCCGCGATCGCCGAACGCTGCACCGCGCCAGTGGCACTGCACCTGGACCACGCCACCGACGCCGATCTGGTCAAGGAGGCGGCCGGGCTCGGTTTCGGATCGGTGATGTACGACGCGTCCGCGCTCGATTACCACGCCAACGTGACCGCCACCGCAGGCATCGCCGAGTACTGCCACACCCACGGGCTGTGGGTCGAGGCCGAGCTCGGCGAGATCGGCGGCAAGGACGGGGCACACGCAGCCGGGGCCCGCACGGACCCCGCCGAAGCCGCGGACTACGTCAAGGCCACTGGAGTGGACGCCCTCGCTGTGGCGGTCGGCAGCTCGCACGCCAGGGCCGCCCGCGACGCGGCACTCGACTTCGCCCTGATCACAACCCTCCGCAGCGCGGTCCCAGTACCCCTGGTGCTCCACGGTTCGTCCGGAGTCGCCGACGCCGACCTGGTCCGGGCAGTCCGCGCCGGGATGACGAAGATCAATATCGGCACGCAACTCAACAAGGTCTTCACCACCGCTGTTCGCGCCGCCCTACTGGAGCACGACGCCCTCGTCGATCCGCGTCGGTACCTGGGCCCGGGCCGCGACGCGATCACCGCCGAGGCCGCCCGTCTCATCCAGATCCTTCAGAAAGGCTGAAAACCCGTGATTCGCATCGCATTCGTCGGAGCCGGATCCGTAGTGTTCACCCGTCAGCTGCTACGGGACATCCTGTCCTTCCCCGAACTCTCCGACGTGCGGCTGTCCCTGCACGACATCGACCCCGAACGGCTGCGCGTCGCCGAGGGACTCGCCCTGATGACCGCACAACAGCATGGCGCCAAACCGGTCGTCACCGCGAGCACCGACCGCCGCAAGGCCCTCGACGGCGCCGACGTGGTGGTGAACATGGTCGCCGTCGGCGGCCACCAGGCCACACTGACCGACTTCGACGTGCCGCAGGCCTACGGCCTGCGGCAGACCATCGGCGACACCCTCGGCATCGGCGGCATCTTCCGCGCCCTGCGCACCTTCCCGCTGCTGCGCGGCCTGGCCGAGGACATCGCCGATGTCTGCCCGGACGCCTGGTTGCTCAACTACACCAACCCGATGGCGATGAACCTCCAGTTCCTGGCCGCGATCGCCCCTCAGGTCAAAGCCGTGGGCCTGTGCCACTCGGTGTTCTGGACGGTGCACGACCTGTGCGCGATCGTCGGCGTCCCGCATGAGGAGGTGGACGTGCTCTCGGCAGGGGTCAACCACCAGGGATGGATCCTGCGCTGGGAACACCAGGGACGCGACCTCTACCCCGCACTGGACGAGGCGATCGCCCGCGACCCGGAACTTCGGCGCCGGGTCCGGGTGGACATGTACCGGCGGCTTGGCCGCTTTCCCACCGAGACCAGCGAGCACTCCTCGGAGTACGTGCCCTGGTACCTGCGCCACGACCAGGAGATCGACCGGCTGCGCATCCCGGTGCGCGGCTACGCCGGGATCAGCGAGGATAACCTGGCTGAGTACGCCAGAGTCCGCGACGCCCTGGCCTTCGGTCAGGACCTGGCAGAGGATCCCGAGGCGCAGGAAGCGGCCGAGTACGCCCCGCAGGTCATCCACAGCCTGGTCACCGGCGAGCAACGCACCATCCAGGTGACCACCACCAACACCGGCCTGATCACCAACCTGCCAGAAGGCGCGGCCGTCGAGGTCCCGGCCACACTTGACCGACTCGGCGTCCACCCCCACTACGTCGGCGCACTGCCACCCCAGCTCGCCGCACTCAACCGCAGCTTCCTCAACGTCGTGGAACTGACCGTGGCCGCCGCCATCCAAGGGGACCCCCGGCACATCCGGCACGCCGCGATGTGCGACCCGGCCGCCGCCGCCGCACTGACCGTCGACCAGATCTGGTCGCTGTGCGACGACATGGTGGCCGCCCACGGAGACGCCCTGCCGCCCGAACTGCGGACCTCGCCTCCGGCCAAGGCCCTGTGATGGCTCGCTATGACCTGCTGGTGGTCGGCGACGCCAACCCGGACGTCCTGGTCTCCGGAGCGCCCGAGACACCGCCGATCGGCCAGGCCGAGACCCTCGTCGAGTCCGGAACCCTCGCACTGGGTGGATCGGCGGCGATCGTCGCACACGGAGCAGCCCGACTGGGCCTGTCCACGGCGCTGGCAGCGATGGTGGGCCGGGACGCGGCCGGTGACTTCGTACTCGACACCCTGTCCACCGCAGGAGTGAACATCAGCGCCTGCGTCCGGCACCCCACACTCCCCACCGCGCTCACCGTCTGCCTGAACCAGCCCGGTGGCGACCGGGCCATCCTGACCGCCCCCGGTTGCCTTCCGCACTTCGCCCCGGCAACACTGCCCCAGGCCAGGCACGTCCACGCCGCCTCCTACTTCCTGCAACCCGCACTCGCCCCCCTCCTCCCCTCGCACTTCCGAGCGGCGCGAGCGGCAGGCAGCACGACGTCACTGGACACCAACGACGACCCCGCCCGGACCTGGACGCTGGCCCCAGGCCTGCTCGCCGCCTGCGACCTGGTGCTGCCCAACGAAGCCGAGGCGCTGGCGCTGACCGGAACCACCACCGTTCCCGAGGCGCTGACCGCACTGACCGCCGCCGGACCCACCCCGGTGATCAAATGCGGCCGGCGCGGAGCCGCAACGCTGCACCAGAGCGAACTCCTTGAGGTCCGGGGTACTGAGGTCCAGCCCGTCGACACGGTGGGGGCCGGGGACAGCTTCGACGCCGGATTCCTGGCCGGATGGCTGGACTCGGGCGACCTCGCCAAGGCAATGGGCCTGGGCTGCGCCTGCGGCGCACTCTCCACCCGTTCCCCCGGCGGCACCGCCGCCCAACCCGACGCCGCCGAGGCATCCGCTTTCGCTCTCGCACTCGAGGGCGGGCCGGGTCGGCAGTGACGGCGGTGTGTCTCCCGACCCGAGGGGAGTGGCTCGACGCGCTTGCCCGCTCGCACGCACAGACTCGGCGGCGCCTACGCTGCCGTCTCCCTGGCCGTCAGCAACGTGTCCTTCCAGTCAGGGTGCCGCCTCACTGCGCCGCGGCGGCACCCGCCAGGACCTCGCCGGGGTGTTCCACCTGCACGCGCTCGGCCGTACCCGGGTGATCCGCGAGAGCCGCCGACTGGAGCACGTCAACGCCTGCTTCGAGGAGGTACTCGCGGGCAAGGTGTCCGCACGCCTGGTCTTCGACCTGCGCTGAGCGAGATCATGCAAGAGTTGAAGAATTCTTCAATTCACCACATCATGGATAGATGGATACGGTAGCGCTCCCAGTTCTGCTCTCCGGCGTGGCCGGCCCGGACGTCGCGCAGCTGTGCGAGGCGGAGGGAGAAGCGGCGGCGAAAAGCACGTGACAACCACGAACCCGACGATCGGCGTCGGCCAAGTCCTCCGGAACCGGGTTCTGGGGGTGCTGCCCAACCGGCACGTCCTGGCGACCATGGGCCGCTCGCCGCGCAAGGACCTCCTCGCGGGGCTGACCGTTGCCGTGGTCGCCCTGCCGCTGGCGCTGGGCTTCGGCATCGCATCGGGCGCGGGCGCGCAGGCGGGCCTGGTCACCGCGGTGATCGCGGGCGCTGTGGCGGCGGTGTTCGGCGGCTCGAACGTGCAGGTCTCAGGGCCGACGGGAGCGATGACGGTGGTGCTGATGCCGATTGTGCACCGGTACGGCACCAAAGGGCTGCTGACGGTGGGTCTGCTGGCCGGTGGGGTGTTGGTGCTGCTGGCCCTGCTGCGTGCCGGGCGCTGTATGGCGTATGTGCCCGTGCCGGTGGTGGAGGGTTTCACTGTCGGCATCGCCGCCGTCATCGCGCTGCAGCAGGTCCCCGGCGCGCTGGGGGTGAAGGCGTCGACGGGGAGCAACCCGGTGGTGGTCGCGTTCAAGACGGTGGGCGACTTCGCGGCGCATCCGAACTGGGGCGCGCTCGCGGTGACCTGCGCCGTGGTCGCGATCATGCTGGTGGGGGCGCGCCGGCGTCCCGGCGTCCCGTTCTCCCTGATCGCGGTCGTCATCGCGACGCTGGTTGTCCGGTTCACCCATCTGCGGGTCGCCACGATCGGGCACCTGCCCGCCGGGATCCCGGTCCCGTCTGTGGGGTTCCTCGACACGTCAGCGATCACCGCGCTGCTTCCCTCCGCGCTGGCCGTGGCCGCGCTCGCTGCGTTGGAGTCGCTGATGTCGGCGACGGCGGCCGACGCGATGAGCGTCAACGAGCACCACGACTCGAACCGGGAACTGTTCGGACAGGGCCTGGCCAATCTGGTCGTCCCGTTGTTCGGCGGGGTGGCCGCCACCGGCGCCATCGCCCGGACTGCCGTCAACGTCCGTACCGGCGCGGCCTCCCGCCTGGCCGCCCTGGTGCACGCCGCTGTGCTCGCGGTCATCGTGTTCGTCGCCGCGCCGCTGGTGGCGGGAATCCCGCTGGCCGCGCTGGCCGGCGTACTGATCGCCACCGCGATCCGCATGGTCGAGGTCGGCTCCCTGAAGGCTCTGGCCCGAAGCGGACGCGGCGAGACGCTGATACTGGCGTTGACCGCCGCCGCGACCCTGGCGTTCAACCTGGTCACTGCGGTCATCGCGGGACTGGTCGTCTCCGGGGCGCTGGCCCTTCGCGCGGTGGCGAACGCGGCGCGGGTCGAGCAGGTGCCGCTGCACGCAGACCTTCCCCCGGCGGACCACCACGAGGAGGAGCAGGCGCTGCTGGCCGAGCACATCGTGGCCTATCGCCTGGACGGGCCGCTGCTGTTCGCCGCCGCCCACCGCTTCCTGCTGGAACTGACCGAGACAGCCGACGTGAAGGTGGTCATCCTGCGGATGTCCAGGGTCACCGCGATGGACGCCTCAGGGGCACGGGTGCTGAGGGACGCGATCGACAGGCTCGCCCACCGTGGTGCGCTCGTCCTGCTCTCCGGTGTCCGTGCGGACCACCAGAGCCGCCTGGACGCCCTGGGGATCCTGGATGACTTTCACAACACCGGCCGCATCTTCCCCAGCACCCCCGAGGCCATCGACTTCGCCCGTGCCCACCTGCATGGTGCCGGGGTGCTGTCGGCCCAACCGGCCGCCGGCCCCACTACCCTGGACCCGGCGGGGGCGGGTCGATGACCCGTACCCGCCCCGCCGTCCCTACTGGCCCGCGACCACCGCACCCGCGCCCGGCTCTGCCCGCGACGCCGGCCCGAACCGGTCATGTGGGAAGAATCGCACTAACCGGGCATCTCTGTCCTCTCCCACCACTCGTAGACGGGCAATCTGCCCGCCGGGGTGTCCTCGTGCCGTGATGTGACCTTGAAGTGCTCGTATCCATTGCGGAATGGAACCTTCAACTCGGTCCCGGGCGGAGTGATCGAAACGATCCGCTCGGTCAGTTCGTCGGGCCCGCCCTCAAGGACTGCCTTGTTGCTGCTGCTCATGCGTAAGCCCTCCCACATTTCCCGGGCCCCCAATCTCCGGATGGCGCCAGCCACCCATCAGGGCGCTGACCATCGAGGGAGCCTCGATCGTGCGGGCTTGGTTCCGTGCGATGCGGACAGAGCCCTTCTCTCTTGTTGCGGCTCGTCGGCGATGTCAGCGCTGGAATGCCAGAGCGCGCTCTCCGAGGCCCTTGTCCTGTTGGCCGACTTCCCCGGTGCCGTGCATCGTCGGCGCGGCGGCAGCGGGCGCCGTGCGTCCCCGGAAGAGCCGCCCGGTCAGGGCCTTCTGGCCCGGACCGGGTACGGCGAGTGGGCCCCCGAGGTCCCTGGCGAGTAGGCCCGGGGTCCAGCCACACCGCGCCGGCCGGTCAGCGAACTCCTGGCCGACCCCGAATCTCACCTCATCGGCCGCGAAGCGGCGGGCGAGTAGGGAGCAGTTCGGCGCGTTCTTTGAGAGCCCGCCGGGGCTGTCAAGCGTCCGAGCGGACGCTCAGCCGTGCGGTTCGGGTTCACTGCCGCCCATGTCCAGCCGGAACGGCGGGTACTGGTCGGTCATCAGGGCTGCGTAGGCGACGACGCGCAGTGCCCAGCGATTGAGGCCGATGACGAGGTCGAACAGGTCCTTCGGAAAGCGGCTGGTGAAGGCCAGAGTCACGGCGGCGATCAGCACGAGCAGGCCGACGAGTCCCCCTGAAGTCCAGTCGGCATGGAAGCCGCCGAGGAAAATTCCCACCACCAGGTAGTGCGGGATGGCGAGCAGCCACCACTTGACCAGGACCAGGCCCCGGGAGAGCCGTTCGGGGTAAGCGATGTCCAGGCGGGTGGGGTAGTCGGGTTCCTCACCCAGGCTGAAGGGCGGGTAGCGGTCGGTTCCGAGCGCGCCGTAGGCGTAGTACGCGACGCGCCAGTTCCAGCGCAGCACGCCGAGGTTGAAGTCGAACAGAGCCCGCGGGTAGCGCTCGGTGAACAGGATCGCGAAGAACGCGACCACGCTCACCGCGAGGAACGCGAACCACAGGAAGAAGAGCACGACGAAGTGCGGGATGGCCAGGATCCACTTGACCAGCCACAGCCAGCGCGACAGCGGCTCGTCCAACCGCGCCTCCAAACGGACCGGCTCGACTGCTGTGTTGACGGTTGACATGGCGCTCAGGCCTTTCGGGGGAGTGGAGAGCGAACGGGCGATGCTCTGGGTCCAGGAGTCGAGGGGTGCAGGCCCTCGTCGAGACCGGCGAGGATTCTGGGCACCTCCCGGTCCGCCAGTGCCTTGCTGTCTTGTTCCGCTCCTTCGGATTGCGGACCACGTCGGTTCTGCGCGAGGTCCCAGGATGTTCGAGGACCACGCACTCGGCCTCGCATCCAGCATCCGTCGCTGCCGACGCACCTGTGCAGGGCCGAACGGCCCCACCCCTTCCGCGACAGACCCAGTGCCTGTTGGCTGCGATCTCGACAGGGTCGTACACGGCGTCGGTCGTCCCAGCGCTGACCCATCCCGCCGGGTGCACTCCGCAAGCGCGGGCCGGTCGGAATCCGCACCAGGGACCACCGGCCCTCACCACGGGCAGGACATCCGAGTCAGACTGGACTCATGACAGCCGACCGTGAACACCTGGATCCACAGCAGAGCCTGCGCCTGCTGGCGGACATGCCGGTGGGTCGCGTCGTGTACACCCTCGGAGCGATGCCCGCCGTCCTGCCCGTTCGCTTCCGCCTCGACGGCGACGGCAGCCTGCTCCTGGACGCAACCGCCGGATCGGAACTCGTGCGGGCAGTGGACGGCACGGTAATCGCCTTCGAGACCGGCGAGGTCGATGGCACCGACGGCAGCGGATGGAGCGTCACCGTCCTTGGCCGCGCGCACGTGGAGCCCGGTCCGACCGAATCCCCGCGACCCCAAGCCCCACCCCAAGCCGGGGTCGCTGCCGTCCCGTTCGACGGGTCCGGTCACGTCCAAATCCGCATGTGTCCGGAACTGGTGAATGGCCGCAGGCTCGGCACACTGCCTACCGCTGCGCCCGAATGACCGCACTGTCGGACCCTCGTCCGCCACGGTCACGACGGCCGTCACGGTCACAACGATGTCCTTGCCTGTCGCCGTTGTGACGTCATGCCCGGTGCTTCAGGGCGTGACGCAGGGTCGTCCGGCCGGCTCGGTCAGGCGCAGGCCTTCGGTCTGGGTGCGGTCGTGCAGTTGCTCGTAGAGGTGGGTGGCTGCCCACAGGCCATGCACTCGGGCGCGTTCTACCGTCTGCTGACGGCGGTGGTGGTGCCCATTTGGTTCGTTGCAGGAGGTGGGTCGTAACGCCAGGGTGCCGAGCGCTGCTCATCGCACAGGCGGCGCGGTCAGCTGGCCGCGCGGTGGGGGGCTGGGCCGGTGCTGGCGCGTAGGGAGACGGGTGGCGCCAGCAGGATGTTGCGGAAGGGGGTGGTGGGGTCGGCGATGCGTTCCGCGAGCAGGTTCATGGCCTGGGCGCCCATGTCCTGGGCGGGGACGTCGGCGGCGGTCAGCGGGGGGCGGAAGTCCTCGGCCCAGGTGCGGCCGACCACGCCGGTCAGGGAGAAGTCCTTGGGCACGGTGAGGTTCGCCTCCTCCAGGCCGCGCTGGATCCCGGGCAGTGCGGCTTCGTTGATGGTGGCGATCGCGGTGATGTCGGGGTGGTTGCGCAGAAGCTGGGTGGTGCACTCCTGGCCGGCGCGGGCGTCGTCCCCGCACTGCAGGTCGACGCCGTGGATACCGCGCTCGGCGAGGGCGGCGGTGAATCCCTGGCGCGCCCGGTGGCCCGGTCCGTAGCCGGCTGCCACCAGTTCCACCGAGCGGTTGATCAGGGCTACGTGGGTGTGGCCCAGGTCCGCGAGGTGGTGGACGCACTGGTTGATCAGGGTGGCGTAGTCGACGTCGATCCAGCACATCTCCTGTGCGCGGGCGGTGTGTCCGATGCCGACGAACGGGATCCCGGCGTCCTGGAGGCGCCGCACGCGGGAGTCCTCCAGGCGGATCTCCATGAGGATCACACCGTCCACTCGGCCGCCGGACAGCAGGCGCTCGAAGGACCGGTCGTGCTCCCCTCCGGATGGTGAGAGCAGGACGTCCAGGTCGGCACGGGCCGCGGCTTCGACGACGCTGGCGACGAAGCCCAGCTGCATGTGGGTCAGGCGGGTGCTGGCGGGTGGGATGACCATGCCGATGGTGCGGGTGCGCCCCTCCTTCAGGGCGCGGGCGGCGGCGTTGGGGCGGTAGCCGAGTTCGTCGATGACGTCCTGGATGCGTTTGCGGGTGGCCTCGGAGACCGAGCGCTTGCCGCTGAGCGCGTAGGAGACGGTGCTGCGCGAAACGCCTGCGCGGCTGGCGATCTCTCCGATGTTCATCGCGGTCCTCACAGGGGTGGGCGGCCGTGGCCGCCATGGGGTGCGCATCCGCTCCGCACTCGGACGTCGAACCGATTCGGACGACCATAGTGCGCATCGCCACGTCCCACAACCCGTGTACCACCTGAGGCCTACCCGGTCAGGCGAAGCGGCCTGTAGGCAATGCTCGATGAAGTTCCCCGGAAGTGTTGACGGCCGCAACCGGCGGACCTATGTTCCTGTCGAACCGATTCGAGCAATCGATTCGACATCAGTGCGTAACACGGAGACGGCGTCCCCGTCGCACCCTCTCCACCCTCAGCGCTTCTTCCGCAGGACCGAAGGGTTCGGTGCCATGAACAGACCCACCGCGTTGCGGCTCGCCTCCGCCTCGCTCGCTGCCCTCGTCGTCGCCTCCGGCACGGCCGCGTGTGCGTCCTCTTCGACCGGAAACCCTGCCGCTGGCAGCGGCGCGGCCTCGGCCGGTGGGACCTACACCATCTGGGACCCGTACCCGCAGTTCGACGGCGCCTCTGCGTGGGCCAAGCTGCTTGACAGCTGTGGCACCACGGCTGGCGTGAAGATCAAGCGGACCGCGTTCGACACCAGCGACCTGACCAACAAGGAACTGCTGGCCGCCCAGCAGGGCAACTCTCCGGACGTGCTGATCGTCGACAACCCGGTGGTCTCCACTCTGGCCCAGGCCGGCGTGCTGACCACGACCAAGGACAACGGGATCGACACCTCGGCGGTCTCGCCCAACCTGCTGGCGGCCGGCCAGAGCGGCGGAGACACCTACGGCACCCCCATCGGCGCCAACACCTTGGCGCTGTACTACAACAAGGCGGTCCTCAAGGCCGCCGGCGTGGACATCGCTTCAGTCAAGGACTGGCCCTCACTGACCGCGGCACTGGCCAAGGTCAAGGCCGCGGGCAAGAAGGGGATCACCTTCTCCGCGATCGGCACCGAGGAGGGCAGCTTCCAGTTCCTGCCCTGGCTCTGGGGCGCCGGCGCGCAGCTCACACACCTGGACTCGGCTCAGGCCGCTGACGCCCTGTCACTGTGGACCGGCTGGGTCAAGCAGGGCTACGCCCCGAACTCGGTCATCAACAACACCCAGACCACCAGCTGGCAGGAGTTCGCCACCGGCCAGTACGCCTTCGCCGAGAACGGCACCTGGCAGCTGGCCAACGCGAAGAAGGCCGGCTTCGACTACGGCATCATCCCCGTCCCCGGCGTGACCGGCGGCACCGCCCCGGCCCCCACCGGCGGCGAGTTCGTCACCGTCCCGGTCCAGAAGAAGGCCGACCGCTACAGCGTCTCGGACAAGCTCGTGACCTGCCTGACCAGCGCGGACAACTCCTACGCCACCGACACCACGCTGTCCTACATCGCACCCACCACCGCAGTGCAGGACAAGCAGGCCGCCGCAGACCCCGACCTGAAGGTGTGGGCAGACGCGGTCAAGGCAGCCAAGGGCCGCACCAGCGACAACCTGGGCACCAAGTATCCCAAGATCTCCGAGCAGTTGTGGACCGCCCTCCAGTCCGCGCTGACCGGGTCCAAGTCGCCGCAGGCCGCGCTGTCCGCAGCACAGTCGGCCGCCGCCAAGTAGCACCATCAGCCGCAAGGACCAGGACACGCCGATGAACGACACAGCACAGCTACCGGAGAACCGGGCTGCGCGCGGCAAGGACCGGGCGGCCGCCGCTGCCCCGTCCACGGTACGCGCCGGCACCGAACCGCCACCACGCCGCCCGCGCTCGCAGCAGTGGGCCGCCTGGGGGTTCCTGACCCCGGTCGTGATCTACCTCGGCGTGTTCTACGCCTACCCCCTGTACCGCAACGTCGACCTGAGCCTGCGCAACTACACCGTGCGCTCCTTCGTGGACGGCAACGCCCCCTTCGCCGGGCTCGCGAACTACCGCACCGTCCTGAAGGACCCCACCTTCCTGCCTGCCCTTGAGCACACCGTGCTGTTCACCGCCGCCAGCCTGGCCCTGCAGTACGGCATCGGCCTGGCCCTGGCGGTGTTCTTCACCCAGCACTTCCGCCTGTCCGCCACCCTGCGCGCCCTGTTCCTGGTGCCCTGGCTGCTGCCGCTGATCGTGTCCGCCTCCACCTGGTCCTGGATGCTCAACAGCGACTCCGGCGTGGTCAACTCCCTCCTGCACTCGATCGGCATCGGCCCGGTCAACTGGCTCACCTCACCCAGTTGGTCCCTGGCCTCGGTGACGATCGCGAACATCTGGATCGGGATCCCGTTCAACCTGGTCGTCCTGTACAGCGGCCTGCAGACCATCCCCGCCTCGCTCTACGAGGCGGCCGCCCTGGACGGCGCCAACGCCTGGCAGCGCTTCCGCCACATCACCTTCCCGCTGCTGCGCCCGGTCTCGGCGATCACCCTGCTGCTCGGACTGGTCTACACACTCAAGGTCTTCGACATCATCTGGATCATGACCAGGGGCGGGCCGGTCGACTCCTCAACCACCCTGGCCACCTGGTCCTACCGGCTCGGCTTCGGGAACCTGCTTCCCGCCTTCGGGCCCGGCGCGGCCGTCGGCAACCTCCTGGTCCTGATCGCCCTGGTCTTCGGCATGGTGTACATCCGCGTCCAGCGAAAGCAGCAGGCGTCATGACCTCGATACCCGCACCCGTGACCACCCGCGCCCCCGCCAACCGGCGCTGGTGGACCAAGACGACGATCGGCGTGCTGCTGACCGCGGTCATGCTTTTCCCGGTCTACTGGATGCTGAACGTGTCCTTCACCCGCGACCAGGACATGCGCAAGAGCCCACCGAACTGGTTTCCCCTGCACGGCACCCTGGAGGGCTACCGCGCGGTCCTGGAGCAGCAGTTGCCCTATCTGGGAACCAGCCTGGTCGTCGCCCTTGGCACCGTCGTGCTGACCGTGGCCCTGGCCGCTCCGGCCGGATACGCGCTGGCCAAATTACGCCCGCGTGGCGGGGGAGTGCTGAGCTTTGTCCTGCTGGTCGCGCAGATGATCCCCGGCATCATCATGGCGATGGGCTTCTACACCATCTACCTCAAGCTCGGGATGCTCCAGTCGGTACCCGGTCTGGTCATCGCTGACTCCACCATCGCCGTCCCCTTCGCCGTACTGATCTTCACCGCGTTCATGGACGGCATCCCCGACGAACTCCTCCAGGCCGCCAAGACCGACGGAGCTGACGGCCTGCGCACCTTCTGGTCCATCGTCCTGCCCATGAGCCGCAACGCCATCGTCACCGTCTCACTGTTCGCGTTCCTGTGGTCCTGGTCGGACTTCGTCTTCGCCAGCACCCTGGACGGCGGCGGCGCCAACGAGCCCATCACGCTCGGGATCTACCACTACATCGGCAACAACAACCAGCAGTGGAACGCCATCATGGCCACCGCCGTCGTCGCCTCTGTCCCCACCGCTCTGATCCTCGTCCTGGCCCAGCGCTACGTCGCCGCCGGCGTCACCGCCGGAGCCGTCAAGGACTGACACCCACCCCCCACCTCACCCTCGCGCGCCCAAACCCCTGCCCGCCTGGCCTTCCGCGCCCGCTCCGCGGCCCGTCACGGCGTAGGCAGCTCACGTCCCGCACCAGAAACGAGTGCCCTGCGATGACCGACGCCCCCACTGGCCCGGCCTTCAACATCCACGACATCCCCTTCAGCACCTACGGCTCCTGGTTCGACATCTCACCGGTCACCGCCGAGCGCACCCGCGCAACGGACCTGTACCTGGTCTCGCACAAGAGCGGCATGCACCCTGTGCTGCGCCTGGTCGCCCTGGCGGGTCCACACGGCGAGCGGATCGAGACGCACTGGAGCGCCACACCGGGACAGCTGAGATGGACCGACCGGGACAGGTACATCGAGCTGACCTACCAGGCCCCGGACATCCTGCGATTGCGGGGCGCCGGACTGAGCCTTCAGGTCATCGCCGGCGCGCAGCAGCTCACACCGTTCAGCGGCACGTTCTTCCTGCACGACCCGGTCGACGGCTCCTACGTGTTCACCTCCTACGAGACCGGCCGGCGCTACCGCGTCACCGTGCTGGCCGGGCAGGCCGCCGACGTCCGGGGACGTGAGACGCTGGGAACAGCCCACCGGGGCCTGACCCTGACAGCAGCCCCGAACGGCGGCGTCTGGGAGGCCGCCATCGAGGAACTCGACAGCGCCCGGACGCCCTATGCCCCGAGCGGCACGTACGAGCAGGTCGCGACCCGGGCCGACCAGGCCTTCACCCGGTTCGCCGACGCGGTCGCCCCCTGGCGCACCGCCGACACCCCCGCTGCCGAGCTGGCCGCCTACGTGGTGTGGTCCGCCACCGTACGCCCGGCGGGGTTCCTGGGGCGGCCGGCCGTGTTGATGTCCAAGCACTGGATGGACAAGGTCTGGAGCTGGGACCACTGCTTCAATGCCCTGGCTCTGGCGCCCGGGGCCCCGGACCTGGCCTGGGACCAGTTCCAGGTCATGTTCGACCACCAGGACGAGAGTGGCGCCCTGCCGGACTCGGTGACCCACTCCGAGATCCTGTACAACTTCGTCAAGCCCCCCGTCCACGGCTGGGCCCTGGGCCGGCTGCGTCAGCGCCTGGGCCGCCCGCTGACCCACGCCGAACTCACCGAGACCTATCGGCGGCTGGAGCGGTGGACCACGTTCTGGCTCACAGCCAGGCGCGTACCGGGCCAGGTCCTGCCGTACTACCAACACGGCAACGACAGCGGCTGGGACAACGCCACCACCTTCGACCCCGGCCGCCTGCAGACCACCGCCGACCTGTCCGCCTTCCTGGTTCTGCAACTGCACGAACTCGCCGACCTGGCCGACGAACTCGGCCTGGGCGAGCAGGCCCGTTCCTGGTCGCTCTCAGCGGACACGATCCAGGCCGCGATGATCGACCAGCTGTGGACCGGTGACCGCTTCCAGGCCCGCTCGCCGCACACCGGCCAGGCCACGAGCAGCCTGGGCCTGCTGGACCTGATGCCCATCGTCCTCGGCGAGCACCTGCCCGCCGACATCAGCACCCGCCTGGCCGCACACATCGAGACCCATCTGACCGCACACGGCCTGGCCACCGAACACCCGGACTCACCCCACTACCAGGCCGACGGCTACTGGCGCGGCCCCATCTGGGCACCCGTCACCGTCCTGATCGAGGACGGCCTGCGCCGGGCCGGCCACCACCACCTCGCCGACGAGATCAGCACCCGCTTCCGCGGCCTGTGCGAGACCTCCGGCTTCGCGGAGAACTTCGACGCGCTGACCGGCGAAGGCCTGCGCGACCGCGCCTACACCTGGACCGCCAGCAGCTACCTCCTGCTCGCCGAGGACCACACCACCCGCAGCCACCCCCAGAACGAGGGCCAACGGAGCGCTCTGCACCGATAGGTCCGCCGACGCCGACCCCACCCCACCACCCAGTCGGGAGAGCCGCCATGCATCCGCACCGCCGCAGACTGACCGTCGCCCTTGTTGCCCTGCTCGCCACTCCGGCAGCCGGGCTCCTGCCCGCGACCATCGCGCACGCCGCCGACACCAGCGTCACCGTCGGCTTCGCCACCGCCGGCGCCGCCCCCAGCTACCACGCCTCGGGCACCATCTACGGGATGACCCCCAACGGGTCCCTGCCCCAGGACCACTTCTACACCGACACCAAGTGGCACTTCGAGCGCGCCGGCGGGGCCCAGCTCAACAGCGGCGGCTACGCCACCAGCCTGGCCGACTACCAGACCCGTTGGGCTTCCACCCTGGCCCAGTACAAGCGCACCGCGGCCCTGGGCGGCACCTTCGTCCTGCTCCCGCACGACCTGTGGGGCGCAGACGGCACCACCAGCCAGGCCTTCCCCGGCGACAACGGCGACTGGACCGCCTTCGACGCCTTCCTCAGCCAGCTCATCGGGGACGTCAAGGCCAACAACATGACCGTCCAGTGGGACCTGTGGAACGAGCCGGACGGCAGCAACTTCTGGGGCGCCCCCCAGAGCCAGTACCTGGCGATGTGGTCCCGCTTCTACGGCGCCGTCCGCGCTGCCTTCCCCGCCCAGCTCATCGTCGGCCCCAGCAGCGCCGGCCAGCCCAGCTCCACCAATACCTGGTGGAAGACCTACCTGGACTACGTCAAGGCCAACAATGCCGCCCCCGACATCTACAGCTGGCACGACGAACCCGGCGACCCGGTCACCGACGCCGCAGCAGCCAGCACCCTCCTGTCCAGCTACGGGTTGACCAACACCCGGCCCTACCAGATCAACGAGTACGCCACCGTCTCCATGCAGACCCCCGGCGGAGGCGGCTGGTTCATCTCCCGCCTGGAGCGCGCGGGAGCCGACGGCCTGCGAGGCAACTGGGCCTCCGGCACCGCCCTGCACGACAACGAGGCCGGCCTGCTCACCAAGAACAGCGCCGGACAGTACTTGCCCAAGGGCGAGTGGTTCACCTACCGCTTCTACGGCTCCCAGACCGGAAACATCGTCAACCTCATCCCCGGAACCAACACCGACGGCTTCGCCACCAAGGACAACACGGCCGGCAACGCGAAGATCCTGCTGGGTAGCAACCGCAACACCGGCAACGTCACCGTCAACCTCACCGGCCTCAACACCACCTCGGTGGTGTCCGGCGGACAGGTCCGTGCCATCCTGCAGCGCCTGCCCTACGTCGGCGGCGGGGCGATGAACGGCCCGGTCACCGTCTCGGACCAGAACCTCACCGTCACCTCCAACAACGCCTCGCTGACCGTCCCGTGGACCGACGCCCGCGACGGCTACACCATCACCCTGCTGCCGCCGACCAACACCACCGTCTCCACCGTCGCCATCAGCGAGAACGGTGGCAACCAGTGCCTGGACGACACCAACCTCAGCGCCACCAACGGCACCCAGTACCAGCAGTACTACTGCGAGGGCGGATACCAGCAGATGCTCGACTTCAAGCCCGTCGCCGGGCTGGCCAACACCTACACCGTCGTCAACGAACTCAGCGGCAAGTGCCTCGACATCCTCGGCGCCTCCACCGCCGAGGGCGCCAGCGTCGACCAATGGACCTGCAACGGCGGCAGCAACCAGGAGTTCACCCTCCGGCCCGTCACCGTGCTCGGCAACAGCCAGGACTACCAGCTCGTGGCCGCCAACAGCGGAAAGTGCGTCGACGTCACCGCCGTCTCCACCGCCCCCGGCGCCCTGATCCACCAGTGGACCTGCGACACGGCAAGCGCCCTGGCCACCAAGAGGAACCAGATCTGGCGCCTGACCGGCAAGGCATGACCGCCCCGACCGGACCCTCGCCGGCCCTACCCACGACGACCACTCGCGGGCGGGGCCCAGCGCGGAACGCCCGGTCACTGAGTCGACGCCGCCCAGCTGACTTCTATATCCGCTGAGTGCTATTGGGTCGCTCTTTCGAACTGTGCCGACAGGCGATACGCGACGGCTTGATCCAAGGAGAGTCTGAACCATCACTCATTGGCTCCGGAGCGACTGACCTGCCATCACCTGCAGGTCAGGCGCTCCGTCCTGCGCTCTGCGGATTTGCTTCGCCGTACCTGCACTCCAGGAGTTATGCGCAATCAAGAACAGCTGTCCGATCCGTTGACGAAGACCGGTCACGCGGTCACCCTGGAGCGGTATCCGTGAGTGCAGGAAATGCAATTCCGCCTCTGCTCCGGGGCGAGTCCCTGGATGACCGCTGCCTGGCAATGGGGAGATTTCCCTTTTTCGTGCGGTCGCATTTGTTAGCGTTAACATCCACCCCGTGCTGCGGTGGTGACAACAGCAACGCTTCCGCCGGCTCGTTCTTCGAGGGCGTGATGACCGCCAGCCTGCCCTCCGACGCCGTCGACGCCGCCGTTCAGGCGAACGTTGTCGCGGCCGGGTACGCTCTCGCCCCCATCAGCGCGCTGGCACCCGGTGCACGCATCTCGCTGCAGGCCACCACCGCGTGCTGCACCGGCGACTACATCCGCCACGACGACAGCGACACGAAGGCCGTCATCTCGCCCATCAGTGGAACCAGTTCAGCCACCGACAAGGCCGACTCCACCTGGATCGTCCACGCAGGCCTGGCGAACAGCTCCTGCATCTCCCTGGAGTCCGCCAACCAGTCGGGCCAGTACCTCAGGCACGCAGGATTCGAACTCTGGCTGGAGCCCAATGACGGCACCACCCTGTTCTCCCGGGACGCCACGTTCTGCCCGCAGCCCGGGATCAAGGGCCGGGGCTACTCGTTCCAGTCCCTCAACTACCAGGACAACTACATCCGCCACTTCAACTACACCGTGTACAACGCCAGCGACGGGGGATCCGGCGCATGGGACAGCGCCATTTCGTGGACCGACGACGTGAGCTGGATTGTCGCCTCTCCGTGGGCGTGAGAACCCCGCCGTACCACTGAGCCACCGGAGACGGTCGTGCCGGCGAATCCCCGCCGGCACGACCACCCCGCGCTCCGCCACCTGTACATCCTGCTCCCAACTTCCAGTGCGGACTACGCGTCCGCAGTCACGGCCTCCGCGGCCGAACGACAGGGCCCACCGAGGAGGGAGTGCCCCGGCCGGGCGGTCCCAGGCGCCGGCGTCCGCGTGGCCGGCCCGTCCCGCGTCGTCCGGGTGGCGAATCACCGGAATCCGGTGAGGCCCTCTCACCGTGCTGGCAGCGAGCCTGGGTCCATCGCCAAAGCTTGCACGGCCGCGAGGGACGTACTCCGAGGCCCAGGGAGATACCGTGACGTCACCAGCATCCGGCGCGGACGACGCCGCCGATCCGTCCGGCTACGCGACCACCTCGCGGCCGGCGTCGGTCCCGCAATCCGTGACCGGACGAGCTGTCCCACCCGGCGCCACGGCCGACAGCGGCAACCGTCGCCTCGACCTGGCTTCGCTGGTCATTGCCACCGCCCAGCAGCTCATGGTGGTACTCGACTCCACCATCGTCAATGTGGCGTTGCCGCATGTGCAGCGTGCGCTCGGCTTCTCCGGCACCGGCTTGCTCCTGTCAGCCCATCTCTCCGGCGCAGCTCGCGTCACCGCCCAGCGCAAGGCAGGACCCGCACTGTCCCTACAGCTCATCCTCCCAGCGCATAACCCGGATCGTGATCGACAGGAGTTCGACATGACCGAAGCACTCGACTGGAACGCGACGACCATCGCAGAGTTCCGAGCGAACGAGGGCAGGGTCGGCGGGGTCTTCGAGGGCGCTCCGCTGGTCCTCGTCCATCACCGCGGCCGCAAGAGCGGGCAGGAGCACGTCAGTCCGATGATGTACCTCCCGCAGGACACCGCGCCGGACATCGTCTACGTCTTCGCAACCAAGAGCGGAGCACCCACCAACCCGGATTGGTACCGCAACCTGACCGCCGCCGGTGAGGGCACCATCGAACGCGGCACCGCGACCTACCAGGTGACCGTCCGCGAACTCATCGGCGCCGAACGCGACCGCGTCTACGCCGAGCAAGCGCGGCGTTACCCCGGCTTTGCCGAGTACGCACGCCAGACTGCCGGAATCCGCATCATTCCCGTGCTCGAACTCCGGCGGGCGTAGCCCACACCCCTGTCAGCCTCAGCGAGTCGAAGGAGAGAGATCATGCCCAAGGCGGTCAGGTACGACGAGTTCGGCGGGATCGACGTGTTGCGGGTCGACGAGGTGGAACGTCCGGTGCCCGGGGACGGGCAGGTCCTCGTACGCGTGAAAGCGGCCGGCATCAACCCCAGTGAGGCGGTCATCCGCACGGGGGCGTTGGCCCACCTGTTCCCGTCGACGTTCCCGTCCGGGCAGGGCAGCGACCTCGCCGGGGTCATCGAGGAGATCGGCGCCGGGGTTGCTGGATTCTCGCCCGGCGACGAGGTGATCGGCTTCACCCAGAAGCGGGCCTCTCAGGCCGAGCTGGTCCTGGTCGAGGCCGGTGACCTCACGCGCAAGCCGGAGAAGGTCTCATGGGAGGTGGCCGGCAGCCTGTACGTCGTCGGCGTAACCGCATGGGGGGCGGTACACGCCGTCCAGCCCAAGGAGGGCGAGACCGTCGTCATCTCCGGAGCCGCCGGGGGAGTCGGCTCGCTCGCCGTCCAGCTCGCGCGCCGTACGGGGGCCACGATCATCGGCCTGGCGAGCGAGAGCAACCACGACTGGCTGAAGAGCCACGACGTGATCCCGGTCGCGTACGGTGAGGGCGTCGCGGACCGCATCAGGGCCGCCGCGCCCAGCGGCGTGGACGCCTTCATCGACACCTTCGGCGACGGGTACGTCGAGCTCGCCCTCTCCCTCGGCGTCGCGACCGATCGGATCGACACCATCGCCGATTTCGCGGCCGCCGAGAAGTACGGGGTGAAGACTGACGGGGGGACTGCGGCCGGGCCGGGCGCCAAGGTGCTCGCCGAGCTTGCCGCCCTGATCGCCGACGGACACCTCGACGTGCCGGTCGCGAACGTCTACCCGCTGGCGCAAGTCCGCGGGGCATACACCGAGCTCGAACGCCGCCACACCCACGGCAAGATCGTCCTGAGCCCCTGGGTGTACTGACGCCTCCCAAACTCTTCTGCGCCGGGCCAACCTCGCCATCGAGGTCAAGTCCCGTAGCCTCAACGGCCTGCGGGATCTGTACGACGACCCGGAGTCGGCCCTCGCTGCGATCGAGGCACCGGTGATGCTCTACATTGCCTGCCAGGAGCGCCCTCTTCGGATCAAGGCGGACATCCGCGGGGCCATCGTCAACGAGGTGCTCGACCGGATCCACAGCGGCACGTGGGGACCCATCGTCATCAAAGCTGAGCCAGCCGTGGGCGACGGTGCTGCCGGATCTTCTGCTCCTCGTCGAGCACGGCCAGTACCTCCCCTTCGACGTCCTGGAGGTGACCGGACAGTTCCCAGCCCCCGTCGGGTTGGTTGAGAACGCGGGACAGACAGCTCCAGCGCTGGTCATCGCACGCGTCCTACCCCACTCAACCGCCGGGCGCGAGACGGCGCGGATCTGACACAGCCCCAGCCAAGGAGAGCCGGTTGATTCCCCGCACGCCCAGTTGACCGCGGCGAAGGACCAGGGACCAGCAGGGGCCTGCCCACCAGTTGCGTTCCGAGCGCCGGAAGCCGACCTGAGGTGGCGGTTGCGGCTCAAGGCAGACAACGGGAGATCGTTGCTGTCGACAAGCGCGCAGCGGCGGAGGCGGGCCAGGGCGTGCACCGGTCTGCCAGCGGCATTTCAGGCGCGCCGGGCCGCGGGGTCGCTGATCTGGCGTTCTTGGCGGGTGGGGTCGTCGGTGACCCGGCATCCGGCTTCGACCAGGGCCATGGTCAAAGCGAGGTGCAGGGCCGCGCGTGTGCGGTCGATGCGCGTGGCGGCATCGTTGGGGAAGCAGCAGGATCAACACCTCGTCGGGCATGCCCCAGCATCCCGCCGTGCGACCACGATGTCACTCCCCGTCAGTGTCGGCGATCAACGGTTACGAAAATCTTGGATGAGCCAGGAACCGCACCCGACTCTGGTTCCGGTGCGTGGTGCCGTGCAGGGCGTCACCTGGTCCAGGGTGGCTGGCTGGGGTCCTTCGATGCGGCAGTGTCGTCGACAATCGCTTCGAGTGCTGCAATGTCGTCGACGGTGATCGGCTTGCGCAGCGGTTGACCAGGTGCCATTTTCCGGTCTGGTTGCCGTAGCGCCCGGCGACCAGCGCGACCCGGATACCGAGCCGTGCGGCGATGATGATCAGCTCGCGCGGTTGCATGTGGCACGGACGATCAAATCGCCCCTGTCGTCAGGGAAGAGTGTGTCGACGGCGAAAGCGTCGGCCTCGTCCTCGGCAGGGTCGGTGGCATCGCGCTTGACGTCCAGGTCGAGAACGTTTGTGCGGCGCGGTTCCGTGATGCCGATCACGGGGCGTTCGCCGTTGATCCACCGCGTGGCCGCACATACTCGGGTTCGGGGACTTCGCGCGTGAAGCTGAGGGCGACGCCTGCCCCGGCGAGCGCGGCACGCGCCGCGACGAAACCGTTGGGCACAGACATCGTCGTCATCGTCGGGATGGCCTTCGCGACGGCGCGCAGTCTCCGGGGGTTGAACGGCTCGACCGGCAGATCCCGGGCGGAGCGTTCGAGCAGGCACAGCCTCTGAGCCGTGTTCGGTTCGTGGACGGTGAACGCCTGGCTGCGCCGGAAGGAGACGGAGGGGCGTAGCCAGGTTTGCGCGAAGGCTTCGGGCGTGGCGACCTGGCTGTCGCAGGAGATGACCGACGGCTCGATCTGCTCCGAGTAGCGGCGCAGGACCTCGGCCGGGTCGTTGCCGTCCGGGCCGAGCAGGCCCTTGAGCGAGGCCCGCAGTTCGGCGTCGTCAGCCGGGCGTCCGAGCGGGGTCTCGGTGAGGTTCATCCGGTCCCGGGCGTGGCGCAGGAGCGTCCGGGGCAGCGCTGGGTCGGGCTCGTGCACGAGCGCGGCCGCGGAGACCGGACGGATGCGGCAGCGGATTCAGGGCGGTGCATGGGCAGTCCTCCGAGTATTGGGGCCGACTTGGATAGATCCATAGAGGCGCCCGGTCCCAGCCGAGGCGCAGGCAACGCCAGGCGAACGACAGACGACCGTCACAGGAAATCAAAAGTGGCTCAATCCTGCCCACTTGTCATGACCTTGACTCGTCGTCACAATCCCGTATGGCTCCATGCATCGCGCGTAGACTCGCGCGCCCTTGCGCGCGCCCTCGACACGGGAGTGCCGATGAAGAGATCCAGAAAGCTATGGCTGGCCGGTATCGTCAGCCTCGCCGTACTGTTTACCGGGCTGGAGAGCGCGGCTCACGGCGTCGGGACCACTGACGCCGCCAACCCCGCGACGGGGGTCGGCTCCTGCACCTTGAAGGGCTGGAACCCCAGCCAGGATCCCGACAACGCGAAGTACCTGCCCGCAGGGCAGCGTCACCAGTCCTACAAGCCCGACGACTACAACTGCACCGGCGCGCACTTCGCCGCACCAGGTGCGGAGTTCGCCAAGTTCCCGCAGCCGCACAACTACCCCGCCCGATCTACGGCCACGAAGACGACGGGCTCCACCACGCAGGCCGGCGCCTCGGTCAACCCGCTCGCGCCGTACTTCCCGCCGTTCACGCACTTCGTGATGCTCTACCGCGAGAACCACACCTTCGACGACTACCTGGGTGACTGCGCCACCACCATCCACGCGGGCTGCAACGGCGTGGTGCAGAGCACCAACCACATCAGCTCGGTGCCCAACCTGCACGCCCTCGCCAAGCAGTACTCCCTGCTGGACTCCTACAGCACCGGCACGCAGCCGCCGAGCGGCCCGAACCACTGGTGGCTCTTCTCGGCCCAGTCCTCCTCCAGTTCGCAGCAGCAGTCTTACCCGACCGCCGGCGGCACCCAGTTCGACCGGTTCCTCAACGGCGCGGGCGGCAACACCTATCCGTTCATCATGAACGGCGACTTCTACTGGATGCTCAACACGGGCAGCGGCTACTGGCGCAACCCGGCCACGCACAACATCGAGGCCCTGCCGGTCAACCGTCCCGGGACCAGCATCCCGGAGGAGCTGCACTACAACGAGTACACCGTCAGCGGGCAGAACATCCCGGACACGACGATCGCCAACGACTACCTGAGCTTCGTCAACACCAACGGTATGCCGACCTACAACTACGTCGAGCTGTTCAACGACCACCCCGGCACCTACCAGGACATCCCCACCAATGACGCGACGACCAAGCAGATCGTCGACTCGATCATGGGCAACGCGTCCTACAAGGACAACACCCTGATCGTCATCTCCGAGGACGACACCCAGAACGGCAACAACGGCTCGGACCACGTCAGCAACACCTACCGGGTCCCGCTCGTCGTCGTCGCCTCGCCCAAGTACATGAAGCAGGGCTACATGTCCCACGTCGCGTACACCACGAACAACGTGCTCGCGGCGATGGAGCGGACGATGCAGAACGTCCACCCCGGGATCATCGACCCGAACGACAATCTGGGGCTGGGCACCTTCCCGATGACCTCCAACGACCAGGCCGCCCTCGGCGACCCGCTGGAGGATCTGTGGATCCAGGGGACCACGCCGCTGTCCGCCTCCGCCGGGGCCTCGCCCACGACCGGCAACGCGCCGCTGACGGTGAACTTCACCGGCTCCGCCTCGGGCGGGACCGCGCCGTACAGCTACAGCTGGAACTTCGGCGACGGCTCGACCAGCACCTCGCAGAACCCGAGCCACAGCTACAGCGCCGCGGGCAGCTACACCGCCACGCTGACCGCCACGGACAGCTCCTCGCCCGCCAAGACCGCCACCTCGACGGTCGCAGTGAACGTGAGCGCGGTGGGCCAGCCGCTGGCGGCGAGCGCCTCGGCGGTTCCGACCTCCGGTCAGGTGCCGCTGACGGTGAACTTCACCGGCACGGCGACCGGCGGCACCCCGGCCTACAACTACAGCTGGGACTTCGGTGACGGCTCGGCCACCAGCACGGCGCAGAACCCGAACCACACCTACAGCAACGCCGGCACCTACACGGCGACGCTGACGGTGACCGACAGCGCCAATCCGGCCAACTCCGCGACCTCGACCGTCTCGGTGACGGGTTCGCCCATCGCAGGCACGGCCCCCGGAGCGCCGACGGGTCTGGCCGCGACACCGGGCACCGGACAGGTCTCGCTCAGCTGGCAGGCGCCCGCCAACAACGGCGGCGTCAACATCAACTCCTACAAGGTCTACCGGGGCACCTCCAGCGGCAGCGAGACGCTGCTCACCTCGGGCGGCTGCTCCAGCCTGGGCATCACCCTGTCCTGCACGGACAGCGGGCTCACGGCCGGCCAGACCTACTACTACAAGGTCACTGCGGTGAACGCGATCGGCGAGGGCCCGCAGAGCAACGAGGCGAGCGCGACCGTGCCCACCTCCAGCTGCACGGCCAAGCAACTGCTCGGCAACCCCGGATTCGAGACCGGCACCGCCTCGCCGTGGACCGCGTCCTCCGGCGTGATCAGCAACTCCTCCACCGAGCCGCCGCACAGCGGCAGCTGGGACGCCTGGCTGGACGGCTACGGCAGCACCCACACCGACACCCTGTCGCAGAAGGTGACCCTGCCGACCGGCTGCTCCTCGGAGCAGCTGAGCTTCTGGCTGCATGTCGACACGGCGGAGACCTCGACCACGACGGCCTACGACACACTCAAGGTGCAGGTCCTGAACAGCTCCGGAACGGTGCTGGGGACCCTGCACACCTACTCCAACCTCGACCACCTCACCGGATACGCGCAGCACACCTTCGACCTCTCCCCGTACGCGGGCCAGACGGTCACGCTCAAGTTCACCGGCGCGGAGGACTTCGAGTACCAGACCTCCTTCGTCATCGACGACACCGCCGTCAACGTGAGCTGAACGGCGACAGCCCGTGGCCGGCCCCCGTCCCCCCAGCGGGACGGGGGCCGTGCAGGCCCCGTTTCGGGGCTGAGCGTCGCTCCAGGGGCAGGTCCTTCGGAGTCAGATGATCGCTATTGAGGGAGGCACGGATGGATACGACCATCGCGGTGAGGGGCCACGGCATCACCAAGGTCTTCGGTGACGTCGTCGCGCTCGACCACGTCGATGTGAACGTGGCGCAGGGTCAGATCCACGGCTTGGTCGGCCCGAACGGTGCCGGCAAGACCACACTTCTCGGCCTGCTATTGGGTCTGGCCGTCGCCGACGAGGGGAGTCTGGAGATCCTCGGCGCTCCGGTGGGACGCGGGCTGGCCGCGCCTGACGGTGTCTCCGGGTTCGTCGACGGGCCCGGCCTTTACCCCACTCTCACTGCGAAGCAGAACCTTGCCACGCTTGTCACGCTGCGCCCTGGTGACGCGCTTGCCGCGGATGTCGACGAGGCTTTGGAGCAGGTCGGGCTCACCCACGTCGCCGATGCCAAGGTCCGCGGCTTCTCCCTGGGCATGCGCCAGCGGCTGGGGCTGGCCGCGGCGCTGCTGACCGGGCCTCGGCTGCTGGTGCTCGACGAGCCGTCCAACGGCCTGGACCCGGCCGGTAAGAAGCAGGTGCACGGTGTCCTCAGCCGGCTCGCGGCCGAAGGCGCCACGGTCGTCCTGTCCAGCCATCGGATGGACGATCTCGAGATGCTGTGTTCCGAGGTCACCATCCTGGCCGCCGGGCGTGTGGTCTTCTCCGGCCCGTTGAAAAAGCTCTCCGATGAGAACCGCGAACTCGACTACCGGCTGCGTGCCCCGGATCCGTCCGCCGCTCGCGCGGTCGCGGTCGAAACGCCCGGCATAACCGTCATCGAAGGCCCCGACCCTGCGGCGCGACCGGACACCGACGTGATCGTCGTACGCGCCCGGGTGGCGGCCCTGGACGAACTCGTGGCGCGGATCGTGCGCGCGGGCATCGCAGTGCGTGAGCTGGCGCCCGTTGTCTCGCCGCTGGAAGCTGCGTTTCTCGCCCTCACCGAGACCGAGCAGGAGGCCGGCCGATGACCGCGACCGTCGCTGACGCCCCCGCCGCCGCGGCTGGAGCTGGGACGGCGGGCCGGCGCCCGGTCCCGGTGGCCCGCATCCTCCGCTTCGAGCTGGTCAAGCAGTTCTCTGCCTGGCGGGTGCGCCTGCTGATCCTGCTCTGTTGGCTCGGTCCGGGCTTGCTGGTCTTCGCGATAGGCCAGCAGAGCACCTTGCCGTCCGACACCCTCTTCGGCCGGTGGATGCACGCCACCGGCTGGGCCGGGTCGTTGGTGGTGCTCGGCGTCGCCGGCACCTGGGCGCTGCCGCTGGTCACGTCCGTGGTCGCCGGCGACGTGTTCGCCTCCGAGGACCGGCTGGGCACCTGGCGCCACCTGCTCATCGCGGTCCGCTCGCACCGGCGGATCTTCGCGGCCAAGGCGATCGCCAGCGTCACCGTGATCCTGCTGCTGGTGGCCGGCCTGGCCACCTCCAGCGTGGTCGGCGGACTGCTCACGGAGGGGGACCAGCCGCTGGTCGGCCTGGACGGCCACCTGCTCACCGGCGGGGACGCGGCCGGCAAGGTCCTGCTGGCCTGGGTCTGCGTACTGGCGCCGACCCTCGCCCTCGCGGCCATCGGGCTGCTCGGCTCCGTCGCCCTGGGCCGATCCCCGATGGGCCTGCTCCTGCCCATGCTCGCCGCCCTCGGGATGCAGACGGCGCAGATGCTGCCGCTGCCGGTCGCGGTGCGTCTGGCGCTGCCCGGTTACGCCTTCATCTCCTGGAACGGCCTTTTCACCGATCCCCAGCAGCTGGGGCCATTGCTGATCGGCGTCGGGGTCAGCCTGGTGTGGGCGGTCGTCGCGACGGCGCTGGCCTATCTGCTGTTCCTCCGCCGGGACTTCACCAACCTCACCAACGACGGCACCGGACGCCGGGTGCTGGCCTTGGGCGTTCTCCCGCTGGCCGGCGTGCTGGCCGCCACGGCCGGGGTCACCGCCGTCGCGACCGGGGCGGGCGGCTCCGGCATCGACCAGGACAAGGTCCAGCGGTCGGTGGCCACAGCGTTCGCTCACCTCTACCCGCTCCAGCAAGCGCAGATGCACCAACCGCCGGTTACCGAAGCGCAGCTGCAGACCTCCGCGACGTGTACCAAGAGCGAAGGGCTCGGCGCACAGGAGGGACCGGGGAACGACTGGCGCTGCACGGTTTACTGGAACGTCCCCGGTTACAACGTCACCGCGCAAGCTGTCTACCAGCTCAATGTCACCCCGAATGGGCGGTACATCGCCGACGGAGACGGACCGGTGCAAGTGAACGGGTACTTCCTGATCGTCACCCAGGGAAGGGTTGTGCCGAATCCGCTGTGGCAGTTTGACGGCAACGTTGATCTGCTCCCTAGTCACTGAGCTTGACTTGGTCCGCAAGGACGACGGCCGACCGGGCGCCCGCCCGGTCGGCCGTTCGTGTTCGCGCCGGTCAGCCGACTTCCGCCGCCGCGACGGCGGGCTCGGCGCCACGGCGGGCGCGCAGCACCGGGGCCGCGAGGCCGGTGACGGCCAGGTTCGGGGCCAGCGAGATCAGCCCCTGGAGGTCACCGGAATCCGCCGCGCCCGCTACCGCGGCCTGCCCAAGGTCCGCCTCCAGCACGCGTTCCCCGCGACCGCGCTCAACATCATCCGCCTCGACGCCCACTGGAGCACCGAAGCCGCCCCGCCCGCCCTGGCACACACCAGCCGCCTCACCCGCCTCAGCTACCGACTCACGGCATGACCGAATAGAGCAGCAGAGTCCGAACGCTCCGGAAAGCGCTGCGCAGCGAGGCCACGTCCGGACCCAGACGACTAATTCGTGAGTGAGCCCGACTCCGCCGTGGCACCGCTGGTCCGGGTGCCGCGGCTGGGCTGTGGCTGCAAGCGTGTCGTGGAACCGGACTACGCGCTGCGGGGCGCGCTGTCGGCGCTGGTCGAGCCCGACGTGCGGGGGCCCGATGTGCTGGACAGGCCGACCTGGGCGGACCTGACGTTGAACCAACCGGCGCCGAGTGGCGGAGGCGACTCCCGCAGTCATCGTGAGCAACAGCCCGATCACCAGCCTGGTGCCGAGCGGTTTCGCGCCGGGCGGGGACGCGCGCTCAATCACGGACGTCTCCGTCATCGAGGGTGTGCCTGTGCCATCGCATATCTCTGGTCGGTCCGAATTCCTACTTCGCGCTGCTCGCGCCGATGACCGCTCGAAGCGATGCCACGAGGGCAACGATGACAATGGCGACGAAGACCAGCATCACGTCGCGGGCTGGGGCGTACTGGGTGGCGATGCCCAGCCCGACCACCGGCACCGACAGGCCCACGTAGGCACCGAGGAAGAAGCCGGACAGCACCTCCGCACGCGACCCCGGAGGTGCCGCGGCGCCGGCCGCGACCAGTGCACCGCGGAACACCAGGCCGGCCCCGGCGCCGGTGAGGACGCCGCCGACGACGAACATGGCCAGGCTCGGCAGCCACATCCCGCCGATCAGCAGGCCCAACCCCGGAGTCAGGATGGCCATGCTGATGCGCAGGGTCGCGTTCACACCCAGGCGACTGAGGAGAATCTGCGCGACGGCGCCCGCGGCGAACGCCGCGAACGCGATCGCACCGGCCACCGCCGCGGAACGTTCGTGCAGGGTCCCGGCCAGGAAACTCGGCGCGAGCGAGTTGAAGACGCCGAATACCGCAAAGGAGGCCACACCGGCCGCAGTGGCGGCGAAGAACGCGCCGCGTGCAGCAGACGGGACAGCGATTCGCTGCGGTCGCCAGGCGGGGGCCGGGTCCGCCCGGACAGTGGTCTCCGGTGCGGCTGCCACGAGCAGGGCCAGCAGGATGAGCACGCCGCCAAACACGATGTAGGGCAGGCGGAGCGGCTGCGGCGCGAACTGGGCCAGCAGGCCTGCGGCCAGCGGGCCGATACCGATGCCGCCGAGGTTCGCGGCGGTAGCGACGACCTGGGCGCGCCTGGGTGAGCGCGGGGACTCCGAACCGAAGATCCCGACGTGCAACTCCGCGAGGTACGCGGTGGCGGTCGCGGTAGTGAGCCCGACGGAGATGCCAGTGACGACACGCGCGATGAGCAGGCCCGGCAGGCTCGGCACGAGCAGGAAGACGAGCGCGCTCAGGACGTTGATGAGCAGTGCCGGCACGAACACCTGCTTGCGCCCGACCCAGTCGGAGACGTGGCCACCGAGGAACAGGCTGCCGATCACCCCGATCGCGTAGACGGCGTAGACAACCGTGACCATGAATGTCGAGAAGTGATCGCGCTGCTGATACAGAGCGTACAGCGGGGTTGGGACCGCCGAGAATCCCATGTTCACCAGGAAGGCAAGGGCGGCGACCCAGAAGCCGAACGAGTGATGCCGGGCTGAGCGCACAACAGCGGGCTGCCCGCGACGACGGGTACCAGCGTGGGTGACTGGCGGTGCTGAGGTCATGTCGGGTGCTCTCCTGATCGATGCGCTGACATAGCTCACAGTGCAACCGCAGCGTTATGCTGTCCAACGAAAGCCTGTGATAGCGGTCATTCATTTGGGGCATGACGTGGAGCTGCGGCATCTGGAACAGTTTCTGGCTGTTGCCGAGGAGGGAAGCTTCACGCGGGCGGCGGCCCGGCTTCACCTCGTGCAGTCCGCACTGTCAGTGTCGATCCGTTCGCTGGAACGAGAGCTCGGGGTGCGGCTGTTCGATCGCAATACCCACCGCGTCGAGCTCACCGATACCGGGCGTGCCCTGGTGCCCGCGGCCCGGCGCACCCTGGCTGCAGCGGACGCCGCGCGCGACGTGGTTGCCGCCGTCCAGGGCGGACTGCGCGGCACGATCCGGATCGGGATCATGCACTCGCTGTCGTTGATCGATCTGGCCGGGTTGCTCACTGACTTCCATCGAGACTGGCCCGAGGTCCGGTTGATCCCCCAGGCTGCTCAGGGCGGCTCGTCGGAGCTGGCGAACGAGGTCGCCGCAGGGCGCCTCGATCTGGCCTTTGCTGCCCTGCCCGACGGGTATCCGAGCGGGCTGGCCGTGCGTGCACTGGCCTCGGAGCAGATGCTGCTCGCGTGCCCGCCCGGCGATGCCCTCGGCAGGCGCCGAGTCATCGAGCTTCACGAACTCGACGGCAAGCGTTTCGTGGAGTTCCCATCCGGTTGGGGTACCCGTGTCGCCGCCGACCGGTTGTTCCTGCGGGGCGGCCTCCAACGGGAGATCGCGGTCGAGGTCGCCGACATCCCCAACGTGACCGACCTGGTCACCGCCGGCTTCGGTTTTGCGTTCCTCAGTCCCTCCATGATCACGCGCAGGAAGGGACTGGTGCTTCGGCGAGTACGCCCGGGTCCAGAGTTCGTGGTCTCGATGATCACCGCAAACGCCCAGCCGCTCTCCGCCGCCGCCCAGGCACTGGTCGACCTCGTCAGCGAGCGCTACCCGGAACTTCCTCGCCACCACTAACGGGCGTGGCGTCAAACAGCCGTGGAGCCCTGGTAGGACTGATCTTGCGACAGTCCAGACCGACCGGAAGCCAGGTGGAGGTCTGGGAGGCGCGCGTCCTGGCGCTGGAGTTCGGTGCGCACTTCCTGCGTACGGGCCGGGGTCGCGGGGTGGGTGGAGGTGCGTGCGGCAGCGACTCCGGCGGCGTGGCCGGTGCCGAAGGAGGTGCCCATCACGCGCAGGGACGCGGCGGCGCCGAGCTCGCCGTCGAGCAGGCGGCCCGCGGCGAACAGGTTTGCGGTGTCGGCGCTGGCCAGGGCGGGCAGCGGGATGTCGTATGTCCCGCCGTCGGCGATGTACTGCCAGGTCGAGGGCACGCCGGCGCCCGGGTGGTACTCGACGGGCCAGGCGCCGACGGCGACCGCGTCCGGGTCGCGCAGCCCGTGCAGGACGTGGTCGCGGTCGAGTCTGCGGCGGGTGACAACATGCCGGGACTCGCGTGTGCCGAGTTCGGGCCCGGTGCTGGCGATATAGGCATGTGCCCAGCCGGGCAGGGCGCGCAGCACGTCGAGGTAGGTGCGCGCCTGGCGCCGTGCGTGGATCTCGGCGTGGGTCAGGCTGCGGGTGTCGCGGGTTCTTGGTGGTCAACGGGCAACCTGGTACTCGTTGACGGGCCCGCTGAGGATCGGTCGGCCTGGGCCGCAGGGAACTATTTCCAGGTCGGTCCGCTGCGAGGCGGCGCAGGATCGATCCCTGCCCGGCTCAGGATCCTCCACACCGTGGAGGTGACCATCTTGCGGCCGAGGCACGTGAGTTCACCGTGGAGGCGTCGATGCCCCCAGCCTGGATTCTCGCTGGAGATGCGACGTCCAACCGCAGGCTGGAACAACGGCTTCGATCAGCCAGCCGGTCGACGCTGACGTGGCGGCTGGAGCCTGGCAGTCAGGACCCAGCGAGACAAAACTCGGCGAATCGGCTCGAACAGGGCGGCCAGCGGAAGGATCAACGCCGTGGTGGCGGCCAACAGGCCCAAGGTCGCCGCGGTGACCAGGATCGCGTCCACCGGCTCGGGGACCAGCGCCAGGGGTGCCAGGACGACGGGGTATCCCGACAGGTTGAGCCGCCATGCGGGAGACGCGCCGGACTCGCCGCGAGGACGCCGAGCGCGAGCAGGGCCGGCCTGAGGTCCCGCCGGCCCGCGCGGAGGGAGGTGTGCCGAAGGCGTGTCGCGCTGGGATTCTCCTGCGGGACCTTCCGGAAGCACTCGAAGGGGGGCCCTCGGGTGGGGAGCGCACACAGTCTTGGGCTCTCCTTACGAAATCATGTCCTCTCCTCTGTGCGGCTGTATGCACCCTGCGGGCACGGGCTATGGTCCCGATGGCAGGAAGCAGGTGCGCTCTTGACGACTATTCAGAACAGCCGCGCCGGTAGGCGGCAGGCAATGCGACGAATACGGCCGCGGCGCAATCCCGCCGGCCCACTACTATTTCTGGCCTGGGTCGGTGCCGGCCTCGTGGTCTGGCAGTGGTGGCGGGACACCCCCGCGGTCATGCGGACCAGCTCCGACTGGCTGCAGGGCGCGGGCCGGATCACCGGACTCCTCGCCGGGTACCTGATCGCGCTGGTAGTCCTGCAGATGGCCCGGGTCCCGGCACTGGAACGCCGCGTCGGCTCCGACCGCGTCGCCCGCTGGCACGCGATGACCGGCCGCTACTCGCTGTCGCTGCTGGCCGCGCACATCGTACTGATCCTCCTGGGCTACGCGGCGGAAGCGCACACCGGGGTCGTCAAGCAGGCTCTGGACGTGGTGCTGCACGACCCCGACATGATCAAGGCGACGATCGGTACCTCGGCGCTGATCCTGGTCGGCGTCGTCTCGGCCGGGGCCCTGCGCCGCAGGATGCGCTACGAGGCCTGGTACTACCTTCACCTGCTCACCTACGTCGGGGTCTACCTCACCTTCTGGCACCAGCTGAGCAACGGCTCCGACTTCGCTGCGAACCCGGTGGCGCGCTCGGCCTGGTATGTGCTCTACGGCTCGGCCGCGGCGTTGCTGGTGTGGTACCGACTGCTGGTGCCCCTCCGGCTGAACCTCCGGCATCGGATGCGGGTCGAGGGGACCGTGGAGGAGGCGCCCGGTGTGGTCTCCGTACTGATCAGCGGACGACGGCTGCACCGCCTGGGCGCGGAGTCCGGACAGTTCTTCCGCTGGCGTTTCCTCACCGGCGGCCTGCGGTGGAGCGCCAACCCCTACTCGCTGTCCGCCCCACCCCGCCCGGACCTCGTCCGGATCACGGTCAAGGCAGTCGGCGGCCACAGCGGCGCGCTCGCCGGGCTCCGGCCCGGCACCCGGGTCTGGGCCGAGGGCCCGTACGGCGCGATGACGGCTGCCCGCCGCAGTCGCGGCAAGGTACTGCTGCTGGCCGGCGGCGTCGGGATCACGCCGATGCGGTCCCTGTTCGAGACGCTGCCCGCAGCACCGGGCGACCTGACCCTGCTCTACCGGGCCAGGGCCAGGGAGGACCTGGCCTTCTGGGACGAACTGACGGGGATCGCCACCGAGCGCGGAGCCAGACTGGTCCACGCCGTCAACGGCCCCGGCGGCGCCCGTCCCGAGATCACCTCGGAGAGTCTGCGCGCGATGCTGCCGGACGTGGCCCTCCACGACGTCTACCTGTGCGGGCCACCGGGCCTCGCGGAGGAGATGTACAGCGCGCTGCGGGGGGCCGGAGTCCCGGACCGCCGCATCCACCACGAATCCTTCCAGTTCTGACGGAGTCGTACCCGACCCGGGGACAGATCGAGCTGACTTGACTTCCCCCCCTCCCTAATGGGAGGGGGTTCCAACCCTCGCGGGTTGGGTTTTCTGCTTCGTTGACTGTTGCCCGCTCGGAGTGCTCCGTTGAGGTCTTACACCGTCTCCACAGACGTTGACCGCCAGTCCGGCGGCCAGAATGTTGCGTGCCGCGTTCACGTCCCGGTCGTGGACTGCTCCGCAGTCGCACGTCCACTGGCGAACGTTGAGGGGCATCTTGCTTCGGATGGTGCCGCAGGCGGAGCACAGCTTGGAGGAGGGGAACCAGCGGTCGATCACGACCAGGTTCCGCCCGTACCAGGCGGCTTTGTACTCCAGCATGCTGCGCATCTGGGTCCAGGCCGCGTCGCTGATGGCGCGTGCCAGCGTGTGGTTCTTGACCATGTTGCGCACCGTCAGGTCCTCGATCACGAGCGTTTGGTTTTCGCGCACGAGTCGGGTGGTGAGCTGGTGCAGGAAGTCCCTGCGCCGGTCGGCGATCCGGGCATGCACCCGCGCGACCTTGAGCCGGGCCTTGGCCCGATTGTTGGAGCCCTTGGCCTTGCGGGACAGCTCGCGCTGGGCCTTGGCCAGACGCTGACGGTCCTTGCGCTCATGCTTCGGGTTGGTGATCTTCTCCCCGGTGGACAGCGTCACCAGGCTGGTGATCCCAGCGTCGATACCGACCGCCCCGGTGGTGACGGGCATCGGGGCGGGGGTGTCGTCGCACAGCAGGGAGGCGAACCAGCGTCCGGCACTGTCCTGGGACACGGTGACCGTGGTCGGCGCAGCGCCTTCCGGCAGCGGACGGGACCACGTGATCGCCAGCGGCTGCGCCATCTTCGCCAGCGTCAGCTCACCGTCGCGGAAGCGGAACGCGGAGCTGGTGTACTCGGCGCAGCGGCGGGACTTCCTCTTCGACTTGAATGTGGGGTACTTCGCCCGCTTGCCGAAGAAGTTGGTGAACGCCCCTTGCAGGTGCCGCAGCGACTGCTGCAACGGAACCGACGATACCTCGGACAGGTACGCCAGCTCCTCGGTCTTCTTCCACGCCGTCAGCATCGCCGAGGTGGCGTTGTAGTTGACCCGCTCCTGCCGCAGCGCCCACGCCTCGGTACGGGCCGAGAGCGCCATGTTGTAGACCTTCCGCACGCACCCGAACGTGCGCGACAGCTCAGCCGCCTGCGCATCGGTCGGATAGAAGCGGTACTTGAACGCCCGCTTCACGGAAGTGGTTCCCATGGATCACAAACCATCACTGCGCCTTGTGACCATCCGCAGGGCGGCAGACGGTCAACGGCCCGTCCGCCTGACGGCGAATCGCCTACCACTGCCCCGCTCGCAGCTGATCCAATTCCTCCCCGGCCCAAGGGCCGTGGTTTCCTTGGAGGTTCCTCATGAAAAAGAAGCACCCACTCCGCCGCGTTTTGATGGCCACGGTGTCCACGGTCTCCGGTGTCATCCTGCTGCTGGCGCTCAAGCCGACCTCGGCCCCGGCGACCACGGCGGCGGGGCTGCCCGCGGCGTCCGCCTCGGCGAAGGGCACAACGTCACGGTCGTCCACCTCCACGGGCCCCAAGCAGACCACAGCCGCAGCCCCGGCGCAGACCCGGACGGTCACCGGCACCACGGTCCAGACGCAGTACGGCCCGGTCCAGGTCCAGATCACGGTCAGTGGCAAGCGCCTCACCGGAACCACCCTGGTGCAGTACCCCAACAACAGTGGCAGAAGCATCCAGCTCGCGGCGAGCACTCTCCCGGTGCTCACCAAGGAGGCCGTGGCCGCACAGAGCGCGAAGATCGACGCCGTGTCAGGCGCCAGCTACACCAGCGCGGGCTACAAGAAGTCGCTCCAGAGCGCCCTCGACATGGCCGGTATCTGATCCATCCGACGGCGCGTCAACTCTCCTTCTCTCCGCGGACGTCGCACCCTGCCCTGAGGCGAACCGGACCCGGGATGTGGCGCGGCCTCGGGCGGGGCGGCAAAGGGCAAGGCCATGGGGTGAACTCGTTGGGCCGTTCGACGCCGTCCGGCGGGTTGCGGTGGCGGTGACCGTGGGAAGGATGTGAGCTGGTGACATGAAGGACGACGACGTCATCTCCGCATGGACGCAGCGGCTGCTCACGCAGGCGCCGGTCCTGTCGCCCGAGCAGGCCCGGGACTTCGTCCGGGACCTCTACTTCGCCGCTCAGCGCGCGCTCCACGAAGCAGAGTCGGAGGCGGCCTTCGACCGCGAGGAATAAACCATACGGCGCGCGCCTGGCAGAACGGGTCGGTGTCCGCGAGCCGAGGCGGCTGCGCTCAACGGTCGGCTGCCGTGCCACGGTCACCGCCCGGGGCACGGCGAAGACCCGCGTCATGGTGGGATCAGTCATGGGGTGATCACGAGTTTGCCCCGCGTGTGTGCAGTACGGCTGGCGCCGAAGGCCGCGCCCACCTCATCCAGCGAGAAGGTCTCGGCGACCTCGACGGTCAGAGCGCCTCGGTCGACGACCGCCGCCAAGTCGGCCAGCTTTACGCCGTTCGGGCGCACCCAGATCCAGAGACTGATCGCATTCCGCCGGCGCGCGACACTCGGCCGTTCAGGGGGTCACAGCCGACCCGACCGGCAGCCGACAGGTGAACCAGCAGTGGCGAAGGGAGTAATGAAGACGGACGCTCGGGAGCAACGGAATACCGGTGTCTCCGAGCATCGGTCAACAAGTTCACCTGTTCATGCCCTGTTGCATCAGCTCATGTCCTGTTGCGTCAGCCGCCGATGGACAGTACCGTCGCCGTTCCCTGCCCTTCGGGCGTGTCGTATGCCACGGTCGCTCCGACGCGGCGACCGAGTAGCGCGCGGCCGAGCGGACTGTCGGCCGTCACCAGTGTTTCATCCCGTTCCTCGGCGACCTCATCGATCTGGATCGATACCGTCGAGTTGTCCCCGAAGCGCACCGTGACGGTGCTTCCGACGCCGACGACGTCCGTGCGAGGCGGCCCGGCCAAGACGGCCTGGCGTAGCCGGGTGGTGATCGCGGAAATGCGGGTGTCCAGGTGGGTGAGATCATTGGCGCGCTGCAACTCGTCGGCCTGGTCGGCCGTGTCGCCGACTTCGTCCGCGTCCGGGTCCCGCAATGTCGCGGCGACCTTCTCGCGTTCGGCGCGCAGGTCCGCGAGATCCTGTTCCAGCGCCCGAAGAGCGGCGTCGCTGATCGGCTCGGGTTCTCCGTTCATCCCTGCTCCCGTGGTCTCGGCCGCACAACGGCGCAATACTGCACACAATGGAACAATTGCACCGTAGCAGCTGGGAGTTCCGATGGCGAAGCGAAGCTCAGGTCGCGTCGCGTCGCCGAGGCGCTGCGCGCAGGGCAGCGTCAGTCCGCCGTGCTGGGGAGGCCACCCCGTGCCAGCATCATGATATGAACCCTGCGACCACGACTGGTACGCGTAACTACACGATCTGCTACGGCGCTTTGGATTCTCCGCATATCCCCCAAGTCTTCGTCGAAATGCGCGCTCCGGACCGTGCGAAGATGGCGGAAAGCGCGCTCGGCGCCATTCGCCGGAATTGCGTCGCCACGTTTCATTTCACTGCAAACCCCGATGATGAGGTGGGCGGCTGGGGATCACGGCGTTCCGTAAGCGCGTTCGGGGCGGCGAGCGAAGTGGGGCAGAGGAAGTTCATCGAGTACCGCGGCACTCATTTCGATTTCGCGTCGCAATCGTACCCGCTCACGGACGGCCCCTTCTCTGACGCGTCGTTCCTGCTCTCCGAAGCCGGCCAAGTTGCCGGTCTGCGGTCAGCGGAGTTTGACTAGAAGGTCTCACAGAACGCCGACTCGAAGCCGGTTCGCTGTCACGGAGATGACCCTGGAGTGGCACGACCGATGAATGACTGACCCGTCGCCGACGGCGACTCGTCCCCTGGAGGTTCGCATGCCTGCTGTGAGCGTTGCTGATCTGTCGCTGCTGCCACGTATTCCCGATCCCGGCCAGTCCTCGCCGGCCGAACGTCTGGTCAGGTCGGTGAACACGGCGCCGAGCGGTTTTGAGGGTGAGGGCTTCCCGGTCCGACGGGCCTTCGCGGGCGTGAGCATGGCCGCGCTGGATCCGTTCGTGCACATGGATCAGATGGGCGAGGTCGACTATGCGCCCGGTGAGCCCAAGGGCACTCCGTGGCATCCGCATCGGGGCTTTGAGACAGTGACCTACATAATCGACGGGACGTTCGCGCACCAGGACTCCCACGGTGGCGGCGGCCTCATCACCGATGGTGCGACACAGTGGATGACGGCCGGGGGCGGGATCTTGCACATTGAGACGCCGCCTGAAGATCTCGTGACCAGCGGCGGCCTGTTCCACGGTATTCAGCTCTGGGTGAATCTGCCTGCCAAGGACAAGATGATCGCGCCGGCATACCAGGGTCTGGAGGCCGACGACGTCACCTTGCTGGCCTCGACCGACGGGGGCGCGCTGGTGCGTGTCATCGCCGGACAGGTCGCTGGCCACGCGGGGCCGGGATCGACTCACACGCCGATGGCGCTGATGCACGCGAGCGTGTCGCCGGGCGCGCAGTTGCGGCTGCCGTGGGACACAAGTTTCAACGCCCTCGTCTACGTCCTGGCCGGCAACGGGCGGGTCGGCGGCCAGGGCCGCCCGGTGCATGTCGGTCAACTCGTGGTGTTCGGCGATGGGGACTGGATCAGCGTGCGCGCCGACGATCGTCAGGACGGCGGCGCCGCCCTCGAGATCCTGATTCTCGGCGGCAAGCCGATCGGTGAGCCGGTCAGCCATTACGGCCCGTTCGTGATGAACACCCGTGAGGAGATCGGGCAGGCGATGCTGGACTTCCAGGCCGGCCGGTTCGGGTCCATCCCGCCGAATGCCCTGATGCCGCATGTTCCGGACCCGGATCCGGTCCGGGCCGAGCACACCGGGATCTGATCGGCCGAAGCCCAACTCAGCGGGCGCCGTGATGCGCGTGATGTTCGTGCACCAGACGTATCGCCATCGAGCCTTCGCCGACCGCTGAGGCGACTCGCTTGATCGACCCGCTGCGGACGTCGCCCACCGCGTACACCCCCGGCGTGCTGGTTTACAGCATCGACGATCGAATCGGCCAGCCAACCCGTGCAGGAGTCCACGCCGATGAATATGAATAGCGCGGTCGCGGCGAGCGTCTGCTTGTCCCTGGTCGCGTTGTCCTCGATGAGCACGCCCAGGAGGACTCCTTTGCCGACGGGTTGGCCTGGGAGTGGCTGGGGGCAGCCGAACTGCTGGGCGGCCGCGGTGTCGCGCACGGATCAGCGCTGGCCGAACTTCAAGTCACCGATCACCCCGATCCGGATGCCGAGCCACGGATAGGTGAGGGTGAAGAACGGGTTGTCCTGCGGTTGCAGTCCGACAGCGGAAAGCCACATCTGGTAGGCGCTCGAGTTGGAGATCCCGCCGTGCAATCGCCGCCAGACCCGCCCGGAGTCGCCTCCTGCCGGAGCCGCGGTGATGGTGTCGGTCCACTCGACCGCGTTGCCGCCCTGGTCAAGAGTGCCCCATGGCGAGCGGGTTCCGGCCTGGCCGACTGTGCTGAGGCTGCCCTGGTAGAGCGAGGCGTAGGCACTCGGGTCCAGTCCGAACGGGTTGACGGTGGAGCAGTCGACTGGCTGCACCTGTCCCGGGCACCAACTCGGTGCCGGCTGGCCGGAAGCGTGGTAGGAGGCGAGTGGTTGGTTTGCTGCGTTGGTGACGTCGCCGGTGGTGGGGTTGAGGACGGTGGGGTTGGGGGCCGTCTGTTCGCCGTCGCCGAACACCCCGGGGTTGGTGGGGTACTTCCAGTAGGAGTATGTGCCGCCCCCACTCGGGTCGTAGTAGGCCGCCTTGATCCACTCATTCTGGCTCGGCACGACGAACCCGGAGTTGTGGGCCCTGGTGGCGTCCGGCCGGGTGAGCTCGTACATCCCGCGCTCGGTCTGCCTCGACAATTCGATCGTGTAGGTGACGTAGTGGAAGCGGCCGTCGTTGCTGTCTCGCTTGGAGATCAGTCGACCGTTGTAGAGCGAGTTGACGAACCGCGCCGCCCTCAGGAAGTTCGCGGCGCCATACGGCTTGTCCGCCCACTCCGGATACGCGACAGAGTAGTGGGAGCCGCTACGCGCAGTGGCGGAGAAGTTGATCTGCCCGTACTTGGGCCACATCGAGGAGCTCTCGGTCGCGTCATAGAGATGACGGCGATCGACGCCGCGGGGGTCGGCCGTGTTGAGGAATGCCACCCACTGGCCGACGGTCACCTCGAGCTGGCCGATCTCGTAGCGGTAGTTGACGCCGCCGACCATCAAACAGCCGCGGGAGGGCTTGGGGGCATGGGAGCACGACCGGTAGATGGCGTCTTTGAACGGGGTGATGCCTACCGATGGATTGCCAGGAGCGCCGACTTTGGCGGTCGTCACTGTGATCACGTCGCCTCTGCTGGGAGCGGCGGCGCTGGTACGGGGTGGCAGCTCGGAGGCGACGGCATTGAGCGCGGATGGCACGAGGAGTGCCGATGCTCCGCACATCGCCAAGATGGCCCGGCGAGTGCGAATGGGAGACAAGTGCATGGGCGTCCCTTTTCGGCCATGGGCGCCCGACTGCCGGGGAACCAGCGCGCGTAGCGGCCCGAAGATCACGACAACTCGATCGGACGCTAGCCTGTCCATCACATTTTTCATGACAGGAATCACGGAGAGTCCGGTCTTTTTACACCCATCGGGCCAGCTTGACGACGAGATCCGCCAGACCATAGCCAGCTGAATCCGACCAGGCCATGTCGCCAGGATGGCGATGGTTGTTGATGAGTGCTGGCGGTATCCTCGTCAGCAGGAAGTCCGTGTCGGTCAGACTTGGCAGCGCGATGGTTCTGACACGAACGTAGCCGACGCAACGGCGCGTTCAGGCCAAGCCTCGCCTGCGAGTTGAACAATTCCAATGAAAACGGCCACCATTGAATCCTCGCGCCGTCGCGGGCCGCGGGTGGCCATCAAGGGCCGTCCGGGCGAACGGCGGCCGAGGCACTGGACCGGGTCACCACACGGATCGTCACAGGGACCCCCATTCGTGAGGGTCGTGCATTGTTCGGGCTCTACAGGGTGCTGACGAGCCCGCCGTCGATGCGAAAGTCGGCCCCGGTGATGTTGGCGGCCCGGTCGCTCGCCAGGAAGAGGACGAGGTCGGCGACCTCCTCGGGGTGGGTGAACCTGCCGGTGGCGGCCTGGCCGGCGGCCTGCTCGGCCACGTCGCCGGCGCTCGCGCCGGTGGCCAGGGCAACCGTCGCGGCGACGCCGTCGTCGGCCAGCCAAAGGCCGGTGGTGACCGGTCCTGGGCTTACGGTGTTGACTCGGACGCCCTGCGGTCCGACCTGTTTGGACAGCGACTTGCAGAAGTTCGACAGCGCGGCCTTGGCGGCGCTGTAGTCGATGACCAGCGGGTCGGGCAGGAAAGCGTTGACGGAGCTGACGGTGACGATGCTTCCCGCGCCGCGCTCCAGCAGACGCGGGAGTGCGGCACGGGTGGTGCGCACGGCAGCCAGGAAGTTGACGGCCAGCGTCGCGGCCCAGTCGTCGTCGGTCACCGCGAGGAATCCGTCGACCCGCGGCCGGACGGCCCCCACGTTGTTGACCAGGACGTCCAACCCGCCGTACGCGAAGGTGGCCGCGGAGACCAACTCGGCCGGCCCGTCCGACGCGGTCAGGTCCACCTCGACCGCGAGGACATCGCTTTGAGCGACGAGCGCCTTCAGTTCGGGAGTGATCTCCCGAGCCCCGGCCACCACCCGCGCACCTTCCGCGACGAGGGCCCGGGTGACTGCCAGTCCGATGCCTCGGCTGGCGCCCGTCACGATGGCGGTCTTGCCGGTCAGGTGCATATCCATGCCAGTGCCCTTCGATTGGTGTCGGTCGTCTGTCGCGAGCAGCTCAGAGGGTCTGCTGAGCAACCAGTCCACTGCTGTGTCGGCGACCTCGCGCCAGCCGCCGTCGATCGTCAGCGAGTGCCCGCGGTCGGGGAAGTCGGTGATGTCCGTGACCGCGTCGGAGTGCCGGCGACGGTGTCGGGGTCGCCGGGCCGGCCCGCGCGGACGGGGCGTAGCCCTCGTGCTGGAACAGGTCCATCTACTCCACGGTAGACGTGGTGATGAACAGTCGCACCGATATCTCGGCGTTGGTCGCGCCCGTGACGGCGAGGGCGGCGACCTGCGTCTCCTGGGGTGTCAGAACGCTCCCGGTCTGCACGGTCCGGCCGCGAGGGCGCTCACCGGTCGCCGACAGCTCGGCGCGCGCCCGCTCGGCGAAGGCCGCGGCGCCCATCTCCGTGAACATCTCGTAGGCCGCCCCGCAGCTCGACGCGGGCGTCGGCGCGGCGTCTCCGGTGCCGCAGCCACTCGTCGTAGAGGAGGTGAGCTCTGGCCAGTTCGGTGACGATTCGAGTCCGGCCGAGCAACTCGACGGCTTCGCGGAAGAACGGGTCGGCGTGCTCGTCGTCGGCCATCAGGGCCCTGCAGCGAGCGAGGAGGCCAAGCGCCCACGAGGTACCGCTGGCTGGTTCGCGCTCCTCCAGACGTGCCGGTGCGGCCTTGGCGGCGCGGTGGTCGCCGCTCTGCAAGGTCGCTTGCGGGTGTCGTCGGCGTCCCCTTGCTGACGGTCCACGCCGCTCTCCAAGCCGAAGCGGTCGGAGGAGATGCGCAGGTATGCCGCTGGCCGCTTGGGGATGTAGGTGGCGAGGTGGTCGTGGAGGCTGAGGGCACCTGCCCCGGCGGGCCTGAACAGGGACCTGGTAGGCGTCCCACACGGATATCTCGGTGGTGGGCTCGGCGCGGGATACTGATCGTCATGCGAACCGAATTCGACCCGCGGGGCATGGACCCGCAAGCCTTCTACAAGCTGCTGACGGCAGTGGTGGTACCCCGGCCGATCGCGTGGGTCTCCACGGTCTCGGCGGCGTACCCATTTTCTGCAAATCTTGCCCCGCACTCCTTCTTCACCGTCGCCTGCACCGAGCCCCCGATCGTCCAGTTCACCTCGGTGGGCCGCAAGGACAGTCTCAACAATGTCGAGGCGACCGGCGAGTTCGTCGTGAACTTGGCGCCCGAGCGGCTGTTCGAGCAGATCAATGCGACGGCGACGGACTTCCCGCACGGTGTGGACGAGTTCGAGGCTGTCGGGATCGAACGGGAGCCGTCGCTGCGGGTCAAGCCGCCGCGGGTGGCGGGTTCGCCGGTCGCGCTGGAGTGCCGGCTGCACAGCACCCTGTGCCTGGGGAACTCCACCGTCGTCTTCGGTCGGGTGCTGCATGCCGCGGTGGACGAGGACGCGCTCGTCGACGGTCATCCCGAGATCCGGCGGCTGCGCCCGCTGTCCCGCCTGGGCAAGAACGAGTGGGGAACCACCGAGGGCGTCCGCGAGCTGGCCCGGATCCCCTACCAGGACTGGGTGCAAGGATGAGCGGCGACCGGATAGGCACAGATCGACTGAGCCGCGATCCGCTGAGCCGCGATCTTCGGATCGGCGTCATCGGCCTCGGCGACATCGCGCAGAAGGCGTACCTGCCCGTCCTCACTGCCGAGTCCGGGCTCGACCTGAGACTGATGACCCGCGACCGGGCCAAGCTGGACCGCATCGGGGACCAGTACCGGCTGACGCAGCGTCACACCAGCCTGGAGTCGCTGCTCGGCTCCGGACTGGATGCCGCCTTCGTGCACGCCAGCACCAGCGTCCACGTGCCGATTGTCGAGGCGCTGCTCGGCGCCGGGGTGGACGTGTATGTCGACAAGCCGCTCGACTACACCCTGGAGGGCGCCCGCAAGCTGGTCGAGCTCGCCGAGTCCAGCGGGCGCTCGCTGATGGTGGGTTTCAACCGCCGCCACGCCCCCGGTTATGCCCAGGCCCTCGAACGGCCGCGCGATCTGATCCTGCTGCAGAAGAACCGCGAGAGCCTGCCAGAAGCCCCGCGCACCTTCGTCTTCGACGACTACATCCATGTGGTGGACTCGTTGAGGTTCCTCGTCCCCGGGGAGATCGAGCAGATGCACGTCCGCTGCCGAATTCGGGACGGTCTGCTGCACCATCTCGTGCTGGAGCTCTCGGGTGACGGTTTCACCGCGCTGGGCATCATGAACCGGCTGAGCGGTTCGACCGAGGAGATCCTCGAGGTCTCGGGGCAGAACTCCAAGCGGCAGGTGGTCAATCTCGCGGAGGTGATCGACCACCGGGGTCAGCCGACGGTGCGCCGTCGCGGAGACTGGGTGCCGGTGGCGCGGCAGCGCGGAATCGAGCAGGTCTGCCACCTGTTCCTGGACGCGGTCCGCCAGGGCAGGACCCTCTCGGCCGAGGACGCGCTGCGGACCCATGAGCTGTGCGAGTGGATCGTCCAGCAGGTGGAGGCTTCGGAGCGTTGATCCGCGCCGGAAACTGACGCACTGTCATCCTGATTCGCGGTCGGCCTGGTGCACGCCAAGACCGGCACGTTGCACGACGCGGCGGCCCTCGCAGGGGTGACCCGAGGACGGACGGGCACTGGAAGGCGTTCACCTTCGTGGAGAACGGTCCCGTGCCCGTGGTCCGGCCCGGCAGAGCACGGCCCGGCCCGCCGCCACCGTCGAGGGCTATTGGTAGTGCGGCGGCGGGCCTGTGACCGCGACGCGCCAGGAACGGACGGGGGTGCGCGCGATCGCCCTCCAGCGGTCTTGGTTACGCTGAGGGATCCGCGTACCCACTGGGGACAGTACGGGCCGGACAGCCGGGAGGGCGTTGATGGACCGACAGCGGGGCCTGATGGCCGTGCATGCCCACCCCGATGACGAGTCGTTGTGGACCGGCGGCGTGCTCGCCCAGCACGCCGCCGAAGGGCGGCCCACCGCAGTGCTGACCTGCACCGATGGCGAGCTTGCCGACGGGACCTCGTTCGCCGGCCCCGGCACTCGCGTCAAGGAGCTGGTCCAGGCCCTGGGCGTGCTCGGCGTCGCCGAGTCGGGTGTCCTTCCCTACCGTGACTCCGGCCATCTCGGACGGGGGCGGGGGAGCCTGTGCGACGCGCCCTTCGATGAGCTGGTGGCCGACCTGGTCGCCCGGATCCGCTCCTTCCGGCCGTCCGCCGTCGCTACCTACGACGCCTTCGGCATGTACGGGCACCCGGACCACGTCCGCGTGCACCGCGCGGTCCTCGTCGCGGTCGAGGCGGCCGCCTGCCCGTACCAGTGGCCGCAGGCCGGGGCGGCGTGGGAGGTCGAGTCGCTGTGGCTGGCCACGGTTCCCGAATCCCTGGTCCGCCGGCTGACGGTGCTCGGGCTGGAGTCGCCGATGCCCTCCACGCCCGATGCGCGGATCGCCGCCGCGGTCGATGTGCGGCCCTGGTTGGACGTCAAGTGGGAGGCGGTCCGGTCGCACGCCTCCGAGTTCGCCCGGGGTGCTCGGATCGCGGCCTTCGAGGAGCCGCACCTGCGCGAGCTGTGCCTCGGCACCGAGTGGTTCCTGCACCGTCCCGGCCCAGGGGCCAGGACGGGCGGCGGCGCGGTCGGCGCCCGTCTGCTCGCTGACGCTTAGTCACCGACCGGATACCCCTCGGCACGGTACTCGTCGAGGTCCTGCCGATCGCGGCTGTGTGACCAGGGGCATTGCATGATCACGAACTGGCCCGATTTGCCGGGCTCTTTCGTGACGTGACGTCATGAGTATCTGGTGGATGGGGCCCTGGGGCGCAGAACAGGCACGGCGCCGGTGATCATGTGGTTGTCGAGACCCATGAGAACCGAGCGAGACCGTGCCTGCCGGACATCATCTCCTATCTCTTCGGCGCTGGAGCCACTGGTCCGCGCTGCCGTCGCCCTCAGCCCTGGCGAGGTCGTTGACCTGCGCCGATTCCTTGACCTTGTACCCGATCCGCGCGGACTGCGCGGTCGGCGCTACCCCGCGGCCGCGCTGCTGACCGTGGCAGCCGCGGCGGTGCTGGCCGGCGCCAGGTCGCTGGCCGCCGTCGGCGAGTGGATCGCCGACGCCCCGCAGCAGGTGCGCGCCTCGCTCGGCCTACTGCCGGACCCGCTCACCGCTTGGAACCAGGCGCCCCACGCCGGTACCGTGCGCCGTCTGCTCCACCGCGTCGACGCCGATGCCCTGGACGCCGCGATCGGCGCCTACCTGCAAGCGCGCCAAGCCGACCGGCACCCGCGAGCGCCTGGCCGACGGGTGATCGCGGTGGACGGCAAGACCGTGCGCGGCTCGCGCACCGCGACGGCCACCGCGGTCCAGCTGCTGGCCGCGATGGATCACCACGGTGTGGTCCTGGCTCAGCGCCAGATCAGCTCCAAGAGCAACGAGATCCCCGCCTTCGCGTCGCTGCTGAACGGCCTCGACCTCACCGACGCCGTGCTGACCACCGACGCCCTGCACACCCAGCACGGCCACGGCCGCTACCTCATAGGCCGCGGAGCGCACTACCTGGCCATCGTGAAGAAGAACCATCCTGGTCTGTATGCGCAGGTCAAAGAGCTGCCCTGGCGGGACATACCACTAGAGCACCGCATCCGCGACCGTGCCCACCATCGTGAGGAGGTCCGCCGCCTGAAGGTCGCCGGCTACCGCGACATCGACTACCCCGGCGCCCGCCAGGCCATTCAGGTCGTCCGGTGGCGCCGCGACCTGGGCACCGGCAAACTCACCATCGAGCGTGTCTACCTGATCACGAGTCTGGACGTCTTCGATGCCACCCCGGCCGAGCTCGCCGCCTGGATCAGGGGGCACTGGGGCATCGAGAACCTCCTGCACCACGTGCGCGACCGCACCTTCCGCGAGGACGACTCCAAGATCCGCAGCGGGGCGCTACCCCGTACCATGGCGAGCCTGCGCAACCTCGCCATCAGCACGTTCCGCCAGGGCGGCGACACCAACATCGCCGCCGCCCTACGGCGAATCGGCCGCGACTACCACCGTCCCCTAGAAGCCTTCGGCCTCAACTGCAGCAGGAGCATGGTGAGTGACTAACCCGCAGACCAGGAAAGCGGGTCGTCACTTCCTCCGCAACAAGCGTCAAGCGTGGGAGGAGTACCGCTCCGGGGTCACCGCCTTCGAGCTTCGCAAGAACCTGCCGGTGCTGTAGCGGCAGAGTGCAAGCCAGCGGGGGGCGCTGGCCTGCAGTTGTTTCAGCCGGTCGTGGCCTGCTCAGCCCGAAGGGCCGCGGGGTCCACGTCGGGAACTGCGAGCCTGGGGTTGTGGCCCGCCGCGACCACCCTCATGACGAATCCCGCCGTCTCCTCCAACTGCCGTGCGCTCTGCAGGCCGCCGACCACGGCGCCGCACCCGCCGAGGTCGGCGATCAGCACCGCCGCGCTGTCGAGCGCACGCGGCTCGTCGCCACAGATCGCCACGACCGGTGCTGCGACCCGCGGTCCCGTGTACGGCCACGAGGCGCCCGCGAACAGGTGCAGCGCCTTCACCACCTGCGCGCCCGCAGCGAAGCGGGCCACAAGCTCCGCCGCCGAGCCGGTCGCCGGCTTGAGCTGCCCGCTCCGGTAGTCCACCGGGTTGGTGCAGTCGAGCACGATCATGCCGGTCAGCGATCCCTGCGGGCCCCCGACGAGGGACAGCGACGCCTCCAGGCCTTCCCAGGCGACCGCGACCACGATCACGTCGGCCTGCTCGGCGAAGGTCGTGGGCTCGACGGCCTTGGCCGAGTGACCGATGTCGCCGGCGGCCTGACCTGCACGTGAGGCGTCGCGCCCGGTCACCAGGAGCGAGTGGCCGGCTGCGGCCCACGCCCGGCCCAGGGTCACGGCCAGATTGCCGGTGCCCAGGATTCCTACGTTCACGGCGATCTCCTTCATTCGAAACGGTGCCGGAAGAAACGCTATGAACGCGGCTCCTACCGATCGGTAGGCGAGCGGTGCCACACTGGACCGTGTGATCGAGGAGACCTGTCAGACCTTCGTGTCCGACTGCCACGTGCGCGCGGCAGCCGACCTGATCAGCCACACCTGGGACCCCGTCGTGCTCTCCGCGCTGCGCCTGGGGCCGACACGGCGCAACGAGTTGCTCCGGCGCATCGCAGGAGTCAGCGACAAGGTGCTGACCCAGGTGCTCCAGCGGCTTCAGTCGCGCGGGCTCGTGACGAAAGTTCACGGCGCGAGGCAGGCGTCTGCCCATCCGGGCGTGGTCTACCGGCTTTCGCCGCTCGGGGAGTCCTTCGCGAACGGCCCCCTGGCACTGCTGGCCCGGTGGGCCGCTGACAACCAAGCCGAACTCGCGGACCCGTCAGCCACGATGTAGCCCGCGCGAGGTGACGCGGTGCGACGCTCCGTCCGATGGCGGTGCGTACTGACAGACCATGACAGATCACCAACACGCAATGCCCCTGGCTGTGTGACCTGCCCACAGCCGACACGATTCGGGCAATTGGTTCACGATGCACCGGTCTCTATCACACCTCATGCACGTTCTCAATAGTGCCAAATTCGGATAGACCGCACATCCCCGCCTGAACCAAGGAATTTGGCAGAAATCCTTTCGATTGTGGACGGAGAAAACCAGTTCGCGCGATGGTGTGGACACGGTCAAAGTGGCGGTGCTAGATTGATGATCATTGAGAGGGGCGCAAGGGCTTCGATCACGAAGAGATGTTTGGGGGGTTTTCATGCGCTACAACGACTGAAATACCAGATGCCGATTGCACCGGCATCCTCGGCCCATGGACCAGGCGCTCGGAATACAGCGGGCACAAGTCGGAGGCGGTGAATTCACATGCGTTACAACGACTAATTATGGCAGGTCGAACTCCGGCTGGAGCCAGTTCGACAATGTGAGGCAGTGCCGGGCTCGGAACTGTCCGAGCCCGGCGCACTCCCGATCTCCGAGTGCTGCTGTTCCCGACTGCTTGGACCTCGCCAGCAATTCACGTCCCTAGGAATTCCCGATGAACCTCCCCATTCGGTACGACCCCCTCGGCAGTACGACTCTCGCCAACCCCTACCCGGTGTACGCGGCGCTCCGCGAGGCCGAGCCCGTGCACTGGCACGAGAAGATGCAGAGCTGGGTTCTGACCCGCTACCGCGACTGCCAGACGGTGCTGCAGAACCCCGAGGTGTTCGCCACCGACTGGCGAAGGGCCGGTGAGTCCGTGTCCGAGCCGTGGCTCAGCCTGCAGACGCTGGACCCGCCGGACCACGCACCGCTGCGGAGCCTGTTCATGAACGCGCTTCGCGCCCAGGATCTGGATGCGATCGGCGAGTACGGCGAGGTCCTCGTGACGGAACTGCTCGACTCACTGGAAGGCAAGCCGCAGTTCGACCTCATGTCCGAGGTCGTCGCGCCGCTCGCGCTCGCGACGATATCGGAGCTCATGGGTATCGACTGCCCCGAGGTCGGCACCTTCGCGGCGATATCAGACGCAATTGTGCGCAGCATGGACGCCGCCCTTGCCCCCGAGGCCGCAGAACCCGGAGTCGAGACGGGCGCCGAGCTCAAAAAGCAGGGCGTGGCGGCACGCGGTCGGCTGAGCGAAATGGTGGAGTCGTGGTTCATCGCCAATCCGCGGCCCGGGCTGCTCACCCATATCGCCGGCAACCGCGGCGGTATGGATATTCCTGACAGCTTCATTCGGAATACCGTGCGGGTGGTCTTCCAGTCCGGATACAGCTCGATCGTGGCCGGCGCGGGAAATGCCATGCTGGCGCTGCTGGAAAACCCCGGCGCATTTGAGGCCATGCGCGATCCGAAGCTGCTCTCCAGCGGTTTCGACGAGCTCATGAGATACGATGCTTCGGTTCAGGGAACCAGTCGCATTCTCACGGAACCCGCGGTGATCGGTGATATCCCGCTCAAGAGGGGCGACGTCGTGGTCGTGCTCTTCGGCGCCGCCAACCGCGACCCGGAGAAGTTCCCGCGCCCCGACGAACTCGTACTCGACCGCTCGCCCAACCAGCACATGGCGTTCGGCCGTGGACCGCACACCTGTGTGGGCAACCTCTTCACGCAGGTGACCCTGCAGGCACTGATCAGGGCAGTCCTCCGGCGGCCCACGGCGATGCGCCAGGCAGGGGAGCCGCTCCGCCAGCGTACGGCGACCATGCGCTACCTCGCGACGCTGCCGGTCTCGTTCCAGACCGCCGACGCGTAGTGGCCACAACTCCGCCGAGTACGACGACGGGTACGGGTGCGGCTCGGCGTTGGCTGCAGGCGGCCCTGCCTCCCGCGGGACCGGTGCGGGGCCTGACCCTGTCCACCTTCCTGACGACGCTCGGGGACGGTCTCTTCGCCACCGTCAGTGTTCTCTTCTTCACCCGTGTGGTGGGACTGAGAATGGTCGACGTCGGATTGGGCCTCACGCTCGCGAGCCTGGCGGGCCTGGTCGCAGCCGTGCCGGTCGGACATCTGTCCGACCGGCACGGCGCACGTCGCGTACTGCTCGTCCTCACCGCTGCGGCGGGGCCCGCCGTCCTCGGCTACCTGGCGGTGCGCTCCTTCGTCCCGTTCGTCGTCGTCGCTTGCGTCGTCGGGATCGTGCAGCGCGGTTGTCGAACGGTACTTCCCGCACTGATCGCTGTGATCGCGTCGGCGGACGAGCGAGTGGTCGCCCGCGCTCATCAACAAGTGGTGAGCAACATCGGCATCGCGTTGGGTGCAGGTGCCGCAGGGATCGCGCTGTACCTGAACACCCGGACCGCGTACGAGGCACTGGTGGTCGGCGCCGGGCTGGCGTATGCCGGTTCAGCAGTCGTGTTGAACCGCATTCCGGTCCGGCTGCCACCCCCGGTGCCCGCCGAGCGGCCGCGGATGTGGACGGCGCTGAGGGACCTCCGATACCTGAGGTTCACCGGGCTGAACGCGGTTCTGTCGCTGAACGGCGGCCTGATGGAAATCGCCCTGCCGCTCTGGCTGGTTACCTGCACCAGGGCACCGGCGTGGCTGTTCAGCGCCTTGATTGTGATGAACACGTTGCTGGTGGTGCTCTTCCAGGTCAGGATCAGTTCAAGGGGCAGCGACGTGGAACGGGGGGCGTGGGGGCGGGCCTCACGCCGAGCGGGATTCCTCCTCGGGGGCGCGTGTCTGCTTTACGGCACCGCTGGTTGGGGCAACGCCCTGGTCGCAGCCGGGGTCCTCGTCCTCGCTATGGTCGCGCACACTGGAGGGGAGATGTACCAGGTCGCGGGCGAGTGGGGGCTCAGTTTCCAACTTGCGCCCGAGCGTGCCACCGGTCAGTACCAGGGAGTGCTGGCAATGGGGCGGGGCGCGACCAATGTGGTGGCTCCGGTAGCGCTGATCGCGGTGGTCAAGGGAGGCCAGTTGGGTTGGGTGGTGCTGGCGGCGGTCTTCCTCGTGGCCGGACTCGCGATGCCCGTCGCGACACGCTCGTCGGCTGGTGAGGGTCTGCGCGAGGGGACGGGAGCCGTGGCCGAGCCGGTCCGGTGACATCTCGTCACAGTGAACCGGACGGCCGGCTCGGCGCCCCACGGAGCAGGCCCCGGCTCAGGCGGCGCGGGGCAGCTTGCGGGCGGAGCTGCCGTCGTCGGCCGGGGCGTCGGCCGAGCCGCGGTCGCGGCTGGAGTCCGTGCGGGTCCCGGCCGCTGCGCTGCGACCTCGCCGCAGCAGCACCCAGACCAGGGCCGAGGCCCCGATCAGCAGCGCGCCGGACAGCAGCGCCGCAAGGTTCATCCCGTGCACGAACGAGTGCTGGGCACTGACCAGCAGCGCCTCGCCGGTCGCTGCGGGCAGCGTGGACGCGGCGTGGACCGCGCCGCCGAGCGAGTTGGCCGCCTCGGTGGCCTCCGCTCCGGTCAGTCCAGCGGGGAGGACGAGACCGGAGCGGTAGACCGCGGTCAGGACCGAGCCGACGAGAGCGATGCCGAGTGCGGTGCCCAACTCGTAGGCGGTCTCGGAGACGGCTCCGGCCGCTCCTGCCTTCTCCTGCGGAGCCGCGTCCAGCACCAGCGTTGTGGACAGTGCGTAGACCACGCCCTCGGTAACGCCGGTGGCCATGAAGGCGACGGCGATCAGCAGGTACGAGGTCTCCTCGTGCGCCCATCCCAGCGCGCCGAGGCCGATGCCCATGGCGAGCAGCCCGCCCGCGAGGGTGACCCGGTGCCCGCAGCGTCGGGCAAGGTAGGCGGCGCTGAGGCCGCCGATGACAGAGCCGGCGAACGCGGGCATGTCGGCGAGCCCGGCCTGCAGCGGTGAGTAGCCGCGCACCAGTTGGAAGTACTGGGAGAGGAAGAACACCACACCGGCGAGACCGATCAGCGCGATCAGCGCGCCAAGGGCGGCCGCCGTGAAACGGGGGTTGGCGAACAGGCGGACATCGAGCAGCGGCACCGGCAGGCGAAGCTGCCTGCGCACGAACCAGGCCAGGCAGACCGCGCCGAGCACGGCGGCGGCGATGACCTGCGGGTGCAACGCGGAGCCGACAGCGGCCTCCTTGACCGCGTAGACCACGCCGATGATGCCGACCAGGGACAGCCCGACACTGGTCAGGTCCCAGGCTCCGGCGTTCTCGTCACGGGACTCGGGCAGCAGCCGCCAGCCGAGCACCAGGAGCAGTGCCACGATCGGAATGTTGATCAGGAACACCGAGCCCCACCAGAAGTGCTCCAGCAGCAGCCCGCCCAGCAGCGGACCGACCGCCGCACCGGCGGTGGCGGCGGCGCCCCAGATGCCGATCGCCTTGGCGCGCTCGCGGTCGTCGGGGAAGAGGTTGCGGATCAGGGAGAGAGTGGACGGCATGATCGTGGCCCCGGCAACGCCGAGCAGGGCCCGGGCCGCGATGAGCCAGCCCGCGCCGGGGGCGTATGCGGCGACCAGCGAGGCAGCGCCGAAGGCCGCCGTGCCGATGAGCAGCAGGCGCTTGCGGCCGATGCGGTCGCTGAGCGAGCCCATGCTGACGAGCAGTCCGGCCAGCACGAAGGAGTAGCTGTCGCCGATCCACAGCAGTTGGGTGGGAGAGGGGTTCAGGTGCTGGCTGATGAAGGGGATGGCGAGGAAGAGGACGGTGGCGTCGACGGCCACCAGCAGAACTGCGAGGACCAGGACGGAGAGCGCGACCCACCGGGCGCGGTGGGTGGCGGGCTGGGGACTTCGGTAAGCGGACGTGGTCTGGGGGACGGTCGGGACGGCGGTCATGATGTGCCTTTTGGGAAGTCTGCGGGAAGCCTGAGAGAGGTCCGAGACGAGGGCTGAGGAGCGGTCTCAGGAGGGTGAGGAGGTTCGGAGGGCGCCGCCGAGGAAGAGCTCGACCAGCGCGTGGGTGCTGTCGCGGGCGGCGAGGCGTCCTTCCTGGACGGCCCAGCCGACGCCGGCGAGCAGGTCGAAGAAGGCTTCGCTGAGCCAGGCGGCGGGGAGTTCGACCCGGAAGGCGCCGGACTGCTGGCCGCGGAGGAAGAGCGCGGTGACCCGGGCGTCCATCCGGTCCCAGGCCGCGGTGACCTCACTGTCTTCGAACAGCCGGCTCTCGCCGGTGAGGAAGGCTGCGGTGGTCGCGTCGGGAATCACCGCGTCCGCCAGCCGGCGGACGGCCTCGACGGGGTCGCCCTGCTCGATGTAGGCGGCGTCCAGGGCGGCGGACATGCGGCGCAGCGCCAGTCCGGCGACCTCGTGGACGAGTGCGTCGCGGCCGGGGAAGAGCCGGTGCAGAGTGGCACGGCTGATCCCGGCGGCGCGGGCGATCTCGTCCAGGGCGGCCGTGGGCTGCCTGCAGAGGACGCCTACAGCTGCCATGAGTACCGAGTCGCGATCCGTTGCCATGACGCAAGGATACCTGATGTGAGACAGTCATGTCTCATTCGATAGTTGAGGCTCTCGTTTGCAGCTAGTGGCTCTCAGTCGATCAGTGCTTCGTAGGCGGGCTGCAGTAGCGATTCGAGGGAGCGCCCCCGGATCACGATGCCGGACGCGCCGAGTGGCGCGGTCGCTGCCTCGGCGGTCCCGGGCTCCTGGCTCCGTTCCTGGCCGCTGAGCAGCGACCGATGCCGGTCGCCCTCGGTCCAGAAGTCGTGCAGGCGCTCCGCCAGCGGGCGCTCGGAGGCGGCAGCCGGTTCTGCCTCCGCTCGGCTCTCCTCGGCTGCGGAGCGAAGCGCGCCGAGATGACGCAGCAGCCGTCCCCGATCGCGGCCGCGCCAGGCGAGCAGCAGGAACGGGTCGTCGTCGAGCGCTGCCGCCAGCGCGCCGAGGACGGCCGCGAGGTGTCCACAGGGCGACCACTGCGGGCAGGAGCACTCCAGGGTGAGATCCGTCGCCCGGGCAGGGAGCAGCGACAGGCCCGATCTGGCCAGCACGCCCTCCAGCCGCGGCGGCACCTCGCCGTCGAACAGTGCCTCGCGGACGTCCTCGTCGGCGGCGAGGGCCTGTTCGGCCCGTGCCCACTGCGCGGGGTCAAATACCGCCAGCTCCACCCAGACGTCGTAGGACCGTCCGCCCGAGCCCGCGACCCGTGCACCGGTGGACCCGGCGGAGACGGTCAGCTCGGACACCGGAGAGGGAGAGGCAGAAGGAGGTGCCTGGGCTTGGAGCTGGGGGAGTCCGAGCTCGAGCAGTCCGAGGGAGTCCAGGCGCGCGAGGAAGCGGGCCGACCACGCCCGGGGGTCCGGCGCGGCGCCCGTACCTGCGGCCCCTGGTCCTCGTCCTGGTCCTGGTCCTGGAGTGTTCATGCTTCGCTCACCGCGTCCTCCGTCAGTGCCAGCACCTCGCGCAGTGCGTCCGTCGACAGGTCGCCGAGCCAGCTCTCGCCCGAGCCCACCACGGCGTCCGCCAGCGCCCGTTTGGCCTCGATCATCGCGTCCACCCGCTCCTCCACGGTGCCCACGCACACGAAGCGGCGCACCTGCACGTCCCGGAGCTGGCCGAGCCGGAACGCCCGGTCCGTGGCCTGCTCCTCGACTGCCGGATTCCACCACCGGTCCAGATGGACGACCTGGTTGGCCGCCGTCAGGTTCAGCCCGACACCGCCCGCCTTCAGGGACAGCAGGAAGACCGAGGGTCCGTCCGGCTCCTGGAAGCGGTCCACGGCTGCGTCGCGCTGACGCCTGCTCATGCCGCCGTGCAGGAACAGCACCTCGCTGTCCAGGCGCTCCGCGAGATAGGGCTGGAGCAGCGAGCCGAACTCGGTGTACTGGGTGAAGCACAGGGTGCGGTCGCCCTCGGCGACGGCCTCCTCCAGGGTCTCCTCCAGCCGGGCCAGCTTCCCGGAGCGGCCTTCGAGGCGCGGTCGCCCCAGTCGGCCCCGTTCAGCGGTGTAGTGGGCCGGGTGGTTGCAGATCTGCTTGAGCCGGGTCAGCGCCGCCAGTACCAAGCCACGGCGCTGGATCGTGTGGCTCCGGTCGAGTCTGGCGCGTTCCATCCGGGCCAGCAGGTCGTCGACGACCGCCTGGTAGAGCGCGGCCTGTTCGGCCGTCAGGTTGCACAGCACGGTCATCTCCTGCTTGCGCGGCAGGTCGGCGGCGACGACCGGGTCGCTCTTGGATCGGCGCAGTACGAAAGGCCGGGTCCGGCGCCGCAGCTCGGCCGTCGCGCGCTCGCTGGCATTGCGTTCGATCGGCACCGAGTAGCGCTCCTTGAAGCGCTCCGCGGAGCCGAACAGGCCAGGGTTCGCGAAGTCCAGGACGGAGTGGAGCTCGGCGAGGCGGTTCTCCACCGGTGTGCCGGTCAACGCGAGCCGATGCGCGGCGGGCAGCGCCCGCACGGCGCGGGACTGCTGGGTGGCGCTGTTCTTGATGTGGTGGGCCTCGTCGGCGACCACCCGGTGCCAGTCAACCGATCGCAGCGCGGCGAAGTCGCGCTGCACCAGGCCGTAGGTCGTGATCACCACGTCGGCTCCGGCGACCGTGCGGCGCAGCTCCGCGCCGCCCGGGCGCCCGGCCCCGTGGTGGACGTAGACCCGCAGCATGGGAGCGAAGCGCGCGCACTCCCGGGTCCAGTTGCCGACCAGTGACATCGGGACGACCACCAGTGTCGGGCCGGCCACCGGACCCGCCGCCTGTTCGACGGCCAGCAGGGCCAGCGTCTGCACGGTCTTGCCGAGGCCCATGTCGTCGGCGAGCACCCCGCCGAGGCCGAGGCGGGTCAGGAACACCAGCCAGGCGAGCCCCCGCTCCTGGTAGGGGCGCAGGACCGCGCCGAAGCCAGGAGGCACGGCGACCGGCTCCAGTTCCGGAGCCTCCTGCTGCTCGACCGTGGACCGGACCCGGCGCAGCAGTTCGCCGAGCCGCCCGTCCGCCTCCGCGACCAGCACCGGCAGCCCCGTCCCCGGCTCCCGGCCGGCCAGGGCGGTCCGCAGCAGCTCAGCGACGGACGTGACGCCCTCCGCCCGGTCCGCCAGGAACGCCACGGCCGCCGCGATCCGGGCATGGTCGGCCTCGAACCACTGCCCCCGGACCCGTACCAGGGTCTGTTTCGCCGCCGCCAGCTCCTTCAACTCCTGCTCGCTGAGCGGCCGGCCGCCCAGTGCCGCCTGCCAGCGGAACGCGACCAGGTCCTCCCTGCCGACCAGGCTCTCCTGCTCGACCACACCTGCCTGGACCGTCTGCGCCGTCAGCGCCAGTCCGAGCGACGGCGGACGGCGCCACCAGGTGGGCAGCAGCACGCCGAACCCGGCGGCGGCGAGGGCCGGGGCCGCGTCCCGCAGGAAGTCCAGCGCGCCGGCGCGGTCCAGGTCGAGGCCGTGCGGCCGGTGCGCGAGCAGGGCGGCCTCCAGTTCCGGGCGGCAGCGGGCAGCTCGCTCCAGCTCGGCGGTGAACGCCGCCTCGGGGTGGTCCACGACTCGGCGCAGCGGCGCGGCGGCAGGGTGGTCCGCCCACAGTTCGGCTGCCTCGACCAGCACCGAGGGGTCGTCGGCGGCCTGGAGCGTGAACTCCAACCGCCAGCGGTCGGCGGCGGGGTCGTCCCCGGCGGCAAGGGTGTCCGGCCCCAGCGGCTCGACCAGACGGAAGCCCAGTCGCAGGGGGCCGGGGGCAGCGGTCGCCGAGCGGTGCCACACCGTCAGCCGGTCCTGCAGGACCGCGAGTTCGGCGGCGTCGCCGTCGGCCCCCAGGTCGGGGCCGTCCTCACGGAGCAGCCCGCTCTCCGAGCTCAGGGCGGCCAGCCAGTGCTCGGCTACGGTGGCCGGCGGGCGTCGCCGTCCCCGGCTCTGCGGCAGCAGCGGAGGCTGTTCCGCGAGCACGGCCCGGACTTCGCCGTCCACGAGCGCGGCGAGCAGCTCCGCGACGAGCTCGACGCCGGTGCGCTCCGACTCCTTGGCGCCGTTCCGTGGGGCGCCGGGTGCGGCTTCGGGTGAGACGCCTGCCGAAACGCCGTGCTCGGCCCGGCAGATCGGAGGGCAGTCGGCCGCGAGCGCCGCAGCCTCGCGGCGGGCCGGGCCGTCCGGCATCGGCACCCAGCGGGCTTGGGCCGCTGGGGAGTCGAGGTCGAGCGAAGGGAGTACCCGCCCCCGCCCGACCAGCCGCCAGGCCAGGTCGTGCACCCGGGTCAGCCAGCGCAGCGAGGCTCCGTAGGGGGCTTCGACCAGGCCTGCGTCCGGGAGTTCGGGTTGGATCGCCGAGCGGTGCGGGTCGTAGAGCTCGCCGAGTAGCTGGGCCGCCTGAGCCGCCGTGAACAGCAGCGCGGGCACCCGCCAGGGCCGCAGCCGCACGCCCGTGGTCGTGGGCGACGGGGCGGCCAGCTCGGGTGAGGGCAGCGGGGTCCCCTCCCGGGTGGGCAGCAGCAGGGTCGCGGACGCCGCCTCGGCGTGCCCCGCCAGCCATTCGAGCCCCGGGCCGACCGCACCCAGCAGGCCTCGCAGCACTGCCGGGTCGCAACCCTGGGGATGGACCGGGACGCCCCGTGTCCGCGCACGGGCCCGCGGCGCCTCGGCCCGAGGCCGGGCGTCCTCCGCCCACAGGGCGAGCCGCTGGTCGGCCTGCCACAGGCCGTGCAGAACGAACATGGGTCGGTCGACTCCTGCTCCGTGTGCTCCAAGGTCCATGGGACGCGAAAAGGCTGGTGGTCCAGGGTGAGTACCCTGGACCACCAGCCTACGGAGCACCACTGACAACGGCCCGCGGCCGCTGTGGAGGGATGTCTCAGCTCTGGTTGTAGAACCCCGAGCCGTCGTCGGAGTTGTCGATCACCAGGACCTCGACCTCGGGCGGAGCCAGCAGGAACACCCGCTTCGCGATCCGCTCGATGCTGCCCCGGGTACCGAAGGTCAGCCCGGAGGCGAAGTCCACCAGGCGCTTCGCGTCGGCGTCCGTCATACCCGTCAGGTCCATGATGACGGGGGTGCCGACGCGAACGTGCTCGCCGATGATCCGTGCCGACTCGAAGCCCGTCGGCCGGATCGAGGTGATCTGCGGCGCGTGCGGGGCCGGGACGAGCTCGGGGGAGTCCCACGGCTCCTCGTAGTCGGGCACCGCCACCGGATAGTTCCCGGAGGGCGCCAGCCATCCGCGGTAGTCGTCACGCAGTGCTGCTCCCATGCCGTGCCTCCCCATCCGTCCTGCTGCCCCGTGATGTGCACGATGGTGTTTCCGTGCAGAGTGTTTCGGTACTGTCCCACCGTGCTGTCCGAGTATCGCATTGATCACCGACAAAGCACCCGTCTGGTCGTGTCGGCGCGCCGTTAGTGTCAACCGATCTGACGTTCTGTTCGGACGCAGGATCGATTCGATCGGTTCCATTCGCACAGACGTACGAATAGGCGTTCACTGGTTCTGCTGAGTTTCCAACGAGGCCGGTTTTGCCATGTCAGACAGGGGAAGTATTGCCCAATCGCCTTCTGCAGGACGGTTTCTTCGCGGATCTGTTCGCCCCGTGTTCGCCCCCGCGTGACCATCATCGCGGCTCGCCGAATCCCGGGCCACCGGATTTCCCATCACCGGACTTTCACAGACTCCCGGATGACGCACCGTCGAATCCGGACGATCCATCCCGGTGCTCTTCGCGGAGCTGCCCGCCGGAGGTGATGAGGCGTCCCGCGAACCCCATGCCCGGGCCGCTCCGCCGACCACGTAGGGTGTCGGCCGCGCGTCCTTACCGATCAAGACGAAGGAGACCGACCGTGCCGCGACCCGTCACGATCGTCACGGGCGGCAGTCGCGGCATCGGCGCCGCCGTCTGCCGCCGCCTGGCCGCGGAGGGCCACGACCTGCTGCTCGGCTTCCTCTCCGACGCCGACTCCGCCGAGCAGGTCGTCGCCGCCGTACGGAAGGGCGGTGCGCACTGCGTCGCCGTCCGGGCCGACACCTCGGTCGAAGCCGACGTCACCCGGTTGTTCGACACCGCCGCGGCCGAACTCGGCCCGGTCACCGGGCTGGTCAACAACGCGGCCGTGACCGGCCCGCTCGGCCGGCTCGCCGACACCGGTACCGACGTGCTGCGCCGGGTGCTGGACGTCAACCTGCTCGGATACCTGCTCTGCGCCCGTCGCGCCGCCCAGGTCATGACGAGCGGAGGCGCCATCGTCAACATCTCCTCGGCGGCCGCCACCCTGGGCAGCCCGGGGGAGTACGTCCACTACGCCGCGACCAAGGCCGCAACGGACGCGCTGACCGTGGGCCTCGCCAAGGAGCTCGCGGCGGAGGGGATCCGGGTGAACGCGGTCGCTCCCGGCATCACTCTGACCGGGATGCACGCGGCCGCGGGGGACCCGGACCGGGTGGATCGGGCCGCCGCCACCCGCATCCCCATGCGCCGCGCGGGCGAGCCCGACGAGATCGCGGCGGCCGTGGCGTGGCTGCTCTCGCCCGACTCCTCCTACACCACCGGGGCGGTGCTGCGGGTCGCGGGAGGGATGTGACCCGGGACGGACGGGTGGGGCGCGATCCGACCTGGGCACCCGTCAGCATCCGGTCGCGGTCGACTCCTGGTCCCGCTCGCCGGGCTGGAGCCCGACCGTTGCCGCGTTCGCCCTGCCCGGGTTCACGGTTCGGGCGGCCGGGGCCAGCACGCCCGCGCCGACGATGAGGCCGACTGCCAGCACAGTGACGACGGCGAAGGAGACCGGAAGCGAGCTGGCCTGCGCGATCGTACCGATCGTCGCGGGCGCGACCAGGCCCGAGGTATAGGTGACAGTGGCGACCCCGGCGATCGCCCGGCTGGGATTCTCCCCGCTGTGTCCGGCCGCCGCGAAGCACACCGGGACGACCACGGCGATGCCGATGCCGAGCAGAGCGAAACCGGCGATGGCCGGGACCGGCGTCCGGGAGATCACCACCAGCATCCCGCCGAGCACGGCGACGACCCCGCCGAGCCGCACCGTCCGCACCGGACCGAAGCGCCGCACGGCCATGTCCCCGGCCAGCCGGCTCGCGGCCATCGTGCAGGCGAAGGCCGTGTAGCTGGCGGCTGCCACCCCGGCCGAGGCGCCCGCTGTCCCGTGCAGGTAGACGCCGCTCCAGTCGCCGCTGGCCCCTTCCGCGAACACCGCGCAGAACCCCACCAGGCCGATCGCCAGCGCCGACCTCGGCGGCAGCGCGAACCTCGGCGGCGCCTCGGCCTCCGGCTCGGGGCGGACGTCGAGCAGCCCCCGGCAGGCCAGTACCCCGATCCCGATCAGCAGCACCGCCATGACGGCCAGGTGGACCCGCGCGTCCCAGCCCTGGCCCGCAGCGACGGCGCCGACCGCCGAGCCGAGCAGCCCGCCGACACTCCACATGCCGTGCAGCCCCGACATGATCGAGCGGCCCATCCGCTGCTCGACCTCGACCCCCTGCGCGTTCATCGCCACGTCCGCGGTACCGGCGCAGGCGCCGAACAGCAGCAGGCTGAGGGCCAGCACCGGCAGGTTGGGCGCCAGCGCCGGCAGGACCAGGGAGGCGCACCACAAGGAGATCAGCAACCGCACGGCGGCCCGGTGCCCCCAGGCGTGCACCAGGCGGCCGGCGAGCGGCATCGCCAGGGACGAGCCGAGGGCCGGTGCGACCAGGGCCAGGCCGAGTTCACCCGCGCTCAGATGCAGCTGGTCCTTGATCCAGGGGATCCGGGTGGCGAAGCTCCCGGCGACTGCTCCGTGCACGGCGAAGACGGCGGCCACCGAGCGTCGGGCCCGGCGGACGGCTTGCTGGTCCATGGTCAGATCCCCTTTGTGTGAAGGATCAACTTATCCTCGGACGGCCCGGTGCGTCAGGTCCTGGAGGTCGGCGACTCAGGTGCTTCGACGGCGGTGCGGATCATCCCCGAGTGAGAGGGTTCGGCACGAGAAGTGCGCTGATGGGGTGTTGGCTACGCTTTGACTACTGGGCCCTCGCACATGCGAGGTGTCCTACAGTTCACCCCTGGCTTGTGCAATGCTACGAGTGACGAGGGGATTGCAGATGCGACAAGATGATCGTCCTGTGAACAGCTACCGAATCGGCGAGGCTGCGGCCCTGCTGGGCGTCAGCGCCGACACCATGCGTCGCTGGGTCGATGCGGGTCGGCTCGTCGCCGAGCGGGACGAGCACGGCCACCGGATCGTGCCCGGTTCCCAACTCGCGGCCTTCGCCCGGGAACTGGCCCGGTCGGAGAACGCCGGGGCGGAGGGGACGCCCTCCTCCGCGCGCAACCGCTTCCGGGGCATCGTCACCGAGGTGATCCTCGGCGACGTCGCCGCGCAGGTGGAGATCCAGGCGGGTCCCTTCCGGGTCGTGTCGCTCATCAGCCGAGAGTCGGCCGAGGAGCTGAAGTTGGAGCCCGGGGTGCCCGCCGTAGCCGTGATCAAGTCGACCAACGTCGTCGTCGAACGCCCGTAGCCGTTCACTGTCAGCACTTGTAGCGCGCGTGCTCGAACGCGCCCGTCACCTGGGGGTTTTCCATCATGACCAGCACCCGTACCCGCTCCGCCCGGCGCTCAGCGCTCGCCGTCGCCACAGCCGGCGTCGCGCTCGTCGCCCTGACTGCCTGTAGCTCCAGCGCCACGACCCCGGCGGCGTCCGCAGCCTCTTCCTCCTCGGGCGCCCCCTCGGCGACAGCTTCCGCGGGCACCGCGCTGAGCGGCAAGCTCACGGTCTTCGCCGCCGCCTCCCTGAAGAACACCTTCACCAAGTTCGGTAAGGAGTTCGAAGCGGCGCATCCGGGGGTGACCGTCACCTTCAACTTCGGCGGCAGCGACACCCTCGCGGCGAGCATCGTCTCGGGCGCCCCCGCGGACGTCTTCGCCTCCGCGAGCCTCGCCACCATGACGACCGTCACCAAGGCGTCGGACAACGCCGCTGCGCCCGCGAACTTCGCACGCAACGCCCTGGAGATCGCCGTCGTCCCCGGCAACCCCAAGAACATCACCAGCCTCAGCGCCCTCGCCGCGCCGGGCACCAAGGTCGCGCTCTGCGCCAAGACCGTCCCCTGCGGTGCGGCCGCCGTCAAGGCCCTCGGCGCCGCCAACGTCAAGGTCACCCCGGTGACCTACGAGCAGGACGTCACCAGCGCGCTGACCAAGGTCGAGCTCAAGGAGGTCGACGCGGCGCTGGTCTACCGCACGGACGTCCTGGGCGCCAAGGGCAAGGTCGTCGGCGTCGACTTCCCCGCCGCCCAGCAGGCCATCACCACCTACCCCATCGCCCCGCTGGCCCACGGCAGCAACAGCGCCGCAGCGCAGGCGTTCACCGCCTTCGTGCTCTCCGCCCCGGCCCAGCAGGAACTCGCGGCAGCGGGCTTCCAGGCCCCGTGACCAGCCCCGTGACCGGATCGGACCCCCCGGCGGCGGAGAATCCTCCCGCCGCTGGGGGGCGCGGCGGGGCGCCCGACCGCTCCCGCCGCACCGAGCGCCCGGGCCGTCCCGACCTGCTCGAAGGAGCCCGCACACGGCCGCGCCGCCGCCGGGTCGGCGCGGTCCCGGCCGCCCTGCTGCTCCCCGCCGTCGCCGGCCTCGCCTTCCTGGTGCTGCCTCTGGTCGGACTCCTGGTCAGGGCGCCCTGGAGCAGCCTGCCCAGCGCCCTCAGCGGCGGCGCCGTGTGGCCGGCGCTGAGGTTGTCGCTGGTCACCGCGACCGCCGCCACGGCGGTGTCGCTGGTCCTCGGCGTGCCGGTGGCCTGGGTGCTCGCCCGTACCGAGTTCCCCGGACGCAGGCTGATGCGCACCCTGGTCACCGTGCCGCTGGTGATGCCCCCGGTGGTCGGCGGCGTGGCGCTGCTGCTGGTGTTCGGCCGCAACGGCCTCGTCGGCCGCTGGCTCGACTCCGCCTTCGGCATCACCCTGCCGTTCACCACGGCCGGCGTGGTCGTCGCCGAGGCCTTCGTCGCCATGCCCTTCCTCATCCTCAGCGTCGAGGGCGCGCTGCGCAGCGCGGACTCCCGCTACGAGGAGGCGGCCGCGACCCTCGGTGCCTCCCGCTTCACCGCCTTCCGCCGGGTCACGCTGCCCCTGGTCGCCCCCGGCATCGCCGCGGGCAGCGTCCTGGCCTGGGCGCGGGCCCTCGGCGAGTTCGGCGCGACGATCACCTTCGCGGGCAACTTCCCCGGCACCACGCAGACCATGCCGTTGGCCGTGTACCTGGCCCTGCAGGACGACCCGGCCTCCGCGATCGCCCTCAGCCTGGTGCTGCTCGTCGTCTCCGTGCTGGTTCTGGTCGGACTGCGCGGACGCTGGACCGGAGGCCCGGCATGACCACCCCGCTTCCTGCCGCCGCGCCCACCGAACGACCGGAGGCTGAAGGACTGCACGCCCACCTCGTCGTCGACCGCGCCCCTCGCGCCCCGGCGGGCCGCGGTGAAACGAGCGCCGCACCCTTCCAACTCGACATCACCCTCACCGCGCGCCCCGGCGAGGTCCTCGCCCTGCTCGGCCCGAACGGCGCGGGCAAGACCACCGCGCTGCGCGCCCTGGCCGGGCTCACCCCGCTCACCTCGGGACGGCTCACCCTCGACGGGCACACCCTGGAGGAGCCCGCCGCCCGGCTCCGGGTGCCGCCCGAGGAGCGCCCCGTCGGCGTCGTCTTCCAGGACTACCTGCTCTTCCCGCACCTCAGCGCACTCGACAACGTCGCCTTCGGCCTGCGCACCCGCGGCGTCCGCCGGGCCGCTGCCCGTGCCCAGGCAGCCGTCTGGCTGGACCGCGTCGGCCTCGCCGACCATGCGGGGGCCCGCCCGCGCGCCCTGTCCGGCGGTCAGGCCCAGCGCGTCGCCCTGGCCCGCGCGCTCGCCCCCCACCCACGTCTGCTGCTCCTCGACGAGCCGCTGGCCGCGCTGGACGCCCGTACCCGCCTGGACGTCCGCACCCAACTGCGCCGCCACCTCGCCGCCTTCGACGCCGTGGCCGTCCTGGTCACCCACGACCCCCTGGACGCGATGGTCCTCGCCGACCGCCTCACCGTCATCGAGGACGGCCGCGTCGTCCAGCAGGGCGCGCCCGCCGACATCGCCCGGCACCCCCGCAGCGACTACATCGCCCGGCTGGTGGGTCTCAACCTCTACCGGGGTACCGCCGACGGCCACGAGGTGCGGGTGGACGACACCGTGGTCGCCACCGCCGACAGCGAGGACGGACCGGTCTTCGTCGCCTTCCCCCCAGCGGCCGTCACGGTCCACCGCAGCCGACCCGACACCAGCGCCCGCAACCTGTGGCCGGTCACCATCACCGGTATGGAACTGCACGGCGACCAGGTCCGCCTGGACCTCTCCGGCGACCTGCGGATCACCGCCGACCTCACCCCGGCCGCCGTCGCCGACCTCGGCCTCGCCGAGGGCAACGAAGTGTGGGCGGCCGTCAAGGCCACCCAGACGCACGCCTATCCCGCGTAACTCCAGGCCTCATCCGTCACGATGGGAGGACGAGCCCCGGCGGGACGAGTCCTGGCAGCCAAGGAGCGTGCATGCACGGCAGCGCGAGCACCCCGCAGGACGCACCCGGCCCCTGTGCGGCGGGCAGCGCCGCCCTCGACGGCGTCCCCGAGACGATGCTGTGGACGCTGCACCACCGCGCCGCCGAGGCCCGCCGACCGGACACGGTGCTGGCGGACCCTCAGGCCGTCGCCCTCGCGGAAGCCGTCGACTTCCCCTTCCTCCAGCGCTTCGGCCACGCCCACGCCCTCGCGGCCCAGGCCATCGCCCTCCGTGCGGCGTGCTTCGACTCCGTCATCCGGGAGTTCCTCGATGTCTTCCCGGACGGCACCGTCGTCTCGCTCGGCGAGGGTCTGGAGACCTCCTTCTGGCGGGTGGACAACGGCCGGGTCCAGTGGCTCACCGTCGACCTGCCCGAATCTCTCGCCCTGCGCCACGCCCTGCTGCCGCACGGGCCCAGACAGCGCACGCTGGCCGTCGACGCCCGCGACCACGCCTGGATCGCGGAGGTCGATCCCGCTGACGGGGTGCTCGTCGTGGCCCAGGGACTGTTCATGTACCTGCGGCCGCCGGAGGTGCGCGATCTGATCGCGAACTGCGCCGAGCACTTCCCCGGTGGCGGCCTGGTCTTCGACGCCGTGCCGCGCTGGTTCAACCGGCCGGGCCACCCGCGGCGGATCCACCTCTCCAGTGGCTACCGCCTGCCGCCGATGCCCTGGCGCATGGACGCGGGGGAGCGGCACAAGCTCGCCACCGCGCACCCCGGCATCGCCGAGATCCGGGACGTGCCGCTGCCGCGCGGCCGGGGACTTGTCTGGAGTGTGCTGGCTCCGCTGGCCGACCGCATTCCCGTCGTGTGGGACAAGCGACCCTCCGTCACCCTGCTGCGTTTCGCCAGCCGTTGACGCATCGATACTTCGACACATCGATGTGCTGACGTACTGGCGCACTGACGCACTGACACGCCGCTTCACCCGTTCGCCGGACAGTGCGGGCACAGGCGGGGCTCCCGCACGATGATCGTCATCAACGGGTCGGGCGAGGAGCGAAGGCGGACGACGATGCAGGACACCTGGGGTGCGCGGACCACCAGCCGGCGCCGCCGCGCGCCGGTCGGCGCCCTCGCGGTGCTGGCCGCACTGCTGGTGGGCGCGGGTGCGGCAGGCTGCGGTAGCGCGGGCATGTCCGCCCCACCGGCGGCCGCACCCGCCACCGGTTCCCCGGGGTCGTCGGCCGGCACGTCCACCTCCTTTCCCGTCGGTGCCAGCCCCAGCGCCTGGTCGCAGCAGCGCCTGGAACGGGCCCTGTCCAAGCACGGCGGAACCTCCCACCCGGCGAAGGCCACCGACAGCAACGCCCGGGTCGGTGCGATCTTCAACCACGACGTCACCGGTGACCACTTCTGCACCGCCAGCGTCGTCCACAGTCCGGGCCGGAACCTGTTGATCACCGCGGCGCACTGCGTCCACGGCGGCCAGGGCGGCAACTACTCGGCCGACCTGGTCTTCGTCCCCGACTACCGGGACGGCAGCGCTCCGCAGGGAGAGTGGCCGGTCACCCGGATCGCCGTCGACCAGCGCTGGATCGACTCCTCCGACCCCGACCTCGACGTCGCCTTCGTCACCCTCGGCCCGGTGGGCGGCAAGAACATCGAGGACGTCCTGGGCGCCAACACTCTGGGCGTCAACATGGGCTTCGACCGGATCGTCCAGGTCACCGGATACCCGTCCACCGCCGCCGCCCCCATCTCCTGCTTCAACCGGACCACCCAGCAGAGCCAGTACCAGATGCGGATCGCCTGCACCGGCTACCCCGGCGGCACCAGCGGCAGCCCCTGGCTCACCGCGTTCGACAAAGCCACCCGGACCGGCACCGTCATCGGCGTCATCGGCGGCTACCAGCAGGGCGGCGACACCGACGACGTCTCGTACAGCCCCTACTTCGACGAGGACGTCCAGAACCTCTACAACCAGGCAGTGGCCCAGAGCGGCTGACACCGCGTGCCCCACCCGCAACTCCTGCCAAGCCCGACCAATCCGCATGCCGAGCCGCAACGAATACCCCGTGTCCGGGAGACGTGGGTGCGGTCCGCGCGTGCGCGGCCCGCCGGGATCGTTGGGATGTGCGGGTATGACCGAGAACGTCGATGTGACGACCCTGCCGGGGCCGGGAACCGGCCGTCACCGAGGGGCCCGTGCCGGGGTCGCGGACCATCCGTTGGACGGCGGCGCGCGCCGCCGGATCGCCGTCGTCGGCAGCGGCGTCGCCGGACTGACCGCGGCCCACGAGCTGACCCGGTCCGGCGCCGAGGTCACCCTCTACGAGGCCGACGCGCGCCTCGGCGGCCACGCCCACACCCAGGACGTCGCCCAGGCCCGCGGTCCGGCGCTCGCCCTGGACACGGCCTTCCTGGTCCACAACGAGCGCACCTACCCGCACCTGCTGCGGCTCTTCGCCGAGCTCGGAGTCACCACGCAGGACTCCGAGATGAGCATGTCCGTACGCTGCCTCAGCTGCGGCCTCGAGTACGCGGGCGCGCGCGGCCTGTCCGGCCTGCTCGCGCAACCACGGTCGCTGCTGCGGGCCCGCTACCTGCGGATGCTCGCGGAAGTGACCCTGTTCCACCGCAGCGCGCGGCAGCTGCTCGCCTCGGACGACCCGGCCGCCGAGGAGCTGACCCTGCGCCAGTTCGTGCGCGGGCGCGGCTTCTCGCCCTACTTCACCGCACACTTCCTGACACCCCTGGTGGCGGCGGTCTGGTCCTGCGCCCCCGACCTCGCCGGCGAGTACCCGGCCCGCTACCTGTTCGCCTTCCTCGACAACCACGGCATGCTCTCCGTCCGCGACTCGCCCACCTGGCGCACCGTCGTCGGCGGCTCCCGCACCTACGTGCGACGCATCGCCGCCGGCCTCGCCACCGTCCGCACCGGCACCCCCGTCCGCGCCGTGCACCGGCACCCCGACGGCGTCCGGATCACCGTCGCCGACCCGTCCGCGGCCCCGGACGAGTACGACGGCGTCGTCCTTGCCACGCACCCCGACCAGGCACTGCGGCTGCTCGCCGACCCGACCAGGGAGGAGCAGCAGGTCCTGGGAGCGTTCGGCTACTCGCACAACCCCACCGTGCTGCACCGTGACACCTCGGTGCTGCCCCGCGCGCCCCGCGCCCGCGCCTCCTGGAACTACCTGATGGCCTCCTGCGTGGACCGCTCCGACCAGGTCCGCGTCAGCTACCACCTCAACCGGCTGCTGCGCCTCGATACCGCCGACGACTACCTGGTCACCCTCAACGAGGACCCGCTGCACCAGGTCGCCCCCGAACACGTCATCTCCAGGACCGTGTACCAGCACCCCCTCTACACCCGCGACTCGCGGGCCGCCCAGCTCCGCCTGCCCGGACTCAACACCGGCCGCACCGCCTTCGCCGGCGCGTACCACGGCTGGGGCTTCCACGAGGACGGCTGCCGCTCGGGCGTGGACGCCGCCCGCGCGCTGAACGCGCTGGTGCGCTCATGACCCTCACCCAGGCGCGGACAGCAGCGCGACGGCCGCTGCCCGGACCGTGGGGCGCGGCGCTCTACGACTGCCGCATCGCCCACGTCCGCACCCGGCCCGTCCGGCACGCCTTCCAGCACCGCACCTACCTCTGGCTGGTGGACCTGGACCGGCTCCCGCGCCTCCCTCCGCCGCTGCGCCCGCTTGCCCGCTTCCAGGCCCGCGACCACCTCGGCGACCCCGCCCGCAGCCTGCGCGATAACCTCGACGGCTACCTCGCCACCCATGGCGTCGACCTCGACGGCGGCCAGGTCCTGATGCTCTCCCACGCCCGCTCGCTCGGCCACGTGTTCAACCCGATCACCCTCTACTGGTGCCACGACCCCGACGGCAGGCCGGTCTGCACCGTCGCCGAGGTCCACAACACCTACGGCGAACGCCACTGCTACCTGCTCCGGCCCGACCCGGACGGACGGGCCGACACCACCAAGGAGTTCTATGTCTCCCCGTTCTTCCCCGTCGACGGCCGCTACCGGATGCTGCTGCCGCCGCCCGACGGCCGGCTGCGCCTGACGATGCATCTGGAACACGACGGCGCCCGCCCGTTCACCGCGACGGTGCAGGGCGTCCGCCGACCCGCAGGACCAAGCGGCCTGCTGCGCGCGGCCGTGCGGCACCCCTGGTCCACGGCTGCGGTCTCCGCCCACATCCGGATCCAGGGCGTCCGCCTGTTCGCGCGCGGACTCCCCGTCCAGCCCCGCCCGCAGCACTCCCACCAGGAAGGAGTCTCCGCGCCATGACCCAGACAGCAGACCGAGCCGCAGACCGAGCCACGGCCGGACCATCCGCCGGGCAGGGCCTCCACCGGACCGCCGACGCCCGCACCGCCGACGCCCCGATCGCCGACGCCCGGACCGCTGACGCCCGGACCGCCGACCCCCAGCGCTGGCCCGACGTCGCGACCGTCCCCAGCTCGGCCGTCCGCGCCCGCTTCGCCGAGGCACTGCTGCGCCGCGTGGCCAGGCGGCTCCGACTACGAGTGGAACTCCCCGGCGGCCGACTCCTCACCCCCGCTCCGCCGCCCGGCGCGCCCGTGCTGCGGCTGGAGGCGCCCGAGGACTTCTTCCGGCGCGTCGGCACCGGCGGCCTCATCGGGTTCGGCGAGTCCTACCAGGCGGGCGACTGGGACTCACCCGACCTGGTGGCGCTGCTCACCGCGCTCGCCCGCTCCCCGCAGACCCTCGTCCCGCCCCGCCTGCAGTGGCTCCGCCGTTGGTACGCCGCGCGGCGGCCCGCCGAACAGCTCGGCACGCCCGAGAACACCCGGCGCAACATCGCCGCCCACTACGATCTCTCCAACGACCTGTTCGCGCTGTTCCTCGACCCCACCATGACCTACTCCGCCGCGCTGTTCCCCACCGACGCCCACGGCGCGCCCCTCGCCTCGCCGGGTCTGCTGGAGGCCGCGCAGCATCGCAAGATCGACCGGCTGCTCGACCTGGCCGGCGTCCGCGCAGGCAGTCGCGTCCTGGAGATCGGCACCGGTTGGGGCGAACTCGCCCTGCGCGCCGCGGCCAGGGGAGCCACCGTGGTCACCCTCACCCTCTCCGAGGAGCAGCGCAGGCTCGCGCAGAACCGCATCGCCGCCGCCGGACACGAGGACCAGGTGGACGTACGGCTGTGCGACTACCGGGCGGCCACCGGTCAGTACGACGCAGTCGTCAGCGTGGAGATGGTCGAGGCGGTCGGCCGCGACTACTGGCCCGCCTACTTCGGCACCCTGGACCGGGTACTCGCCCCCGGCGGCCGGATCGCGCTGCAGGCCATCACCATGCCGCACGAACGGATGCTCGCCACCGAGCACACCTTCACCTGGATCCAGAAGTACATCTTCCCCGGCGGCCTGCTCCCCTCCGTCGAAGCGGTCGAGGGCACCCTCGCCGCCCACACCACGCTCAGCCTGACCCACCGCCAGGGCTACGGCGCGCACTACGCCGAGACCCTGCGGCTGTGGCGGGAGCGCTTCACCGCCCGCGCCACCGCCGTCGACGAACTCGGCTTCGACAGCGTGTTCCGCCGCATGTGGACGCTCTACCTGGCCTACTCCGAGGCCGGATTCCGCAGCGGCTACCTCGACGTCCAGCACCTGGTGCTGGCCAGGGAGGGCGACCCGGGATGAGCGGCATCGACACCGCCGCACTGCTCACCTCCCTGGCGGCCGGCCTCGGCGCCGCCGTGGCCGTCCTCCTCGCCGCATTCGCGGTGGGCGCCCGCACCGGACTCCACCGCGTCGTCGACGTCGCCTGGGGCCTGGCCTTCTGCGCGGTCGCCGGAACCGGGTACGCGCTGTCCGCCGGATACGGCGACCCGGGCCGCCGGCTGCTCGCGCTACTCCTGGTGCTGGTCTGGGGGTTGCGGCTGTCCGCGCACATCTGGCACCGGGGCAGGGGACACCCGGAGGACCCCCGCTACGCCCGGATGCTCTCCCGTGTCCCGCCGGAGCGCCGTACCCGCTATGCCCTGCGGATGGTCTACGGCCTGCAGGCGGGCATCGTCTGGCTGGTCGCGCTCCCGGTCCAGGTCGCCCTGTTCGTGCCCCGGGCACCCGGGGCCCTGGCCTGGACGGGCACCGCGCTGTGGGCCGTCGGCCTGCTGTTCGAAGCGGTCGGCGACCGCCAGCTGAGCCGGTTCCGGGCCGACCCCGCCAACCGCGGCCGGGTCCTGGACAGCGGGCTGTGGCGCTACACCCGGCATCCCAACTACTTCGGCGACGCCTGCGTCTGGTGGGGCCTGTTCCTGCTCGCTACGGACGTGCCGATCGGCTGGGCGGCGCTGGTCTCACCGCTGCTGATGACCTATCTGCTGGTCAACGGCAGCGGAAAACCCATGCTCGAACGGCAGCTCGGATCGACCAAGCCCGGCTACCCCGCCTACGTCGCGCGCACCAGCGGATTCCTCCCGCTGCCCCCGCGCCGACCCCGACCATAACCCTAGACCTGACCTTTAGCCTCGCGTTGAACGGGGACCGACTACAGGACCTGGGACCCGTACATCTCGCCGAGCGGGTCGGCGATGAGTTCGAGCCGTGCGCCGTCCGGGTCGCGGAAGTAGACCGAGACCTCGCTGTGGACGACGTGCTCCACACCGGCCTGCTCCAGATTCCGGACCAGGTGCCGCCAGCGTTCCGGCTCCACGGAGATGGCGACATGGTGAAGGCCGCCGAGGACCTCCGCGTAGGGGCCGACCTCGAGGCCCGGGAAGTCGAAGAACGCGAGCAGATTGCCGTTGCCGATGTCGAAGAAGAAGTGCGACGAGCCCGGGTAGTCCCGGTTGTCGATCAGCTCGGTGAGCGGGAACTCCAGGACGTCCTGGTAGAACTGGACGGTGCGTTCCACGTCGCTGCTGATCAGGGCCGTGTGGTGCAGTCCGCGGGCCGAGGACGCCGGGCGCTCGTGGGCGGGGCGCAGGTGCGTGGCGCGGATCCGGTCGCGTTCGGCCTGGACAGCCGCGAGGTCAGGCGTGGCCATGGTTTCTCCTTCTTCGGCTTCGGCAGTCAGCGGGCAATGGTGGCATGCATCTCCCACACCAGGATCTCGGCGGGCTCGACCGCGGTGACCTTCTGCCCGCCGACCGCGGTGAAGCGCACGGCGTCGCCGGCGGACAGCGGCCCGACGCCTTCGAGGGCGACGTCGCCACGTGGGACAAACAGGTGGACGAACGGGGCGTCCGGCAGCTCGACGCTCTGGCCGGGCTGCAGCCGGGCGACGTGCAGCGCCGCGTAGCGGTTCTTGATGCGGATGGCGGATTCGCCGTCGTGCTTGTCCATCCCGGACGCCACCGGGATCAAGCCGCCGGACAGCAGCTCATTGTCGATCTCGAGCTGTTCGTAGCCAGGCGTGATGCCGCTCTCGTCGGGGGCGACCCACATCTGGACGAAGTGGACCGGGTCGGTGTGCGCGTCGGCGCCGCTCAGGCGCCAGGAGTCGTTCTTCTCCGAGTGCAGGATGCCCTTGCCCGCGCTCATCCGCTGCGCGAGTCCGGGGTAGATCACGCCGGAGTGCCCCGTGGAGTCCTGGTGGACCAGGGAGCCCTGCATCACCCAGGTGACGATCTCCATGTCGCGGTGCGGGTGGGTCTCGAAGCCGCTGCCCGGTCGGACGATGTCGTCGTTGTTCACCAGCAGCAGGCCGTGGTGGGTGTTCGCAGCGTCGAACTGGCTACCGAAGGAGAAGGAGTGCTTGGAGTCCAGCCAGTCGATTTTCGTGGCGAAGCGATCGCCGGAGCGGCGGACGTCGATCTGGGGGCGAATTCCGGTGGTGCTCATCACGAGGCCCTCTCTGTGTGTCCTGGCGGTGTTTTGTCGCACCGCTGTGGACTCGAACATAGTTGATACTTCAACTATTCCGCCAGGGGTACCAGGCAGAGGGCATCAGGGAGGGAGCTCAGGCCCAGCGGTGCTCGCCCACGCCGCCCGGGGGGACGCCGACGGTCGCCGCGGCGGTCTGCGCGTCGCGCCATACGGTGTACTCGCCTGCCGCCAGCGGTGAGATGACAGCGCAGTGGAGGGTACGGCCCGCCAGGTGCCGGGGTCGCACGGCGGCGTGGGTGCGGTGACGGGTGTCGCCCACCGGGCTGACCTCGATCTCCAGTCCGTCCTGCTCGGGGCCGGTGTGGATGATCAGGGCGCCGAGTTCGCCGCCGATTTCCAGCACGACGCTGCCCTCGCGGGAGGGGGCAGGCAGCGGAGCGTGCGGATGGGCGTGGGCGTGGGTGTCGGGATGGGCGTCGGGGTGGGCGTGGGGGTGAGTGTGCGGCATCGCGAATCCTTCCGGGTCTGGGGCGCGGGTCGGTGCCGGCGGCGTGGCGGCACGCCGCCGGCACCGGGGTGGGTCAGGACGACGGGTTGTGGTACCCGTCGTAGGGGACGCCCAGGTAGGGGAAGTGGTCCAGGTAGGGGTTCTTGGGCGAGTGGTTGTCCAGGCCGTCGGTGATGCCCTTGGCGGCTGCGTCCACCGGGTAGGTCTTGTCGACCAGCGCGTAGGTGAGTCCCGCGATCGCGCGGAGCTCCACGGTCACCACGTCGTCGAAGACCCGGCGGCCGTTGGGGAAGCCGGCCGGGTCACCGGCGACCAGGCCGAGGATGTTGGGTGAGGTGGCCGGCGGGACCGCGATGTTGAGGCGCAGCATGTCCGCCTCGGTGGTGCCGGTGAAGTTCTGGAAGCCGGGGACGAGCCCGGCCGGAATGCCGGTGAGCAGGATCGCGAGCAGGTCGGCGCGGGGCTTGCCCGACATGTTGAGGGCGTCCAGGTTGGGGAACACGTTCGGGTAGAGGACCGGGAGCAGCCGAGCGAGCTCGGGGTGGGCGACGTAGGTGGCGAACTTCTTGTCGTCGGCCGGGGGCAGGGAGTTCCACAAGTCCTTCTTGCCCATGGGCACCAGGACCTCGTTGAACAGCGGGTTGCCCAGGCGGGAGACCTGCACGAACGGGCCGGACTCGTGCTCGGTGCCGTGCTCGGCCTGGATCACCCGGGCCTGCCTGCGGCTGGCGCTGGTCCACACGCCGATGGTGGCCCGCGGGTCGTTGACGTCGCTGCCGTTCCAGCCGCGGCGGGTGAGCTCGGTGATGGGCACCTGCAGGGCCAGGCTGTGGACGTTGAGCTCCTTGGTGGTGTTCACCCCCGGCTCGTCGCTGGTGAACACGCTCATACCGAACTGGTTGTGCAGCGTCTGGAACGGGCGCAGGTTGGCCAGGTCGAAGATGGAGCCGAGGTCGACGTAGAAGCCCTCCGCGCGCTGTCCGGCGTAGACCTTGCGGCCGCGGCCGACGGAGTGCACGGCCTGCCGGGCCAGGGTGGGGTAGTCAGGGGTGGACAGCGGGCCGATGTTGCACGGCGGGCAGGTCAGGTCCCGTCCCAGGACGGTGGTGCGGCCGCCGTGCTCGACCCGGGTGAGGGTGTAGGTCTGGCGCCGGTTCCAGTTGGGCGAGTCCAGCGAGAGGATGGGGCCGGTGTTGTAGAGGAAGGTGTCGGGGTTGCGCAGGTGCGTGGTGAACCGGAACTGGTAGGTGACATCGGGGCGACCGTCGCCGTCGTTGTCGATGTGGATCTCGTAGAGCACGTCGTCGCCGAACTCGTAGAAGTTCGGGCCGCCCGCGGCGCCCTGCAGGGGGATGTAGTTGGCGATCAGGGTGACGGTGTCGCAGCGGTCGGGGCTGACGAAGGCGTAGACGTCGGTGCTGTCCGCCACCGGGTCCTTGGAGATCTCGGGGGCTTCGCGGTGGGACGACATGAGGGGTCCTCACAGGGGGTGTAGGGCGGGAAAGGGGCGGTCGGGCAGTCGCGCGGGGTGCGGCCGAGCGGATCGGCTCAGCCCGCGGCGCGCAGCAGAGCCGCCGCGAGCTTGCGGTCCCGAACAACGCGGTGCTGGTGGCCGTGGTAGATGTCCAGCTCACCCGTCTTCGCGTCACGCACGTGCACGATCAGCGTCTCGGCGCTCGTCACCGGGCGCTCGCCCGGCCGGGACTCGAAGCTGGGCTCGGCGCTGCGCGGCTCGGCGGCCTGTGCGGTCCCCGCGGCCGCGTTGAGCAGTACCCCTGCGGCGAGGCCGGCCGCCCCGGCCCCGGCTGCGTTCCTGATCAGGCCGCGCCGGGACAGATCTGACATGGCGTCGGTTTCGGGCAGGGGAACGTCGACGGACATGGTTGCTCCTTTGACGATTGGGTGGGGAGGGTCGCCGGTAGTCGAATCCGGGGAACTGACGGAGGCTCTCGGGATTCCGCTCCGGAATCCCACTCCGCTGAATGTGCGCGAGAGCGCACGGCCGGTTCGTGGCAGACGACCTGCGGCCAAAGGGAAGTGAATCGCCGTCAGCGGGGCCCGTCAAGACGCCGCGCCCGTCGACTTCGGGCGTCGACCGAGTGGATGGCACTTCGCCGCAGGTGAAGGCCGTCATGCTGAGCCAGTCGAGGGAACTGTTGCCAGCTTTCCGTCTCGACCAATCCACCCGGGAAGTGGCTCCGAATCATAGTCGGCAGGCACAGAAGGGAGATGCGACACTGACGTTAAATCAGTTGAGATGCCCACCCTCTGCACCGGTGTGATTCGACGCCATCGCGCCTATGCTATGTATGCGCACTTTAAGGATGGCTGAGAGGCTTCTGTGAACGTCAGGTTTCTGCGCGGAATGGGCGCGGCAACTGCGGTCTACGGTCTTGCGGTCGCTCTGCGTCCGGAACTCCTGGCCCGGCCGTCAGGGCTGGTCGACGCGGACGGGCGCACCGCCGACGCCACCGCGGTGTCGCTGCGACCCCTGGGCTGGCGGGACGCCGCGAGCGGGATCGCGATGATGACCGCGCCGGCCGGCGCCCCTCTTGCGACCGCCACGGTCCTGCGCGTCGCTGCGGACTTCGGGGACGCCGTACTCCTCGGCGGAACCCTGCCGGGCCGGGGCAGGCGGCTCAAGGCTGTCGCCGTGTCCGTCGGTTGGGGCGCCCTGTCGGTCGCGGGCCTGCTCGCTGCCCACGGCCGCTCCGGCGTCGACAGGGCGCCGGCTTCGGTCAGACCTTGGTGAGCGCCGCGAGCTCCCGGGTCAGGGTGGGGACGTCGCGGAAGGTCAGCCCCAGTGCGGCCACGTGCTTCCAGCGCACGATCCCCTCGGCGTCGATGACGAAGACGGCGCGCCGCAGCATGCCGCCCAGGCCGATGCCGTAGGCCGCGACGGCCGTGCGCTCGGTGTCGGCGATCAGCGGCATGCGCAGGCCGTGCTTGCGGGCGAAGCTCTCATGGCTGTCCAAGCCCTGCGGGCTTATGCCCCAGACGGTTGCGCCCAGATCGGTGAACGCCTCCATGTCGGAGGAGTACGAGCACAGCTGCTTGGTGCACACCGCGGTGTCGTCGCCCGGGTAGAACGCCAGCACGACCGGGTGTCCGCGCTCCTCGGACAGCGTGCGCTCGCCGCGGACGGCTTCACCGTCGACGAGGTGGACCGAGGGAAGGGTGAAGTCGGGGGCGGGGCTGCCGACCTCGGGGGACTTGGCCATGAGGACCTTCTCCTGCTGGAAGGGGCTGTCCGCCGCGCTTGGCGACGACGACAGCTGCGAACCGGTATGAGGCCCGCCGGTGCAGTGACCGGTCGGGCCCATGCCCAAGCATGGACCCGACGAGGTTTCAGCGAGTCGGCGGACCCCGGCTCAGGCCGCGATGAAACGCTCCAGCGCCTCGACCACCAGCCGGTGGTCCTCCAGCTGCGGCAGCCCCGAGACCGCCACCGTCCCCACCGCGCCGACGCCGTCGACCAGGATCGGGAACGCGCCGCCGTGCGCGGCGAAACGGTCCGGGTCCAGTCGCGACTTCTCCTCGAAGCTGCTGCCCTGGTCCCGGAAGCGCTGCCCCACCAGGTAGGAGCTCTCGCCGTAGCGGCGCACCACCCGGAGCTTGCGTTCGATCCACGCGTCGTTGTCGGCGCTGGTGCCTGGCAGCGCGCAGTGGAACAACTGCTGCTCGCCGCGCCGGACGTCCACGGTCACCACATGTCCGCGTTCGCGGGCGAGTTCCACCAGCAGACAGCCCAGCCGCCAGGCGTCGTCGTTGTCGAATCGGGCCAGCCGAAGCCGCTGCTGCTCGGCCTCCAGCTCGGACGTTCCGGGAAGCTCCGCGGTCTCCGCCGCCGCTGACGCCGTTGCCGCCGTTGCCTGCATGGCCGCCTCGGCCGTCACAGCGTCACCGTCCGCTGCTCGGTGGCCGAGCGACGCGCGGCCTCCAGCACGGTGAGCGCGGCGACCGCGTCCCGTGCGTGGACCGGCACCGGCGCCCGGCCGTGCAGCGCCTCCACGACCTCCGCGTAGTAGCGCTGGTAGGCACCGGGCTTCGTCGGGTGGGGCGCGGCCTCGTCCCCTGCGCCGAGCAGCCCGTAGGCCTCGGGCGGGGTGACACCCCAGCCCTCGTCCTCAGGGGTACGGCCCTCGCGCAGCGCCGCCTCCTGTCCGTCCAGGCCGTAGCAGACATATGCGCTGCTGCTGCTGAGGACCCGGAAGCGCGGGCCGAGGCTGGCCGCGACCGCGCTCATCCACAGGTGCGAGCGGATGCCGTTGGCATGCCGCAGTGCCACGAAGGAGTCGTCGTCGGCCTGGGCGCCGGGGCGGCGGCAGTCCACCTCGGCGTACACCTCGATAGCCGGGCCGAACAGCGTAAGCGCCTGGTCCACCAGGTGGCTGCCCAGGTCGTACAGCAGCCCGCCGGCCTCGGCCGGGTCGCCCAGCTCGCGCCAGCCGCCCTTGAGCTCGGGGCGCCAGCGCTCGAAGCGGGACTCGAAGCGGTGCACCTCGCCGAGGGCGCCCGAGCGCACCAGCTCGGCGACGGTGCGGAAGTCGCCGTCCCAGCGCCGGTTCTGGAAGACGCTCAGCGGGAGGCCCCGCTCCTCTGCGAGCGCGGCCAGTGCCTCCGCCTCGGCTGCGGTGGCGGCCAGCGGCTTGTCCACGACCACGGCGGAGCCCGTTTCCAGGGCGGCGATGGCGTGCGCGACGTGGGTGCGGTTGGGAGACGCGACGACCACCAGGTCCAGGCCCTGGAGCCACAGCTGTTCCACGCTGTCCAGCACCAGGGCGTCCGGATGCTCGCGCTTGACCTGCGCTTGGCGCTCCGGGTTGGCGGTGACGACGGCGGCGAGTACGAGGCCGGGAGTGGTGGAGATCAGCGGGGCGTGAAACACCGAACCCGCGATCCCGTAGCCGATCAGTCCGACACGAAGGGGGGAGGAGGTAGCCATGCCTCTAGTTAAACAACAGTGTGGATTAAGTGGCAAGCTCCGGCATACTGAACCGATGGCCAACCTCACCGCGTTGCGTGACCACAACACCGCCGCCGTCCTCGGGCGGATCCGCATCGCCGAGGAGATCAGCCAGGTCGAGCTGGCCGCAGCCACCGGACTGACCGCGCAGGCCGTCAGCAAGATCGTCCAGCGACTCGCCGCGGAGGGCATGATCACCGCCGCCGGGCGCGGCCGCTCCACCGGTGGCAAGCCCCGCACCCTGCTGCGCCTGGTGCCGCAGGCCCGCTGGGTGGTCGGCGTGCAGCTGGACCGGAGCGGACTGACCCTGCTGCTGGTCGACCTCGGCGGCCGGGTCGAGAAAGCGGTGACGCTCCCCGTCGACCCGCGCAGCGCACCGCGGGAGGTGATGGACCGGCTGGCGGAACAGGTCGAGGCACTGCTCGCGCCGATTCCCCGCGAGCACGTCCTCGGCGTCGGCGTCGCCTGCCCCGGCCCGCTGGACCAGCGGACCGGCGTGCTGCACCAGGTCACCGGCCGTCCCGGCTGGGACGGCATATCCCTGCGCGCCGAACTCGCCGCCCGACTCGGCCTGGCCGTCGCCGTCGACAAGGACACCACTGCGGGCGTGCTCAGCCAGCCCGGCTCAGCGGACCGCGCCTTCGTCTACCTCGACGACGGCCTGGGTGCCGGACTCGTCCTGGGTGGACGGGTGCAGCGTGGCGCGCGCACCAACGCCGGCGAGTTTGGCCACCAGGTGCTCGATCCGCTCGGGCCGCACTGCGCCTGCGGGAGTCGGGGCTGCCTCGAGGCGCTGTGCCGCGCGGCACTGGCGGCAGCCGACCAGGACCGCGCAGCCGACCTCCTCGGCGAGGGCGTCGCCAATCTGGTCCGGCTGCTCGACGTCGACGAGGTGGTCCTCGGCGGCAGGGCCGTGCTCGCCGCCCCGGAGAACTACCGCACCCGCGTCGACGCCGTGCTGCAGCAGCGGCTGCCCGACCCGCACTGGCAGCAGGTCGCCGTCTCCGTGGCCCGCGCCGGGAACCGGGCCGTGGCCCTCGGCGCGGCCGGACTCGTCCTGGGCCCGCTCTTCGGCGAGGGCGAAGCGGACGCGCTGACGCCCCGTCGGTAGGAACGGGACGGGTCGCCGCCGTCACGCGCGGACGACGCCGAGCCGGACGGCTGGAGTCAGCGCCGGACGCAGGTCCCGCGCTTCCCGATCAGGTGAGCGGGGAAGAGCTCACGGCATGGGGATGACGGCGAACGACGCCTCGGGCGCTATCGGCCCAGGCCGTAAGGATCGGCGTGCGTGGTGCGCGATGCGTGCGGGATACGCGGCGTGCGTCTGGGGCCTGGTCTTCGCGCTGATCAGCTTCTACTGGGGGTGCGGCGGAACGCTCGGGCTGGACACCGTCGGCGGGACCATCGAGCAGCAGGCCCGCGCCCACGAGGTGGGGATCCTCGTCGTGGTGTGGATCGTCGGACTGCTGAAGGTCGTGGGCGCGGCACTGGCGCTCGCGCTGGTCCGGCCACAGCGAGTACGGCCACCGGCCCGACTGCTCGTCTTCGCGGGCGGCTTCGCGGCGGCGCTGCTGACGCTGTACGGCGCGTACGGGGTGACCGGGGGCGCGCTGGTCGCGGCCGGCGTGATCAAGCCGACGACGCCCGTCGCGTGGAAGCCGCTGTGGTGGCACCTGTGGGTCTGGGACATGTCCTTCCTGCTCTGGGGTCTGATGTTCGCGGGCGCGGTCTGGTACTTCGCCCGGCGTGGACGCCGACCGGCCTTGTAGCGCGCCGTACATGTCGCTACGCTCGCCGGTATGAAGCAGCTGAACGTGCGCCTGGACGACGAGACGGCGGCCCACCTCGAGCAGCGGGCCCAGGCCCTCGGCATGAGCCTGCCGGAGTTCGCCCGGACCATCCTCGCGCAGGAGGCGGACGAGCAGCGGGCCCGATTCCTGACCGCTGCCGCGCACTTCTCCCAGACCTGGGGACCGGCCTTCGAGGCGGAGTTCGGTCCGTACCCCGCCAACCCCGCCAGGGCGAAGGACGGGCGGAGCGCCGCGTGATCCTCCACGTGGACCGCGGCTGGCTGCTGGACACCGCACAGCAGTTCCTTCCGGCCGACCCCGACGTCACCGACTTCGGCACGCTCGCCGCAGCTGTCGCCCGGCACGCGGACGCGGTCATGGACGTGCCGGTGTACGCCGACGTCCACCACCGCGCGGCGGCGCTGATGCACCAGCTGGTGCGGGTGCCCGCGCTGGATTTCGCCAACGAGCAGTTCGCGGCGGTCGTGGCCGCCTCCTACCTCACCGCTTCCGGCGTGGTGGTGGTCGCCGAAGCCAAGCAGGCCGTGGAGCTGGCCCTGCGCATCCGCGACGGGCAGGCCGACGTCCGCCAGTGCGCCGAGGCCATCCGTACCTGGTTCCGCTGATACGCGGTTCCGCTGACAACTGTTCCGCCGGCACCGCATGGCACCGAGGCGGCGCGGGAGAGGGGCCCCTGCGCCGCCGCGGTGCGGTTGGCCGACTCGGTCAGCCGTGCACCTATCGGTCAGCCGTGCAGGTAGACGATGCCGAGCTTGGTCAGCTGCCACAGCTGGCCGTCGGCTCCGGTGTCGGACTGTAGCTCGGTGACCGGGTTTCCGGCGGAGTCGGTGGCGGCGGAGGTACCGAGGGTGACGACCATGCCGGTGCTCTGGGAGTCGGCCACCTTGTAGAGGCCGTTGCCCGCGGGCTCGAGTACCCAGTGCTGGTTGCCCTGGCCGTTGCAGCCCCACTGTTCGATCCGCGTGCCGGCCGCGGTGGAGGCACCGGTGGCGTCCAGGCACATGCCGCGGTTGCCGCTGAAGTCCAGCTCGTAGCTGCCACCCGACTTGGCCTCGAAGACGAAGGACTGGTTCAGCCCGCCGTCGGCCGTATAGGTGATGGCGGGCCGGCCGTTGGTGCTGTCGCCGTAGCTGCCGCCGCCGGAGATGTCCAGCACCTGCCCGGTGGCGTGATTGGTGAGCTGGTACCAGGCGCCGTCCTCGGGGACGTCGTTGAACGGCTGACCGGCCGTCAGCGGCTCGATGGTGGTGCCGTCGGCCTGGTCAAGGGTGCAGTACGCCTCCTGCTGGACCGGGGCGTTGTAGAACTGGCCCAGGCAGGCGCCCTCGCCCTTGTATCCGGCGACGCGCAGGTGGAACGACTGCCGGATCTCGTTCTCGCACAGGCTCAGGATGCCGATGGAGTAGTCGCAGCCGTTGCGGGTGTTCTCGCTGAGGTCGATCACGTCGCCGTTGGTGTACTCGTACGGCGAACTGGTCATCTCGGCGCAGACCTCGTGGCCGTAACTGACCCGGCGCTGGTCCAGGAAGCGCACTCCGGGGACCGCCTCGGCGGCGGTCCGCAGCGCGTCCTCGAGCTGGGGCACCACCCAGTTGTGGCCCCAGGCCATGTCCTCCGGGAAGGCCGGGCAGCCCTGGGCGACCTTGGTCGCGTAGAGGTTGCTGCGGATGTCCGGAGTGAGCGGGGTGAAGTAGGACTGCATCACCAGCTGGTAGTCGCCGTCGGCGTAGCCGGCGTTGCGCATGGTCTGCCGGACGTCGGTGAGCGCGGCCTGGATCTTGGGGATGACCGCTTTGGCGCGGGCCGCGATGGTGGCGCTGCCGATGGTGTCGCGGCAGCCCTGGGACTTGGGGATGGGGAAGTACTGCCCGAGGCAGCTCTCCATGATTCCGCTGAAGTCGAAGTCGTCGTTCGCGCCGATCGTGACGACCACCATCTTGACCTGGTACTTGGCGGCGGTCTGCGCCAACTGGACGTCCTGCTTGGGCTCGCCGAAGTCCCCGCTGCCGGGGCCGGTCGTCTTCGCCAGGGTCGGGTCGCTGGTCAGGTCCCCGGTCTGGGCTCCGGAACAGGCGAGGTCGACGGCGGTGACGCCGGACAACCCGGTGTCGTAGATCTCCGAGAGCGGGTGACGGTGACAGTAGTTCTTGGGGCCGTCGGTTCCGGCGAAGTAGCCGTCGCTGGTGTCCGTGCCCGCCCCTTCGCCGGAGATGGCGCTGTCGCCGAGGGCGACGATGGCGGGGGTGCGGTCCGCTGTGCCGGCGGCGACCGCCGGCGCCGGGGTGCCGGCGACCGCAGGCGTCCCGGCGAGGCCGAGCGCTGCGATGACGGCGGCCGCGGTGAGGACCGCGGCCCGGGAGAGTGCTGATCTGGTCACGCGTAGCTCCTGTGAAAGCAGGGGAACCGCCCGGTGGGTGGACCGGGCGGCGCGGAGCGGGAGAGCAGCGTTGATCGGCCTCAGATGCTAGGTACCAGCGGGTAACAAAACAAGAGCGGTGCTCATATTTTCCGAGCATGTCAAAAGTGGGGCAAGGCCCTTCCTGATCCGCTCAGTTGAACGCCAGCGGTATCTTCGGCCGGCGCTTGCCGCCAATGGGCAGGTGCCCCTGCAAGGGAATCGGGGAATCATGGGATCAGTGGATCTGCCGCGCGCGCCACGGCCCCGCGCGCAGCGAAGAGAATATTCTGGACTGTCAGACACCTGGCCGTGAGGGCGCCGTGAAAGGCTGGTCCTGCACATGATCTCCGTCAGCGGCGTCGAGTCCACCGAGTGCTTCGTGGGTGACGCGGACCGGCCGCGCCAGGTACTCCGGGTGCGTCTGAAGCGCTCGCTCAGCCGCGCGGGCACGGTGCTGGTCAGCGGGTCCGGCGTGAACGGAGCGGCCGTGATACCCGCCGGGCGCGGGCGGGCGACGGTGGAGGTCGCCGTCGAACTCTCCGACCAGCGGGCGCCGGGCGACACCGTCGCGGTCGACGTCCTCGCCACCGGCGACAGCTCCTCGTCCCGCGCCCGGGGAGAGCTGGTCGTCGCCGAGCCGGGCTGGACCATGTACCTGGTCTCCCACTTCCACTACGACCCGGTGTGGTGGAACACCCAGGCGGCCTACACCACCACCTGGGAGCTCCAGGGCAACGACGGCAGCACCCGCCCGATCTGGGAGAACAACGGCCTCAACCTGGTGCGCGCCCACCTGGAACTGGCGGCGAGCGACCCCGACTACACCTTCGTGCTCGCCGAGGTCGACTACCTCAAGCCGTTCTGGGACCTGTACCCCGAATACCGGTCGGTCCTGCGCGACCTGGTCGCTGCCGGACGGGTCGAGATCATGGGCGGAACCTACAACGAGCCCAACACCAACCTCACCGGCTCGGAGACCACGATCCGCAACCTCGTCTACGGGATCGGCTACCAGCGCGACGTCATGGGCGCCGACCCGCGGACCGCCTGGCAGCTCGACGTGTTCGGCCACGACCCGCAGTTCCCCGGCCTGGCCGCGGAGGCGAGGCTGACCGGCTCGTCCTGGGCGCGCGGTCCATTCCACCAGTGGGGGCCAATCCTGACCCGGTTCAACAACATCGGCGGCGACGCCCGCAGCATGCAGTTCCCGGCCGAGTTCGAATGGCTCTCGCCGTCCGGGCGCGGCGTGCTCACCCACTACATGCCCAACCACTACTCGGCCGGCTGGCGGTTGGACTCGGCCGCGACCCTGGACGAGGCGGAGCAACGCGCGTACGAGCTGTTCCAGGCGCTCAAGCCGGCCGCCGCGACCAGGAACACGCTGCTGCCGGTGGGCACCGACTACGCGCCGCCCAACAAATGGGTCACCGAGATCCACCGCGACTGGAACGCCCGCTACCTGTGGCCCCGTTTCGTCTGCGCCGTCCCCCGCGACTTCTTCCGGGCCGTCCGCGCCGAGCTCGACCGGCGTGGGGAGGCACCCAGCCCGCAGACCCGGGACATGAACCCGGTCTACACCGGCAAGGACGTCTCCTACATCGACACCAAGCAGGCCCAGCGTGCCGCCGAGACCGCGGCCACCGACGCCGAGAAGCTCGCGACCCTCGCCGCCCTGCTCGGCGCGGGACGCTACCCGCATGCCGCCCTGGACAAGGTGTGGCGGCAACTCGCCTTCGGTGCGCACCACGACGCCATCACCGGCTCCGAGTCCGACCAGGTCTACATCGACCTGGTCACCGGCTGGCGCGAGGCGCACGACCTGTCCGTCCACGTACGGGACCTCTCGCTGGCGGCGATCCTGGACCAGGTGGACACCACCGGCGCGGGCGTCCCGCTCACCCTCACCAACACCCTCGCCTTCCGTCGAACAGACCTGGCCCGGGTCACGGTCACCGCCCCGGGCACCGACGCCGGAGTGCGGCTGACGGACGATCAGGGCGCGGACGTACCCGTGCTGGTGGAAGCACGCGACGGCGCCCGGGTGTCGATCGCCTTCGTCGCCCGCGACGTCCCCTCGATGGGCTGGCGGACATGGCGACTTCACTTCACCGACCGGGACGACGCCGTGTCGCGGTGGCAGCAGCGGCCCGGACCCGCGGAGATAGCCAACGCCTGCTTCGAGGTGGTCGCGGACCCGGAGCGCGGCGGCGCGCTGTCGGTCATCCGCGAACGCGCCACCGGGCGGGACCTGCTGCGAGACGGGGGCGCCGGCAACGAACTGCGCCTCTATCACGAGTACTCGTCCCACCCCCAGTTCGGGGAGGGCCCCTGGCACCTGGTCCCGTCCGGACGGGTACTGAGCTCGGCGGACGCCCCGGCCGACGCGGTGCGCGTCGAGCACAGCCCCGCCGGGCAGCGGCTGGTCGTGACCGGCACCCTCGGGGAGGTCCGCTACGAGCAGCGGATCACCCTGTGGCACGGCCTGGACCGGCTGGACCTGCGCACCCGCGTCCTCGGCTTCGACGGCGCCGACCGGCTGCTCCGGGTCAAGTTCGCCTGCGAGGTGCCCGGTGCGCGGCCCGTGTCCGAGGTCGCGGGCGCGGTCGTCGGCCGCGGCTACGGGCTCGTGGACGTCGACAGCGCGCGGGCGCCGTGGACCCTGGACAACCCCTGCAACACCTTCTTCGCCCTCAGCAGCACCGCCCACCTGCGCCTGGCCACGCCGGAGGGAGTGCCGCTCGCGAGGACGGCGCTGGGCATCGCCGAAGTGGTCGTCGCCGACCTCGCGGACGCCGCCCGCGACGCCCGCGAGCTGGTCGTCGCGCTGGCCCGGGTCGGCGTCACCGCCACCACGTCCACCGCCGACGGAGCCCGCTACGGCTGGCTGCACGTCGACTCCAACCTCCCCGACCTCCGCATCGTCCTCGGCGGCCCCGAAACCAACCCGCTCGCCGACGAGATCCTCCGGCAGGCAGACCCCCAGCACCGCAAGGAGCTGCGACGGCAACTGGCGGACCGCGGAGCCGCCAGGCTGCTCGTCCCCGGCGCGAGCAGCGTCGAGGACGCCTGGGTGCCGAACGCCGACCTGCGCGACCCCGGCGCACTGCCCGCCCTGCTCATCGCCGGGGCGGACCCGGCCCGCCTGGCCGCCGAGATCGCCGCCGTCGCCGCGGAGTTCGGCGCGGAAACCGCCGCCGACGCCGTGGTCGCCGCAGCCGGTGCCGCCGACCTCGGCGCGCTCAGCCTGCTCGACGAGCACACGGTGGGGCTCCTCAACCGCGGGCTGCCCGGTTTCGCCGTCGATCCGCAGGGCGGGATGCACCTTTCCCTGATGCGTTCCTGCACCGGCTGGCCCTCGGGAGTCTGGCTCGACCCGCCGCTGCGCCGTGCCCCCGACGGCTCCGCGTTCCAACTGCAGCACTGGACCCACGACTTCGACTACGCGCTGGCCTCCGGAGCCGGGGACTGGCGGGCGGCGGATCTGGTCTCGCGCGGGCACGAGTTCAGCACGCCGCTGCTGGCCCGGGTCGGTGCCCCCCACCCGGGCAGGCTGCCGGACCGGCACTCGCTGCTGTCGGTGACCCCCGAGCGCCGGGTCCATGTTCAGGCGCTCAAACCGGCCGGGAACCCGCACGCGGTCGGGATCTCCGCGACCGAGCGAACCCGCGCCGGGGTGACGGTGCGTCTGGTCGAGACCACGGGTCTGCCGGTCACCGCCACGGTGAACAGCCATTTCGGCTGGGCCGACGCCTACGAGACGGACCTGCTGGAGCAGGAGCGACGGACCCAGATCGGCACCGGCGGGACGGGGGGAACCGGGGGAACCGGTGCGACGATGCGCCTCGAACTCGACGGCGCGCGGATCGCCACCGTGCGCGGAGTGCCCGGGGACGGCGCGGACCCGGCGGGCGGCGAACTGCTCGGCGTGGGCGCGGAGATCGCCCAGCCGGTGTACTGCCGTTACTGGTTGCACAACCGGGGGCCCGCCCCGATGGGCTTCCTGCCCGTCAGCGTCACGGTCCGGGACACAGTTCACCGGATCGCCCCCGGTGCCTCGGTGACCGTAGCCGTCACAGTTGCGAGCCACCTCGCCGACGAGCGCTTCGACACCACGCTGCGCGTCCTGGCGCCCGAGGGCTGGGCGGCCGATCCGGCCCTGCGGCCGCTGTCACTCGCGGCCGACGGCCACACCGTCTTCCCGCTGACCCTGACCGTGCCTGACGATGCGTCACCCGGGCTGTACTTCGCCCGGATCCAGCTCCCCACCGGCGCGGACGTCCTCGAGGACGTGGTGACGCTGCTGGTGCCGGGCAGTGCGTCCGACGCGATCCTGCCGCCGCCCCCGGACGTGAGGGGCCGCCGCCGTAACCCGGTCAAGGGCACCGGCTCGAACGAGGCGCGACCGGTCGGACTGGAGCTGTCGGCCCTCACCCGGTCGCTCGACCTGGCACCGGGCGAGTGCGGGACGCTCGCCGTGGCCGCGCGCAGCCAGGCCGCGAGCGAGATCGCGGGCGAGGCGATGGTGGCGGGCCCCTGGGGCACCTGGGGTCTGGTCGGGCCCTATGCGCAGGGCTTCCGGGTGGCACCCGGGGAGTCGTCGCAGATCCGCTTCGCGGTCCGGGTGCCGGCCGACGCCGAACCGGGCACCTGGTGGGTGATGGTGAAGCTGATGTGGTTCGGGCGGGTGCAGTACAGCGCGTCCGTGCCGCTGCGGGTGCGTGTGCGGTGAACGACACCGCGGCGGTGACGACCCGTACCCAGCAACTCGCGGAGTACATCGGCTGGATCGACAGCGAGCCGGTGCCCCGGGCCCTGCTGGACGCGCGGCTCGCCGCGCTGCGCGGGGGACCGCTCGCAGCGGCGCTGCCGGTACCCGGCAGCCGCGAGGGGCGGCAACTGGTCCGCTGGACCGCCCACGCCCTGCTGACCGAACAGCTCTGCGCCCAGGAGGCGGCGCGGCGCGGCCTGGACACCTCGACGCCGGTGGAGCTGGACGCCCTGGGCGCCGTCCAGCTCGGCTCGATCACGGCCATGGCCTGGCGCTCGCACCCCGCCGTCAGCGCGGTCTTCCGCGCGGATTTCGGCGGCGCGGATTGCGGCACTGAGCGTCTGGCTGGACAGCGCGGGTCCGAACCCACCGCGGCACCCCGGTGGCACCTCAGCCTCGCCTCCGGCCCGACCCCCGCTGCCGCGCGTGGCGCACCCCTCGCCTCGATCGGCTGGAGCACCCTGCAGGACCTGCCGCCGGAACTGGCCGCAGCCGCCCGATCGGCCGCGGTCGGCCACCCGGTCGGGCCCCTGCGCTCCCGCGACACCTGGCACAGGCTGCGCGTCGACGCCCTCGGGCCGGCCGCCGCACCGGTCCCGGCGCCCACCCTGGCACCTTCCGGCCCTGACCTGCGGGCCTTCGCGCGCTGGCTGGACCTGCGCCGGGCGCAGTCCGTGCGCGTTGCGCCGGGGTTCGAACACCCCGGCGATCCCACCCAACCCGACCACACCCACCGGCACTGAGCGGGCGCATCGCCCCGTCATGTCTCCTACATGTCTCGTAGCGGTGGGGGTTGGTCGGGCCTTCCGGCTTCGCGCCCGCGCGACGGCCCCGAGGTCAGTTGATTACGCCGACCCGCTGTCGGCGGAGGCGCCCGCGCTGACAGAGGCACCGCTCATCCGCGCGAGCACCTGGAACAGGGCGGCGATGTCGCGCCCGCCATAGCCCTGCTCGCGTGCCTCGCTCAGGATCTCGTCCGTGGTCGCCGCCGCAGGTAGCAGCACACCGAGGGCCTCGCCCGCCTGCAGGGCGAGGCGGATGTCCTTCTGCATCAGGAGCACGTCGAACCACGCCTCCTCGGGCAGGTCCAGCATGAGTGGGCTGCGCGCCTTCACGGCCGGCGAGCCGATCGCGCTGGCCGCCATCGCTTCGGCCGCCAATGCGGGATCGATTCCAGCACGTTCGGCGAGCAGCAGGCCCTCGCTGAAGGCGAGTGTCTGGGCGCCGAGGCTGATGTTGATGGCGAGCTTCAGCACGAGGCCCTGACCGTTGCCGCCGACGTAGGTGATCATATGGCCGAGTTGCCGCAGCAGCGGCTCGACCGTACGGAAGGCGTCCTGCGGGCCGCCGACCATGATGGCGAGGCTGCCGTCCTCGGCGGCTGGGACGCTGCCGGAGACGGGGGCGTCCAGCATGTTCGCGCCGAGCGACCGCACCCGCTCCGCCAGCTCGCGGCTGGCGTGCGGGCTCACAGTGCTCATGTCGATGTAGATCTTGCCCGGGCCGAGGCCCGCCAGGATCCCGTCCGGGCCCGTGGTGATCGTGTCGAGCGCGGTGTCGTCGGCCACCATGCTGACGATGACGCTCGCCGCTTCGGCCACGTCGCGCGGCGTGTCGCGCCACCGCAGGCCGCGCTCGATGAGCCCGGCCGCCTTCGACGCGGTGCGGTTGGTCCCGTACACCTCGTGGCCCGCGGCGACCAGGCGGCCGGCCATCCGGCCGCCCATCGCCCCGAGGCCGATGAATCCGATCGTGGTCATCGTCCTTGTCCTTTCGGCTTCCGTGTCCCTGTCCGGTTCTCGATCTCATTCACATCCTCGTCGGAGAGCTCCGACCCCGCCCCCGCAACGATCGGCCACTGCCTTGAGCCGCCGCCCGACGAGCAAAACTGAACGTGTAGTTTCTAAAATGCCCCCACGGCCCTCCCGCTACCCCCCTTCGATCGAAGAAGCCGGCACGTTTCCAAACCGGGAGTACAGTATTGTTTCCGAACCAAGAGTTCAGTATTGTGGAGCGGTGAGCACACCCAGGCAGGTCCCCAGCACGACGGCACGGTCCGCAGCGGCATCACCCGAAACGGAGCTCTCGCCGCCGCGCCGCCCGGGACGGCCCCGCAGCGAGCGGGCCCGCCAGGCGGTGATCCAGGCCGCCTCGGAACTGCTGGACGAGGTCGGTCTGCGGGCGACGACAGCGGACCGGATCGCGGCGCGCAGCGGGGTCAGCAAGGCGACGATCTACAAGTGGTGGCCGAGCAAGTACGCGGTCGCGGTGGACGCGTTCCTGTCGGAGATGGCGGGTACGGCGCCGGCGCCGGACACCGGCTCGGCACGAGAGGACTTCCGGCTGACACTGCGGGGACTGATGCGGTTCTACTCCGGTGCGAGCGGACGCGTGTTCGCCCAGCTGGTAGCGGAGGCGCAGACCGATCCGGCGGTCGCCGCCGAGCTTCGTGACCACCTGGTCGCCGAGCGCCGGTCCCTGGTCGCGCCGATCTGGCAGCGCGGGGTGGCCCGAGGTGAACTACCGGCGCAGGTCGATCCCGAGGTGGGCCTGGACCTGATCTTCGGCCCGGCGATGTACCGCCTCATGGCCGGGCACGCCCCGCTGACCGATACGGCTGCGGACGCGATCGTGGACGCGGCGATGTGCGGCCTCAGTCGCTAGTTGATGGATGATCACGCGGAATGACGGGCTGCGCACGAGCGTCGGCTCGGAAGCGGAGGTGAAGTGGAGATGGACACGGCTCGGGAGTCCGACGCCGACCGGCGCCGCCACTGGCGGGACCTGCTCGCGAGCGAGCGGGACGCCGAGGCGCTGTACACGCGGCTGGCCGAGGCCGACTCGGGCGAGCGGCGCGAGATCTTCGAAGAGCTCGCCCGCATCGAGCGCAGGCACGCGGCCCACTGGGAGACGAAGCTGCGCGACGCAGGGGCGGAGGTGCCACCGCCCGGGCGGCCCAGCCTGCGCACCAGGCTCCTGAGCGCAGTCGCGCGGCGGGTGTCGACGCAGACGGTCCTCCCGATGATCGAGCGCACTGAGCGCTCCGACGCCGGCGTCTACGACCGCGATCCCGACGCCGCACCGGGTATGGCCGCGGACGAGCGCGGGCACGCCCGCACCCTGGCCAAGCTGGTGGAGGGTGGCAAGCCCGATCCGCGCGAGCAGATCGCGCACCGCGAGGGCTGGCACCGAGGCGACCGCTCCGGGGCGCTGCGGGCCGGGGTGTTCGGGGTCAGCGACGGCCTCGTCTCGAACACCGCCCTGGTCATGGGCTTCGCCGGGTCCGGCGCCTCGCACAGCGCGATCCTGCTTGCCGGCGTCGCCGGGTTGCTGGCCGGCTCGTTCTCGATGGCGGCGGGCGAGTTCGTGTCGATGTCGAGCCAGCGCGAGATGTACGAGCGGGAGATCTCGCTGGAGGCTCGGGAACTCGAGGAGAACCCGGAGGAGGAGCAGGCCGAACTCGCTCTGCTCTACCGGGCCAAGGGTCTGGGGCGGGCCGAGGCGGAGGGCGTCGCCGACCGGATCATGGCTGACCGGACGGTGGCACTGGACACGCTCGCCCGCGAGGAGCTCGGCCTCGATCCGGACGCGCTCGGATCGCCGTGGTCGGCTGCGGGCTCGAGCCTGCTGGCGTTCGCGCTGGGCGCCTTCGTGGTGGTGCTGCCGTACCTGATCGGCGCAGGCACCGCGGCGCTGCTGACCGCTGTCGGCTTGGCCGTGCTCGCGATGTTCGCCGTGGGTGCGGGGATCGGCGCGCTCAACGGGCGCTCGGTGTGGCGCTCGGGCGTCCGGCAGGTGCTGGTGGGCGCGCTGGCCGCGGGCGTCACCTACGCGGCGGGCCGCGTGATCGGCACCTCTGCGTCCTGACCGGCTTCCCCCGGCCCGCGTCCTCTCAGCGCTCGCTCGGGGGCAAACCCACATCCTGGCCCGCACGGGATCGAAGAAGATCGCGGATGATGCAACGTCATGGGGCTGACGGTGCGTCTTGTTGCGTGGGGGGCTGTGGATATGGATGTCGTCCATCGCGCGGCAGTGCGGATCGGCCCTCCGGGCCGCGCGGGACGTGAGAGCAAGGACATCGACAGTGACGTATGCACTTCGGAGGCGCCTTGCCTCCGCCGCGATAGTCGCGGGTCTTCTCGCCGCCGGGGCGCCGACGCTGGCCGCGCCCGCGTTCGCCGCGCAGCCGGCGACGGCGCGGTCGACCGCGGCGCAGTCGCCGCTGGACGCCCTGACCCGCGCGACCGAGGTCCGCTACGCGGACGCGCACTGGAGCTGGACGGCGTGGAACGACAGCACGCCGGTCGCCTTCGGCGGGGACCAGCCCAACTACCAGTGCGCGGAGTACGTGGCCCGGTCCCTCGCCGCGGCGGGGCTGATACCGGGGCTCGGACCGGACGCTCCGCAGAGCGACTACTTCACCTACGCCGCGCCCAACGGCAAGGTCTACGACCTGCTGCTGATCTCCGACCTGCCGCAGTACCACAACCTCTATGACTACCTCATGGACAGCGGCATAGGAAAGGACATCGGCGACCATCCGGAGCAGGCCCTCCCCGGTGACATCGTCGTCACCTACGCGGGCCCCGGGGGGACCAAGAGCCACACCGGCCTGGTCGCCCAGGCCGCGACGGACACCGCCGAGGCGACGGTGGACGGCCACAACCACGCCCGACTCGACTACGGGTACCACTACTTCGCGCCCTCGCACCTGGTGCAGCTGGTCCCGAACGCCCTGATCGAGGTGTGGACCTGGGCCGCCACTCAGGAGGCGCACGGCATTCCCAAGCCGACGCCGTCCGCACCGGCCGGACCCTCCGCGCCGCGCACGCAGCTCGGATCCAACCCGGGCCTGTTCGACCCGGCCGGTCCGCAGGTCTGACGTTCCATGCGCCGGGCCCCGGCGACACCGTCCAGGTGTCGCCGGGGCCCGGCGTGGTTCAGCTCGGTGGTGCTTACGGGTAGTTGACCAGCTTGGCGACGCTGTTGCCCGAGTTGGAGGGTCCGCCGGTGGAGTTGACGATGTGGCTGATCGTGCCCACGCCGCCCAGGGAGACCGTCACCATGTCATGGAGTTTCACCCCGGAGGTGTTGGGCACCTCGATGGCGTGGTCGGCCACGATCGAGTTGTTGACGTTGAAGTAGCAGTAGACGCCCAGCCCCCATCCCTCGTGGCTGGTCACTCCCGCGGCCACCTTGTAGGCGGCGTAGCCGTTGGTGCTGCCGTTCATCCAGCTCGACTGGTTGGGCGGGTCGTACGGGAGCTCGTTCTGGAGGAAGTACGTGCGCCCGCCGTTGCCGTTCCACAGCACTGCGTAGTTCTGGTAGTGCTCCGCCGCCAGTCCGTACATGGTGACGTTGGCGCCGTTGACGACCAGTCCGTTCGCGGCGGTGTTGGACGTCCAGCCGACGCCGCTGCCGTGGTCGGCGCGCCACAGCCAGAAGTCGTCACCGACCACGTTGTTGCTGTTCACCTGGACACTGACGCTCGCCTTTCCGACGGCGGCACCGCCGATGCGGGCGAAGACGTCGGACAGGACGGTCGGGTCGGCGGAGTGGTCCGCGCCCGAGCCGGTCGGCCCGACCTGGAGCAGGACGGGCGAGTTGGTCGTCCCGGCGTCGAAGAGCAGACCGCCGATGCGGACGCCGCTCACGTCGGCCGTGGACATCGCGGTCACGCCGTTGTCGGCCTCAAGCGTGGCCAGGCCGAGACCCAGCACCACGGTGTCGGCGCGGGTGATCCTGATGGTGTCGGTCAGGTGGTAGACGCCCGGTGTGAACAGCAGGTTCTTGCCCGAGGCCAGCGCCGCGTTGATGGTCGCGGCGGTGTCGGCGGGCTTGGCGATGTAGAACTGGCTGATCGGCAGGGAGGTCCCGGGCGTCTGGCCGCCGGCCCAGGTGGTGCCGCTGCTATTGGTCTGGTCGGACGGGACGAACACCTGGTAGGCGCCGGACGAGTCGACGTAGAGGTACGGCTTCTCGGCGATCGTCGGGGTCTGGGCGACCGTGGTGTACGGGGGGCTGGGGAAGCTCGTCGCGGGGGCGTTGGTGTCGCCCACGAAGACCATGTTCCAGTTGGACCCGGTCCAGCTGCCCCACTGGTCGTTGCGCGACAGCCACTGCTGCTGGCTGCCCGAGTTGACCTGCCCGTCGACCTGGGAGTCGCCGAGGAAGCCGCCGCTGGACCAGCCGCCGTTGTCGTCGAGCACCATGTTGCCCTTGACGTGCACCCTGCGCATCGGCGAGGCCTGCGAGACCGCCCACTTGGTGGTCCCGGACGAGGGGTTGTCGGTCAGGTTCTCGACCGAGCGCCAGAAGTTCTGGGTGGCGTTGCCGCCAAACCACTGCGCGTCGGAGTTGACCCCACCGCCGTTGATCGTGGTGTCGTTCGGTGACTGGCCCAGGCCGAGCACCTGGGTGTAGTAGCCGACGTTGACGCTCACGTTGTAGGAGCCGGGCTTGAACAGCAGGGCGTAGCGCTGGGTGCCGAACTGGTTGCTCTGCTGCGCGTTGTCGATGGTGTCGAGCTGGCTCTGGATCGAGGCGCTGGACATCGACGGGTCGAAGGTCAGCACGTTCGGGCCCAGGTCGGGGGTGCCCGGCGGGGGAGTGGATCCGCCGTTGGCGGACAGCGTGAACGACTGGGCGGCGGTGCCGTTGCAGGTGTACTGCTGCAGTTGCACGCCGTCCGCCGTCGAGGCGCTCGGCGTGTCCAGGCACTTGCCGCTGTTGCGGTTCACGAAGTGGTAGCCGCCGCTCGACTCCGCGACCGGCAGCCACTGCTGGTTGTTGCCGCCGCCGTACGTCCACAGCTGGATCAGTGCGCTGTCGGCGGTGGACACGTTGGTCACGTCCCACACCTGGGCGGCGCTGCCGGCGCTGCCGACCTGGAAGTAGCCGCCGCTGGTCGCCGTGAACGTCCACTGCTGGGCGGTGGTGCCGTTGCAGGCGTACTGCTGGACGGCGGTGCCGTTCGCGGTGGCCGCCGCCTTCGCGTCCACGCACTTGCCGCTGTTCGCGTTGGTGACCGTGTACGTGGTGCCAGACGTGACCGGCGTGGCCGCTGCCGACGCCGAGGGGCTCATGGCGAACGCGAGGCCACCCGCCACCAGGGCTGATACTGCTGCTCCCGCGACAGCGACATTCCGCCGCCGCAGGCGTGGTGCTTTGTGCATCTGTTCCTCCGTCATTCGAGCACTACCGGTGCGAGTGCTCAACTGGGCAAGTTCCACTGCTGGTTGGCGGATCCGGCGCAGTCCCAGATCTGCAGTCGGGTGCCGTTGGCGGAGCTGGGTCCGGTGGCGTCGAGGCAGCGTCCCGAGGCGGGGTTGAGCAGGGTGCCGTTGCTCTGGTGCTTCCACTGCTGAGCGCCGGTGCCGTTGCAGTCGTACAGCTGGACCTGGGTGCCGTTGGCGGTGCCCGCTGCGGTGATGTCCATGCACTTGCCCAGCGCCTGGAGCGAGCCGTTGGACGCGACCGTCCAGCTCTGTGCGGCGGTGCCGTTGCAGTCGTAGAGCTGCACGGCGGTGCCGTTGGCGCTGTTGGCCCCGGCGATGTCCACGCACTTGCCGCCGTAGCCGGTGATCTGGCCGGTCGCCGTGCCCCCGCCGCCGCCCGTACTGCCGCCGGTCAGGGCGTTGAACGTGCTGGAGAACTGGTACGCGCTCTGCGATGTGCCGCTGCAGGTGTCGGACAGGGTGCCGTTGCTGGAGCACGCCTTGTCCCGGCCGAGCGCCCAGAACGACAGCTCCTGAATGCCGTTGGCGGCTGCGAAGCTCTCCAGGGTGGAGGCGTTGCCGGTGCTGAAGACCTCGTTGGTGGAGTCGTTGACTCCGATCATCGGGGTGTTGCCCTCCATCGCCCACAACTGCGCGGAGCTCTTGGTCGTCCAGATCTGACCCAGCTGCGAGTGCAGCGCGCTCGCGGCGTTGACGGCGGCCTGGCCCATGTCCATGGAGGCGCCGTAGTCCATGGTCATGATGTTGACCAGATTGACGTTCAGGCCGTGGCTCTTGGCGTTGTTCAGCAGACTCAGCGAGTTGGAGTCCAGGCCGGTGGGGTTGACCGGCAGGGTGTAGTCGACGGCGAGGGTCTTCCCGCTCGCGGCGTACTGCTGCTGGAGGTTGGCCAGCGCCTGGTTGCGGCGGTCGTTGGCGGCGGTGTCGTTGAGCGGGGCGCCTTCGATGTCCAGGTCGATCCTGGTCAGGTTGAGGGTGTCGATGACCCGCTGGTACTGCGCCTGCAGCGAGGAGACCGACGTACACGCCTGGCCCAGCTCGGTGCCGGAGGCCCCGCCGAAGGAGGCGATGACGTCGCCGCCGGAGGCGCGCAGGCTGTTGATGGCGCTGGTCCAACCGGCGTCGCTGATCGAGGTGTTGCCGTTGAAGGTCGCGTTGCAGCTGCCGTCGCTGATGACGAAGGCGAGCGAGAAGTACTTCAGGCCGGTGGCGGACTGCGCCGCGGCCATCGCCGAGGGGGAGGCCCAGGTCTCGACGTAGGGTGCGGCGTAGTGGGCCGGGAAGCCGGGACCGGGGTTGGCCGCGGCGTGGGCGGTGGCGCTGCCGCCGAGCAGCAGGGCCGTCGAGGCGAGCGGGATGGCGGCTGCCGTCAGCGACTTTCGGGTGCGCGAGCTAGGGGTGTGCGAGTCGAGTCGGGGCATAGCTGTCCTCCAGGAGGAGCTGTGGGGGTTGGGGTAAAACGGTCGGGGGATCAGCTGGGCAGGTTCCACTGCTGGTTGGCTGCGCCGGAGCAGTCCCAGATCTGCAGGCGGGTGCCGTTGGCGGAGCTGGGTCCGGTGGCGTCGAGGCAGCGTCCCGAGGCGGGGTTGAGCAGGGTGCCGTTGCTCTGGTGCTGCCACTTCTGGGCGCCGGTGCCGTTGCAGTCGTACAGCTGGACCTGGGTGCCGTTGGCGGTGCCGGCGGAGGTGAGGTCCATGCACTTGCCGAGCGCCTGCAGCGAGCCGTCGGAGGCGACCGTCCAGCTCTGCGCGGCGGTGCCGTTGCAGTCGTAGAGCTGCACGGCGGTGCCGTTGGCGCTGTTGGCCCCGGCGATGTCCACGCACTTGCCGCCGTAGCCACTGATCTGGCCGGTCGGCGAACCGGTGCTCTGCCCGGCGTTCCAGGTGAAGGTCGCGCTGGTCTGCGCCGGGAGGGAGTAGGTGAAGTGCTCGCCGCCCCAGTTGACCGTCAGCGACTGGGTGGAGCCCGACTCGTTGTAGGCGACCAGGGCCTTGGAGCCGTCAGGGTTCAGCCAGGCGACGTTGGGGACGCTGCTGTTGGCCGTGGAGTCGATCCGGTACGCGCCGGGCTTCACGAACTTGGTGAGCTGGCCCATGTCGTAGTACTCGATGTTGTAGTCGACCTGTCCGCTGCGGCTGTCGCCGTTGTGCACGGTGACCAGGCCGGTGCAGGTGCCGCAACCGCCGTTGTGCGGGCCCATGTTCTGGTCGACCGCGAGGGACCACTTCACCACTGACTTACCCCAGTTGCGGGTGTAGTCGATGATGTTGTTCATGTCTTCCTGCTGCTGGTTGGCGATCCAGGTGCCACCCGAGTGCTCGGTGTCGAAGGCGTTCACGGTGGGGTACTGGTTGTGGATCGTGGTCTGCTCGGTGACGCTGCCCGCGTAGCCGTGCCAGGCGATTCCGCCGAACAGCGGGTCGTTGCGGACCGTGGCGTCGTCCACGGTCGGCGCGCCGTAGGAGGCGTACGAATCCGGGTTCCAGTCCAGGGCGAGGACCTTGGTGCTCAGCCCGGCGGCGTGGAAGGCCGGCAGCAGGTTGGTGCCGGTGAAGAAGTCGAGACCGGAGCCGTTCCACTGCATGGAGGGGTAGCCGGAACAGCAGGTGGGCTCGTTCTGGACGGACACGTAGTCGATGGGCACGCCCTGGGCCTGGTAGGCCTGGATGTACTTCACGAAGTACTGCGCGTAGGCGCTGTAGTACTGCGACTGCAGCCAGCCCTGGCTGTACGCCCCGCTGTCCTTCATCCACGGCGGCGCGGTCCACGGGGTGGCCATGACCTTGAGGCCGGGGTTGAGCTGCTGCGCCTGCTTGGTGAGCGGCAGGACGTCGGCGAGGTCGTGGCTGATGGAGAAGTTGGCCAGATTGGGGTCGGTCTGGCCGGCCGCCATGTCGTCGTACGTGTAGTTGTATCGGGCCAGGTCCGAGGCGCCCATCGGGTTGCGCAGGAAGTCCAGGCCGATGCCCGTGGTGGGATTGAACAGGTTGTTCATCAGTGTGGTGCGGGCAGCGCTGGTGAGCGCGCCGCTGCTGTTCATCAGCCAGGCGGCGGTGTCGGTGAAGGAGGCACCGGCGCCGGTGAACTGCTGGTAGCGGGTGTTCTCGTTGACGTTCACGACCTGCCCGCTGCTGCCGGCGCCCGCGCTGAACGCGATCGGAGCCTGTTGCTGCAGACCTCTGGTGACGGTGCGTCCGCCCGAGTCGCTGGTGCTGGTGAGCCAGATGGAGACCGGTTCGCCGCTGGCGTGCGCGGGGACGGGCGTGGTCGCGAGCAGGCCCGTGGTGGTGAGCACCGCTGCGGCGGTACCGAAGGCCAGGCGGCGGAGCGGGAGTGCGCGAGAGGGGGAAGCAGGCATGGGGGGTACCGCTTTCGGATCCCGGGGGTGGGGGCGGGAGATGGGCAAGGACCGCGCAGAGGGCGCGTGGGACTGCGTTCAGGGCTTGAAGTACGAAAGCCCCTTCTTTCACTTCTTAGTTCAAGACGTGATTGAACTCGTGCCAGCATGGCCGCGTCAAGGGTCTGGACCAATTCCGGTACCCGCCGGTATGTCGTCGGTATGTCGCCACGATGTCACCCGTGTCAGAGGTGACGGTCTGGCAGAATCCGGCTTGTGACTCCCCTGGCGCAACAAACGACGCGTGACCTGCGGTGGCACAATCGCTCCGACCTGCTCGCGCGCCTGTACCTCGGGGAGTCCACCAGTCGGAACGATCTCGCTCGCGCCTCGGGGCTGAGCCCGGCGACCGTCAGCAACGTGGTGTCCGATCTGATCAACGAGGGCCTGGTCGCCGAGGTCGGCTCGGTCAGCTCGGCCGGTGGCCGCCCGCGGGCACTGCTGCGGGTGCGCCCCGACTTCGGACACGTGGTCGGCGTCGACATCGCGGAGACCCGGATCCAGGTGGGACTCTTCGACTGGACCCTGGCCCTGGTCGCCGAGGAGGTCTATCCAGTCGTCGCCACCCGGCTGGAGCCGGTGCGGGTGGTGGAGGTCGTACTCGCCGGGATCGACCGGCTCACCGCCGAGGCCGGGATCGCCCCCGACGACCTCCTCGGCGTCGGTGTCGGTGTCCCTGGCGCCGTGCAGGCGGACGCCCTCACCCCCGAGCGGACGCTGGTGCACGCGCCGACGCTCGGCTGGTCCGAGGTGCCACTGGCCGAGATGCTGGCACGGGAGATCGGCACACCCCTGCACATCGACAACGGCGCCATGGCGCTGGGCCAGGCCGAGACCTGGCGCGGAGCGGCGCGGGGCGCGGAGCGAGCGGTGACCGTCCTGCTGGGCGTCGGCGCCGGAGCCGCCCTCACCATGGCCGCCGAGCCAGGCGGCAGGGCGAGAAGCATCACCATCGAGTGGGGTCACACCGTCATCGAGGTGGGCGGCCCCCCCTGCCGCTGCGGATCGCGCGGCTGCCTGGAGACCTTCATCGGGGCGGAGACGATCCTCCGCCACTACCAGGGCCTTGCCGGAAGCGAACCCTTCATCGGGGTGGGGACCGAGGACCAGCTGGCAGAACTGGTGGGACGCCGTCGCACCCCCGCCCCCGGGGGCGCAGCGGGGGCGAGGGCGGCGGCGAGGGCGGTGGACCAGGCTCTCGGCTCTGTGGTCACCTACCTCGGCATCGGCATCGGCAACCTGGTCAACCTGCTCGGCCCGGACCGCGTGGTCCTCTCGGGCTGGGCGGGTGCGATCCTGGGCCCGGCGCTCCTGCCCGCCGTCCGGGACACCGTCAGCCGGCACACCCTGCCTTACCTCCACGGCCGTACCCGGATCGAGCAGGGCGAACTGGGGCCGGAGGCAGTGGCGTTGGGCGCGGCGACGCTCCCTGTGGCCCGGTTGCTCGCCGACGGCGGGCGTGCCACGACGTCAGCGTAGGAACACCGGCCCGGCCCGGTTCAGTCGAGCGGCTCGGCGCCAGGACGCACGTGGTCAGAGGGGCTGGAGCCGGGTGTGCAGCAGGCAGAATTCGTTGCCTTCGGGGTCGGCCAGGACATGCCAGTTCTCGGTGCCGGTCTGGCCGACGTCGACGGGCCTGGCGCCGAGAGCGAGCAGCCGCTCCAACTCGGCGTCCTGGTCGCGGTCGGTGGCATTGACGTCGATGTGCAGTCGGAGCTTCGCGGTCCGGGGGGCGCTGGTGGGGCTGAGGACGAGGGTGGGCTGCGGGCCGCCGAAGCCGGCGTCGGGCGGCCCGATCTCGATGCTTCCGTCGTCCTCCCGGCCGAGTTCGACGTAGCCGAGGACCTCGCTCCAGAATGCGGCGAGCCGGTCGGGGTCGGCGGCGTCGAGGACCAGCTCACTGATGCGGCATGCCATGCCCGTCAGTGTACGTCGACAACCCGGGAGTCGATCATCTGCCGCGTGCGGGAGGGCGACGCGCTCACTGTTCCTCACTCCCTCGCACCCGGTTTCTGTTACGTCTCCCGCGCGTGAATGATCACAGTGCTGAAAGCACGTGTCCTGCTTGCGCCCTGTTGCGCCGTCAGGAAGATCATGTCCGGACGAAGGGACCAGCTCTCGTCGCCACGGGTCAGGCACCGAGGGCTGAACCGTCCGGCGAACCTCAGCGCCTGCTTGACGCCGACCAGTGAGAGGGTCGGGTCAGGGACGGCGGGAGCTTGGTGGAGGTGTCGCCCTTCGCCGCGTTCAGCTGGAACTGGGTGAGGAAGATGCACCCGGTGAGGTCGGCGCCGCCCAGGTCGGCGTCCCTGAAGTCCGCGCCGATGAGGTCGGCCACGCGCAGATCGGCTCCCCTCAGGTCGGCCCCGATGAGGTAGGCGCCTCGCAGATTGGCTCCTCTGAGATCGGTGCCCTTGAGCCTGGCGCCGATGAGGTCGGCTCCCCTGCGCTCCTTCCGCCGGTGCCCGGCAGCGGCACGCACGAGTTCGCTCGTGCGCAGCAGCAGCTCGTTGACGTCGCTTCGGTGGGCCGCCAGGTCCAGCGCCGTCAGGGCGTCCGGGGCGAGGCGGGTCAGGCGTTCGGTCTCGTCGCGGGCGAGGCCGAGCTCGCGGTGGAGGGGGCGGGCCGGGTCGAGTGCGAGCGCCTCGGTCAGATACCAGAGCAATTCCTGCAGTTGCCGCATGACCGGGAAAACGTCGAACATCTGCCGTGCGGTGTGCGGAGCCTGTCGCCAGTCCTGTCCGCCGAAGGTGACCTGGGAGACCTTCTGCCCCGCGCCGAAGCAGTCGTAGACGGTGCATCCCTTGAAACCCTGCTGCCTGAGACCTGTGTGAATTCCGCAGCGGAAGTCCGTTTGGAGATTGGGGCAGGCATGTCCCGCGGATTTGCTGATCGCGAAATCGGCCGAGGCGGCGAAGGCCGGTACGACGCAGCACAGCGCGAAGCAGTTCCCGCAGTCGGCCCGCAGATCGAGGTGGCCTCCTACGGGGGCCGGCTCTGCGTCTTCGGGTTTCTCGGACAACGTGCGTGGTCTCCTGCTGGTATCGGGGACGGTTCGGTGCGTACGGCGGCGGCCTGGACGGTCAGCTGACGTCCAGGCCGGCCAAGCCTATCGTCCGGGCTCACCCGGGCCTCCGCCGCCGGCCCCGGGACACGTATGCCTACGCCCGGCGCGGCGGCGTCATCAACCCGCTTCGCCCCGGCCGCTGATGGCTGCCCTGTGGTTCCAGCGGTGCTCGACTCTGCCGAGGCGCCAGTAGCCCAGGGCCACCACCCAGACCGCGACGAACAGGCCGACGATCACGAAGCCGACGTTGTTGAGGTTCACCCCCGAGATCCAGTTGCTGACCGGGTCGTCCAGGCCGAGCTGGTCGTGCAGTACGCCGACGAGTTCGATCGTGCCGATCAGGAACGCCACGGCGATCGACAGGCCGGTGATGGTGAGGTTGTAGTAGACCTTGCGCACCGGGTTGGAGAACGCCCAGTGGTAGGCGAAGTTCATGAAGGTGCCGTCCAGCGTGTCGAACAGGCTCATCCCGGCGGCGAACAGCAGCGGCAGGCACAGGATCGCGTACCAGGGCAGCCCGGCGGCGGCGCCGGAACCGGCCATCACCATCAGGGTGACCTCGGTGGCGGTGTCGAAGCCGATGCCGAAGAGCAGTCCGATCGGGTACATCTGGCCGGGTCGGGTGATGGACTTGGTCAGTCGGCCCAGGATGCGGTTCATGAAGCCCCGGTTGTCCAGATGCTTCTCCAACTCGTGCTCGTCGAACTGGCCCGCGCGCATGGCCTTGAAGACACGGTGGATGCCGACCAGTGAGACCAGGTTGAGGGCTGCGATCAGGTAGAGGAAGCCGCCGGAGACGCTGGTGCTGACCACGCCGAGGGCCTGGTGGGCGCTGGACTTGTCATCGGTCAGCGTGGTGACGAAGTGGGCCCCGGCCGCGATGCCTCCGGCCAGGACCACCACGATCGTGGAGTGCCCCAGGGCGAACCAGAAGCCGACCGAGACGGGGCGCTTGCCGTCGGCCATCAGCTTCCTGGTGGTGTTGTCGATCGCCGCGATGTGGTCGGCGTCGAAGGCGTGCCGCATGCCCAGGGTGTAGGCGGTCACCCCCAGGCCCAGACCGAACACCTGGGTGCCGACCTGGTAGTGGTGCGGGGCCACCATGACGGCCAGAATCCCGAAGGCGACGACGTGGAGGGCGGCGATCACCGCCAGGAGGCCGCCGGTACGGAGCCAGTCCTTGCGCTCCCAGCGCATCGGCAGGGTGGCCGCTGTCGCTGTCCCACGCTCAGCAGTGGCGGACGGCGGGGTGGCGTTTTTGGGCAGGGTCATCTCAGGGCAGCCTCTCCAGCACCTCGTGAAGGGGGTCCCCCCGACCGGAGGCCGGGAGGTCATCGTGCGGTGCCGTGGCCGGTCTCCTGGCTGACGGGTCGAACGCTGCCGCAACCGGCCTTCCCAGACACCTGCAGTGTCCAGTGGCCTCCCGCCCTCAGGGGCGGGGGTGGTGCGGCAACTTCCCGATCACAGTGGCGAGGGCCGCTCCGGACTACTGCGACGAGCACAGCGAACCGGTCTTCCCGAACACCACGGCAGGCCCCACCGTAGGGGGCAGCCGTGCACATCGACAAGCCTGCGTAGATGCGCAGGTGTTGCATATCACCCCGAGGCAGGGGCGAAGATGAGCGCATGCACCTGGTTCCCGAGGACCGCGCACACCGGCGCGCGATCGACGAGCACACCGTCTGCGAAGCCATCGAGGGCATCGGCGACACCGCGCAGATCGGCGTGTGGGCCACCCGCTTCGCCCTGCTCGGCGAGCCCGGCAGACTCTCCCTGCTGCTGGCCATCCACCGGGCGGGCCCGATCGCGGTCTCCGACCTGGCCATCGCCACTGGCATCAACGACACGGGCGTGTCCCAAGCCCTGCGTCTGCTCCGGGCCTCGGGTACGGTCACCGCCGACAAGGACGGACGCGTCGTTCGCTACCGCCTGACGGACCCCCACATCGCGGCCCTGCTCAACACGATCCGCCCACCGGCGGCCCTGTCCTGATCAGCGCGCCTCGCGCGGGAGCCAGTGTCCGGCGAGCCAGGATAGGGTCCGCGCCCTTCTCGCCGATCGTGATGACCGTCGCCCTGCGCAACCAGTTCGGCGGCCACGCGCTCCAGAGCCGGGAGGCGGCTCAGTGACCCACCGCGCTCCCGCGTCCGCGCTCCTGCCCGTGCTCGGTCGGCGTGTTGCCGGCTGGGGACTCCGCCCGTGCTCGACCGGTCACGTGGCAGATCCCACTCTGGGACGCCCCCGCCGGTGGGGGTGGTGGGTTCGGAGCCAGCTGCATTACATTGCTGTTGACTATATTTGACAGAGGTTGTTGTATGGCGGTGGCTTGGAGCGCAAGACCGAAGGAGTGGGGATGGGTGGGGGAGGACGGGAAACTGTCGGCATCATCCTGGCGGGCGGTCGCGGGGAGCGCGCGAAGCCGATCACCTTGGAGAGCGCGGACTACATACGAAGCAAGGCGCTGATCCCGTTCGCGGGGCGCCGGTTGATCGAGTGGGTGGTGGACGCCTGCTGCGAGCAGGGGATCCGGCGGTTCTTCGTGGTCGCGCAGGGCCTGGAGAACCGCAGCCAGATCAAGTTGCTGCTCGGCCACGGGGAGCGGCACGGGGTCGAGGTCCAGTACTCGCGGGCCCGGTTCGACCGCTACAACGTCGGCTCCGGCGCAGCCACGCTGCACAACCTCGAGCAGTGGGACCTGGGCGAACAGGCCCTGGTCCTGCCCGTCGACTCAGTGTTCGAGTTTTCCCTGGCGGAGCTGGAGTCCACCCATCGGGCGACCGGCGCTGTGGTCACCGTGGCGGCAGTGGCCCGCTCGGCCGAGGAGGTGGCCGGCAAGTACGGGGTGATGCAGACCGGAGCGGGCGGGCGGGTGACCGGCTTCGTGGAGAAGCCGACCATGGGGCTCATCCGGCGGCTCTTCCCCCACACCGTGGCGCAGAGCGGAGCCACGCTCCCCACGAACGCCGGCATGTACCTCATCGACAGCCGCGGGCTGCGCCTTGCCGCACGCGAACCCGAGCTGATGCGCCAGGCACACCAACGCCTGGACTGGGGCGCGGACCTGCTGCCCTATCTGGTCAGCCACGACCTCCCGGTCGCGGCGCACGAGATCGCGAGGCTGGGCGACCTGGGCAACGTCCAGGACTACCTGCTCACCCTCAGGGACGTGCTGGGCGGCGGCTATCCGCACATGGACCGTCTGATGCCGCGTCCGCACACCCGCTCGCCGCGCTGCTGGGTCCACGAGAGCAGCCTGAACACCAAGGACGAGCTCGCGGGCACGACCCTGGCCGAGAAGATCAGCAGCGGCAGCGTGGTCATCGGCCCTGGGGTGCGGATCGGTCGCCACGTGGAGATCGGCCCCGGCGTGCGGCTGGAGTACTGCGACATCGGAGACGGCGCCGAACTCCGTGAAGGGGCCCGGCTGTCCCGTGCCTCCTGCGGGGACTCGTCCGTCATCGGCCCCTACGCGGACATCCGCGACTCCTATGTGGGTCCCATGGTCGAGGTCCAGTCCGAGCGCCGTAAGCCGGTTCGCCTGGAGGGCTTCACGGCGGTCGGCGACGGCGTCCAACTCCGGGCAGGTACCAGTCTGGAGCGCGTCAGCATCTATCCCCGGCTCAGCGTCCCCCGGTTGTCCAACGTGCCCCCGGGCACCAGCATCACCCACACCGACGACCTCCTCCAATGGGCCTGAGGACGGCTGTAGTGGCGCCGTCGGTGTTCCGGCACGCGTTGCCGGGCAATGTGCTGCGGGTGGCGCCGGGACCTGCTGCCGGCCGGCACGGTGCAGGTGGCGCGGGTGTGGGCGGAGCCGGAGCAGATGCGGCTGCGGATCTCCAGCGACTTCGACGGCCGCACTGTGCACGCGCTCGGAGGTGGCGCTCACCGCCGCAGCGCCCGCGGAAGGCTGAGCAGCACTTCCATCTCGTTGGCGGTGAAGACGGGCCCGAAGTCTCGTCCGACAGTCGTCATCCCTACCCGGCCGAGGGAGGTGCTGGGCTGATTCTGCGGTCGATTTCGAAGGCAAGGCTCAGTTCGGCGACCTCGCGGGGTTCCCCGAGGGAGCGTCCGGTGTGCTCCTCCAGGCGACGCAGGCGATGGCGCACGGTGTTGGGATGGCAGAACAGGGTTTCGGCGGCCAGGTCGGCCGAACCTCCGCTGTCGAGCCAGACGCCGAAGGTCTCCAGGAGCAGGCTCCGCTGAACCGGGGGGAGCCGGTCCAGCTCCGCCAGGACGGTGCGGGCGACGCGTTGCATGATCTCCGGGGCGCTCGCGGCGGCGACGGCCAGGGGGTCACGGTCGAAGACGGTGACCCTGCGGCCCTCGAAGGCACCGAGGAGCGCGATTCTGGCCAGTCGCAGGGCAGGAGCGGTGTTCATCAGGTCGTCGTACGGCGGACTGATCCCGACGTGGCCGACGGCGTTGGAGCCGATGATGCCGGCGAGGCGTTCGACGTTCCGGGCAGGCTCGGGTAGCCGGACGATTCCTACCTCGATGTCGTGCAGCAGGTGCCAGGCCGAGGCCGCGCCGACTGCCCTGAGGGCTTCCTCGGCTCCGCGGACCGCGTGACGTCCGACCTCGGGAACCTGGGCCGCGACGGCGACATAGGGTCCTTGCGGTGGGATGCGCAGGACCGCGGCGGCATCCCAGCCGTCGGTGCCCGCCAGCCGGCCCTCCACCAACGCCCGCACCACGGCCGAGCGTTGCTGCTCGCGACTGAGAGCCTGTGCAGTGAGTTCCTCGCGGTAGCCCTCGGCCATGTGCTGGGTGTAGGTGTCGAGCACCAGCCACATCTCGGACGCGGCCCGGACAGTGACCTCCGCCGGAACACCACCACGGGTGGCTTCCTCGGCCAGGCAGTCCCACAGGAAGCGGGCGGCGACACGGTACGCCTCCATCACCGCCGTCAACGGCACGCCGGCCTTCGCCCGCTGCCGCCCGTTCTCACGCGACTCGGGGGACGAGAGCGCCGGGGCACGGCCAAGGGGGCCGAAGACGTAGGTGACGTTGTCGAGGCAGGTCCTACGCAACTCCCCGCTGCTGACCACGGCATCCGTGCGGTAGACGGGCACGGCCGCCTGGATTCGGGCGACTAGCGCGTCGGCGATCTCCTCGGCCCGGTCCAGCATCCGCGCACCCAGTCGTTCGACCTGGGCGCCGAGACCGTCCTCCGGTGATGGCTGTCGCACGAACCAATGCTACTCGGTTCCATGAGAGGGATCTCCGGGCATTCCCGGGCCACGGCGAAGCAGGATTGTTCCCAGCAACAATCGGAAGGAAGATGCCGTGTTCGTCTGGACATCGACTTCCAAGGCGGCCAGACAGGAGAATTACGGCGAACAAGGGCGATTCCCACACCGTGCGAGGTGCACGGGCGCGTACATGGGCCGGTGGGTGGGCGTCGCGCTCCTACTCCGCATACTCCGAACGGTGGTACAGCGATGAGTCTCGGTGCTCGTGAACAGCAGGAGATCGACAAGGCGAACGCGTCCGGCCTGAAGCCAGTCGTCTTCGTGCACGGTCTGTGGATGCTGGCCTCGAGCTGGCAGCCCTGGCGCTCACTCTTCGAGGAGAACGGCTACAGCACCCTCGCCCCCGCGTGGCCCGACGATCCAGAAACGGTCGCCGAGGCCCGCGCGCACCCCGAGGTCTTCGCCGGCAAGCGGGTGAAGCAGGTCACCGATCACATGGCCGAAGCCATCACCGGACTCGACCAGCGGCCCGTGGTCATCGGCCACTCCTTCGGCGGCCTGATCACCCAGCAACTCGCCGGCCGCGGACTGGCGGCCGTATCGGTGCCGATCGACTCCGCACCGTTTCGGGGAGTGCTGCCGCTGCCGTTCTCGGCGTTGAAGTCCGCTCTGCCGGTCATCGGCAACCCCGCCAACTACCGGCGGTCCATCACCCTTACCTACGAACAGTTCCGCTACGCCTTCGCCAACGCCGTCAGCGAGAGCGAGGCCAGGCGCCTCTACGAGACCTATCCGGTCGCGGGTTCCGGTATTCCGCTGTTCCAGGCCGCCACGGCGAACATCAACCCCGGCACCGAGGCGAAGGTCGACACTGCCAACCCCCGCCGCGGCCCCATGCTGCTCATCACCGGAGAGAGGGACCACATCGCGCCCAGGGCGATCGCCGAGGCCTCCTATCGCAGGCAGAAGCGCAACCCCGCGACCACTGAGGTCCGGGAGATCCCCGGTCGCGGCCACTCCCTGGTCTTCGACAGCGGTTGGCGGGACGTCGCGCACATGGCGCTGGACTTCGCCAAGCAGCACGCCTGACGGGCGTCGGGACAGACTCCTCGCGTAACCCGGTTCCAGGTTCTGCCATTGACGAAGCGTCACCAGGCGCGTGCCGGGCGCCACATGGTTGTCACAACGTGGCCGGAGGCCAGGGTGATCGTGTCTCGGGCTGCGAAGCCGACGCTGGCGTACCGTTTGTCGTTCGCCGGGTTGCACGACTCCAGGTAGGCGGGGGCGCCGATCGCGTCGATGCGCGCCAGGTTCTCCGTCAGCAGACCCATTCCGAGGCCGTGTCCGCGGTGGTGGCGGTGCGTGGCGAGCAGGCTCAGGTAGAAGTGCGGCTCGCTCGGGTGTACCTCCTCCAGTTTGCCGAAGATCTGGAGGATGCCGTCGGCGACGGTTCGATCAGTGATGCCGACCAGGAACTCCTCGAAAGCGCTCTCCTCCTCGGACGTCAACTCGCTGCCTCCCGGCGGGATCCACAGAGCCGCTGACTCGACGTTCCCCGTCACCAGCATCCAGGGGTACCGCAGCGACGACGTGACGGCTAGTCGCCACAACGCCGACGCCTGCTGTGCGCGACGGTCGATGTCCGGGAAGGCCGGACCCCACATCGGGTCGTCGAAGAACGCGGTGGTCATAGCAGCGACGATCGCGTCAACGTCAGCGGCCGTCGCCACCCGAGCGGGCACAGGCGGGGGATGGTCGTGGGCGGTCTTGAAAAGGTCCGCATTCATCGGGTACCCCACGTCTGGTTCCGTCTCGGTTCAGGGCGGCTGCTCCGTGATCGCTGCGATTGGAGATGCCGCAAACTGTGCCTGGGCGGGCATCATCCGTCAAGGGATTCGGTTGAGACATTGCCACTCTGCTACTGATTTCGTTGTTCGATCCTCGATATGAGGCCGACCCTGATAGCCACGACGGTTACGGCTGCGGCAGACGTATCCGCGCCGTTCAGAGCCCGGACCATTCCCCGGGCCGGTCAACCCAGTAGACCTGCGCGGGATCGTGAAGGTCAGTGCCGGGCCGGTACTGCTCGACGAGTGCCTCGAACTGGGCCTGGGTGGCGCAGGGCTCGGTGAGCTCCACGCCGTCATGGCGGACGATCCGGACCTGCCGGAACCGGCCCTCGGGGAAGAACTGCGAGATGTGGACGGGTGCTGCTGCGGCGTTCGGCGGTGTGGTCATGCCATCAGCCTCACTCCGGGATCGGTGCGGCGCACCTCCTGCTCAGACGGGTCTCTCTGTGCGAGGAGCCTCGAACAAGGCCAGCAGTGGCGGGAGCAGCGCGCGTGGGTGAGCCTGTTGGCATGGCCGATGCAGACGAACTGCTGGAGCGCATCCGAAGGGCCCGCGAGTGGGCGCACAGCCGAGCCGAACAGCTCTTCATTGAGGGCAGCAGGCAGAGCGCCGCACACGAGAGCCAGGCCGCCGACATATGGCGACAAGTCGCAGTGCGGACTTCCGTGCAGATGGAGGTGGTAGCGCTGGTCGCGGTCAGGAACGTACTCGACCAGATCTTGGCACCTGGTCCGCAGGCGAGTGGTGAGCGTTGACGCGCAAGGTCTGCTGCGAGCCGACTTGACCTGCCCATTGGGACGTCCAACAGCGACGGGATGAGCCCCATGCGGTGAGCCCGGTCGCTTCGAAGTCCTGACCACCGACCCGCCCGGTCCGACCGCCCGCCGAACAGGCATGTCGAGATCTGACACCGGCCCGTCGGCCGCGCGTTCACCCTGGCGGAAGCCTCAGGGCCCGGTCCACTCGACCCGGCTGACCCTGTGGGCCGGAACCGTGACGACCTTCGACTGATCCTCGTCCAGCTTCAGGTGGAGCCATGCCCCCTCGAACCGAACCGTGGCGGACGTCTGGAGCTGGGGGTCTCGATCGTCGATCTTCTGAGCCTCGATGAAGTAGACCTCGGCCTCGTGCCAGACCCTGATGCGCTTTACGGCAGCATCGGTCGCAGCTTTGAACCGGGCTTCCATGGTTGTCTTGCCGTGCTCTTCCATAGCTTCAGTGTGGGGCGGATCGCACTGGTACGCACGCCACGGGCCGTGCCGGGTTCACGTCTCGAAGCGTGGTGAAGCGCCGCCGACGGGGGAGACGGCGAGGGCTTCAGATCCAGCCTGCGGCGGCCCCAGTAGGCGGGATGCCGGTCAACACGCCGCGACCGGCCCAAGATCCCCAGCCTGCGCCAGTGTGGAACCTACCCTCGCCCTGACCTAGCCAAAAAGGGGATCAACGTGAATCGCAGCATGAAGCGCGCGGCCGTTCTGCTCACTGTGCTCGGCGTGTCCTGCCTGCCCGGAACCGCGATTGCGGACCCCGGGGCCGGCCAGGTCATGATCTTCGGCAACAGCAACCAGCTCGCTGGTGGGGACATCTTCAACGCCGGTCACGACAACATCGTCGGCTCGGGTGACGGAACCAACGCGGCCCCCGGCCTCGGCGTCACACTTCCGCCAGCCGAGAAGGTAGTGGCGATTCGGACCGGATTCGACACGGTGCACCTGCTGTCGCACACGGGAAACGCCACGTTCGCCGAAGACCTGCCGTTCCAATGGACCTCCGTCGTCACCTTCTCCGAGCACTCGACCGCGACCTACCAGGGCAGGGACGCGGACTACAACATCGACGTGAGCCTGGACGCACGTGGCAATCCCCAAGCGTCATGTGAGCCGACTACCGCGAGAGGACGATGCACGATCGAGTTCACGGACGGCTTGGTCGTGACCATGGGTTAGCCGCTCTCCGGTGGTGTGCGGGCGCGCCGCGTGCACCGGCGTGCGTCCCGGTCGGCATTGGCCTGGAACTGCGCCCGACACGCCATGGTGGACTGTGCCATCAGCTGGTGGCAGCCTCGGCTGTTCCGCGCTGCATGCACGGCTCTGGCGCAGCGGGCGGGTTCGCCGCCATGATGTCCCTCCGATCGGCGGATTGGGCTCCGGGGCGGCTTGGTGCTGAGCGGCCTCACAGCCGTCCCGGAGCGAGTTTCACGGGCAAGTCCAGGCGCCTCTCGGGCAGGTCGCGGCCCATGATCGGCTCCTGTACGCCGATATCGGCCCCCCTTTGGGATCCGCACGCCGGGTAGCGGGCTCGCCGAGGGTGTGCGTGTAGAGGGCCACGTAGTGCCCTCCCCCTGTGCGCGGTGTCGTGGTTTTGCCGACCCGGAGCGGGGGCGGGGGAGGAGGGGTGGGCTGGGGGAGTTCCGGTTGTTGGCGCGACCTGACGCAGTGTGTGGTGTTTCGCGGGCGGGGGGTCGGTGTGCGCGGGGATCCGTGTTGGACTCGGTGTGGGCGCCTCGGGTTGTGCGGGTTCGGGGTCCGTGTACGCAGGGCCGGTTCCCTGGGCCGGTGCGGACACCGCGCAGGGGTTCCGTGGCGTCCGGGGAACGGCCCGCCGGCCTTGACCGTTCGCCCGCTCGTCGCGCTGGACCTGCCTGACCGCTCGACCGCTGGACCTGGTGGACCCGGCAGATTTGCTGGTCCTGCTCGGATTCTTGGTGGATGAGGTTGAGGTGGGTCGTCCGGTTTTAGTTTTCCGTTTTCCGTCGGTGGTTGTGTGAGTGCTGTCGGCGGATTTGACGAGGAAGGTTCGTTGTTATGTCGCAGGCGACGAAGGCCGTGGCTCCGAGGGTTCCGCAGGGTAAGTTGTTCATCGCGGGTGGGTGGCGCGATGCGAGTGATGGTTCCACTCGGGCGACGGTGAATCCGGCTGACGGGTCGGAGATTACGCAGGTGGCGCAGGCTACTGCGGTGGATGTGGATGCGGCGGTGGCTGCGGCGCGGGCCGCGTTCACTGAGGGTCCGTGGCCGCGGTTGGATGTGCATGCGCGAGCGCGGTTGTTGACTCGGGTGGCGGAGTTGGCGGAGCGTGACCAGGGGGAGTTGGCGTATCTGGAGAGTGTGGACATGGGTAAGCCGATCATGTTCTCCTCGACGGTGGACGCGCCGATCGCTTCGCAGATCCTGCATTACTTCGCGGGTGCGGTGGCGCGTCTTGACGGGTCGGTGCGTGGGGCGGCGACGGGTACGTTGAACTACACGTTGCGTGAGCCGTTGGGGGTGGTGGCGCCGATCACTCCGTTCAACTTTCCGTTGTTGCTGTCGTTGACGAAGATCGCTCCTGCGTTGGCGGCGGGTAACACGGTGATTCACAAGCCGTCCCCGGCGACGCCGTTGACGGCGTTGAAGATGGCGGAGCTGTTCGCGGAGGCAGGGTTTCCCGATGGGGTGATGAACGTGTTGACCGGGCCGGGGGTGGAGTTGGGTGAGGCCTTGGTGGTGCATCCGGGTATCGACAAGATCGCGTTCACGGGGTCAACCGAGGTGGGTAAGTCGATCATTCGCAAGTCCGCGGATACGTTGAAGAAGACGACGATGGAGTTGGGGGGGAAGTCCCCCAACATTATTTTCGCGGACGCGGATCTGGATGCGGCGGTCCAGCACGCGTTTTTCGGGATCTTCTACAACAAGGGTGAGATCTGCACGGCCGGTTCACGTCTGCTGGTCCAGCGTGAGGTCTATGACCAGGTGTTGGAAGCGTTGGTGGCGCAGGCGGTGGCGGTGGTGCCCGGTGACCCGCTGGACCCGGCCACGTTTTTCGGGCCGTTGGCGCATCGTGGGCAGTTCGAGAAGGTGTCCTCGTATGTAGAGATCGGGCAGAGCGAGGGGGCGAAGCTGGTGGCCGGCGGGCGCCCGTTCCATCCCACCGCCACGCCCGACGGGGGTCTGTACTACCTGCCGACGATTTTCGCGGATGTGGACAACGCGATGCGGATCGCCCAGGAGGAGATCTTCGGGCCGGTGTTGTGCGTGATCCCGTTCGATACCGAGGAGCAGGCTCTGCAGATCGCCAACGGGACTGCGTTCGGCTTGGCGTCGGGGGTGCATACCCGCGACATCAAGAAGGCGCACCGGGTGGCCGCGGGGCTGAAGGCGGGAACGGTGTGGATCAACACCTATAACCAGTTCGACACCACCACCCCGTTCGGCGGCTACAAGGCCTCGGGCTTTGGGCGCGAGAGCGGCTCGGAGGTGCTGGAGAACTACACCCAGCTCAAGTCCGTGTGGGTCGACCTGTCCTGACCTCACCCGCACCACCCCGCACCACCCCGGTCCCGGTGCCGCATCACCCCCGGCCCGACTGACGCCAACTCACCCTCGACCCCGACTCACCCTCGACCCGGACTCGCATCCGACTCGGAGTGGATGCTGGTCCGCTGTGTCCCGGTCTGGTTGATCCCGCCGCGACCTGGCTTGTTGTAGTTGGTTTGGTTGTTGTTTGACGGTTCGCTGTTCGTTCGTGTGTGTCGTCTCGGCTGCCGTGGCCCTCGAAGGAGGGGCGTGGGGGTGGGGGCGGGTCTGTGACGCGCCGCCCGAGGAAGGGGCTTGTCTCATGAAGGTTTCGATTGTCGGTACCGGTCATATCGGGTCGGTGTTGGCTCGTTTGCTGGTCGGTGCGGGTCATCAGGTGTTGCTGGCCAACGCACGTGGTCCGCAGTCATTGGCGCCCCTGGTGGCCGAGTTGGGCCCGGCGGCCGAGGCCCGGGAGGCTGAGGCGGCGGCGCGTGAGGGTGACCTGGTGGTGTTGATGGTGCCATTCGGGCAGGTCAAGGATCTGTTCGCGGCAGATGCGGTGGCGGGAAAGGTGTTGGTGGACGCGACCAACGCCTACGGAGCGGGCGGCGGCCGGGGTGCCGGGGCCGGGCCCAGTTCCAGTGAGTTGGTGGCGGCCTGGTATCCGGGGGCGCGGGTGGTCAAGGCGCTGAACACGATGAACTTCAAGACTCTGGGCGCCTCGGCGATGCGCAGCGGCGATGCGCGGCTGGCGCACTATGTGGCCGGTGACGACCAGGCGGCCAAGGACCAGGTCGCCACGCTGATCGAGTCGTTGGGCTTCGTGGTGGTCGACACCGGCGCGCTGCACGGCGGCAGTGTGCGCCAGCAGCCCGGCAGCGCGGTCTACAACCACCCGCTGACCGCCGAACAGGCACACGCGGCGCTGCGCGCCGACGCCCCACACTAACCCGCACCGCACCATCGCACCCGCACCATCGAGCTGTGTTGTGTTGGGCGGGTGTCGCGTCTGGTGGCGTCCGTGGACTCGGCGTCTTTGGAGGAGGAAGGACCTGTTGTGGAGATCTCGATGGAGTTGAACGGGGCCGGGGTGGATGTCCGGGTTGGGGTGGAGCGTCTTTTGGTGGAGTTCCTGCGTGAGGATCGGGGGTTGACCGGGACGAAGGTGGGGTGTGACACGGGTCAGTGTGGTTCGTGTGTGGTGCAGGTGGGAGGCCGTTCGGTCAAGAGTTGCTTGATGTTGGCGGTGCAGGCGGACGGGCAGGTGGTGACCACGATCGAGGGGGTGGGCGCGCCTGGGGAGTTGACTGCGTTGCAGGAGTCGTTGCGGTTGGAGCACGGCACGCAGTGTGGGTTCTGCACGCCGGGGATGGTGATGGCGCTCTCGGAGTTGCTGGAGCGTTGTCCGCAGCCCCAGGAGGGTGAGGTGCGTTCGTGGTTGACGGGGAACCTGTGCCGGTGCACGGGTTACCAGAGTGTGGTGCGCGCGGTTCAGCGTGTCGGCGCCGGGGGTGTTGTGCCAGGCGGGCCGGGTACGGGTGCCGCGGCTGACCTCGTGCCGGTCGGCGGTGTTTCCGATCCTGCCGCGCCCGCCGCCGACGGCAGCGACGCGCCCGATCCTGTCGCCCCCAGCGCCGACGGCACCGATGGCGCTGCCGTACCCGCCGGTGCGCCCGCGGCTGCCGCACCTGTTGCTGACGGCGTCGTTGGCATCGGCCTGGACGTTGCAGTTGCTGTTCCCGCCGCCGCTGCCCCTGCCCCTGCCCCTGCCCCCGCTGTTGGTGGTGCGGGTGTGGTTTGTGCTGGTTGCGCTGCCGTGTCCGTGGCTGTCTGAGGCTGAGTGAGGTGATGGAGGAGGATCACGGTGGATTCCAAGATCTTGGGTGCGGCGCTGCCGGCTCGCGAAGATCCCGCGTTGTTGCGCGGGGAGGCTGTGTATACGGCTGACTTGTCTTTGCCTGGTATGGCTCATATGGCGTTGCTGGGTAGTGAGCACGCGCATGCACTGGTGCGTGGGATCGATACGGCGGTGGCGGCAGCGATGCCCGGGGTGTTGCGGGTGGTGACCGCGGCGGACTTGGAGGGCAAGGTGATGCCGTTGCCGTGTGTGTGGATTCCCGGTGGCGCGGAGAGTCATTTCCCTCCGCATCCCTACGGGGTGCCTGGTGCACGGCCGGTGTTGGCCGGGGACCGGGTTCGCCATGTGGGGGATCCGTTGGTGGCGGTGGTGGCGGAGACGCCCGCGCAGGCCCGTGCGGCGCTGGCGGCGGTCCGGGTGGACTACCAGGTGCTGCCGGCGGTGGTGCGCGCGGATGAGGCGGTGGCCGCTGGGGCTCCGCAGTTGCACGAGGCGGTGCCGAACAACCTGAACGCGTACTGGACGTGTGGTGACCGGGAGGGTACCGATCGGGCGCTTGCGGCGGCGCCGGTGGTGGTGGAGTTGGACTTGTACAACCAGCGCACCATCAACAACCCGATGGAGCCGCGCGCGGCGGTGGGCAGTTTCGACGCGGTCTCGGGCGAGTACACGCTGTGGGCCACCACGCAGTCTCCGCACAACCACCGGTTCCTGCTGGCGGCGTTGGTGTTGGGGATCGAGTTCAACAAGCTACGGGTGATCGCGCCGACGGTGGGGGGCAGTTTCGGCACCAAGGGCTACTTGTATCCGGACATGCCGTTGGTGCTTGTGCTGGCCAAGGAGTTGGGGCGGCCGGTCAAGTGGGTCGACACCCGCACCGGGCTGATGAATTCCACCGTCCAGGGCCGTGACCACCGCCAGCACGGCACCATCGCCGGTACCCGGGACGGGCGTATCACCGCGTTGCGGTGCACCAGTTACGCGAACCTGGGCGGGTATCCCTCCACGATCGGGCCGGGGGTGGCCACCGCGTTGATGGGCCGCTCGATCAGCGGCATGTACCGCATCGAGCACGCGTTCTGCGAGGTGTATGCGGCGTTCACCAACACTGTGCCGCTGGGCGCGCAGCGCGGTTCGGGGCGTGCGGAGGCTACCTTTCTGGTGGAGCGGCTGGTGGACCGGTTCGCGGCCACCATCGGCATGGACCCAGCCGAGGTGCGCCGGATCAACCTGGTGCCGCCCGATGCGTTCCCCTACGACAACGGCCTGGGCTGGACGTACGACTCGGGCAACTACGAGCCGGCGCTGGACCGGGCGTTGGAGCTGGCCCGTTACGGCGAGATCGAGGCCGCGCGGGTGGAGGCGCTTGCGCGCGGCAAGCTGCTGGGGGTGGGCCTGGGCTGTTTCGTGGCGATCTGCGGGGTGGGTCCCTCGACCCGGATGTCGAAGGAGGGCATGCTCGGGGGCACGTGGGAGAGCGCGAACATCCGGGTGCATCCCACCGGTGAGGTCACCGTGATCATCGGTTCGGCGTCCACCGGGCAGAGCCACGAGACCACGTTCGGGCAGATCGCCGCCGAGGAGTTGGGCATCGACCCGGCCACGGTGCAGGTGCTGCACTCGGACACCACCAAGGCGCCCTACGGGCAGGGCACGTACGGCAGCCGCTCCTACAGTGTCGGCGGGCCGGCGGTGGCGTTGGCGGCGGGCAAGGTCAAGGACAAGATCCGCAAGGCGGCAGCGCACATGTTCGCGGTCAAGGAGACCGAGGTGGTGTATGCGAACGGTGTGGTGTCGGTGCCGGGGGACCCGGACAAGGTCAAGACGTTCGCGGAGATGGCGATGGCCCTGTGGTATGGCTGGGACCTGCCGCGGGAGATCGAGCCGGCGTTGGATGAGACCGCGTACTTCGACCCTCCGGACTTCAACTACCCCTTCGGGGTCCATGTGGCGGTCGTGGAGGTCGACCAGGACACCGGGCAGGTCGAGGTGGTGCGCTACATCGCGGTCAACGACGCCGGCACGGTGGGCAATCCGCTGGTGGTGACCGGGCAGATCGAGGGCAGCATCGTGCACGGGTTGGGCCAGGCGTTGATGGAGGCCGCCATCTACGACGAGCAGGGCCGCCTGATCTCGGCGGACCTACGCGACTACGCCCTGCCGCGGGCGGTGGACGTGCCGTTCTTCGAGCTGGACCGCACGGTGACGCCCTCGCCGCACAACGCGTTGGGCCTCAAGGGCGCCGGCGAGATCGCCACCGTGCCGCCGGCTGCGGCGGTGGCCAACGCGGTGTGCGACGCGCTGAAGGACCACGGGGTAACCCACATCGACATGCCGTTCACCGCAGAGAAGGTCTGGCGGCGGCTGAACCAGCGCGACCAGGACCCCGATGACCCGCAGGACCCCCAGGCCCCCCACGACCCGCAGGGGCACGTGCGGGCTCAGGTGCAGCAGGGAGCGATCCGATGATCACCACGCCGTTCGCGTACGCGGTGCCCGCCGGCGCGGCCCAGGTGGTGGAGTTGCTGGCGGCCAACCCCGGGGCGCGATTGCTGGCCGGGGGACAGAGCCTGCTGGTGGATCTGCAGACCGGCGCGGACCGGGCCGCCCTGCTGATCGACATCGGCCGTCTGCCGGGCCTGGCGCGTGTGACCACGATGCCCGGCGGCGGCCTGCGTATCGGGGCGCTGACGCTGCTGGCCGACCTGGCCGGCGACCCGCGGGTCCGCGCCGCCCACCCAGCCCTGGCCCAGGCCGCCGCCGCCAACGGCGACCCGCAGGTGCGCAACCGCGGCACCGCGGCCGGCAACCTGGCCGCGCCGGGACGTCCGACCGATCTGGCCGTGGCCGCGATCGCGGCCGGGGCCCAGGTCGCGGTCCGCGACGCGGCCGGGGCGCGGACCGTGCCGGCCGCTGACTTCGCCCGCATGGTCGCCGACACCAGCGCGCGGCGGCTGCTGGTGACCCATCTGGAAGTGCCGGCCCCCGACCGTGGCGCCTCCTCCGCATTCGAGAAGATCCCGGTACGCGCGACGCGCTACCCGCTGTGCGCGGTGGCCGTCCACGGCCGCCGCCACGGCGAGGGCACCGTGTTCGGGCTGCGGATCGCGGCCTGCGGATCGACCGCGACCGCGCTGCGGCTGGCGGAGGCCGAGGCCGCGCTGGAAGGCAGCGCGGGTACCGTCCAGCAGATCCGCGCTGCGATGCGGGCCCTGCCCGCGGACACCTTCGTGGCCCGGCCCGGGGCCTCGGCGGAGTACCTGGCCCACCTGACCGCCGTCCTCACCGCCCGCGCCCTGAACCGCCTGCCCACCGCCACCTGACCCCCCACCACCCCACCCCCGCCCCCGGGCCACCCGAGACCTGGCGGGGCGGGCGGGGGACCTGAGAGCCGGACCCGGCCGTGCGACCCCGGGGATACCGGGGCGCTCTCCGGTGGTTCCGGCCAGCCGCCGGCGCCGGGACTGAGCGCTCCGGTCCCAGCCGTTCCGGGGGCCGGTCTTTGTCTGTCCGTCACGTCCGCATCCCTGGAGGCAAGGCCCGTGAAGAGCACCGCGACCCACTCGTCCAGCGCCGGCCGCACCGCCTCAGCCGCCGCCGCGCCCCCCACGACTGCTACGCCCCCGATGCCCCCCACTACTGCGCCCCCCACTCCGCCCGCCGCTGCGTCCCCGGTTGGGGTTGTGGGTGGGCTGGGTGGGGGAGGGGGGTGGCCTGAGCCCGTGTGGTCGGGGCGGTTGCAGATCAGCGATGTGTGTCCGGTGGTGGCGGGTGGGACGCGTCCGGCGCGTGCGGTGCCCGGCGAGGGTTTCGAGGTGTCCGCGACGGTGTTCCGCGAGGGGCACCAGACGGTGGCTGCCGACCTGGTGCTGGTGCGCCGGGACGGCACCGGGGCGCGGCGTATCGCGATGGCCGAGAGCGGCCCGGGTACCGACTGGTTTACCGCGCGGCTGGCGGTGGGCGATCAGGGCGACTTCACCTACTGGATCGAGGCGTGGAGCGATCCGGTGGCCACCTGGCGCCGTGCGGCGGTGGCCAAGGTCCCGGCCGGAGTGGATCTGGAACTGGTCTTCGCCGAGGGCGTGGCTCTGCTGGACCGCGTCACCGCCCACGCCGCTCCCTACCCCCACGCCGACGCCGACGCCGACCCCGACGCCCACCTCGATGCCGGTGCCGTTGGCGTTGGCGGTGCTGATTCCGGTGTGTGGGTGGATGGGGTGGGGGAGGCGGGGGGTGAGGGGCCGTTGACTGGTCCGCAGCGCACGGTATTGGCGCGCGTGCGGGCGGCGTTGGGAGACCGGGCGTTGGCTCCGGCCGCACGGCTGGCCGCGGCTTTGGACCCGCCGGTGACCGCCGCTTTGGCCGCGCACCCGCTGCGTGAGCAGCGCACCGCTTCGGCGCCGCTGCCGTTGCGGGTGGACCGCCCGCGGGCCCTGTACGGGTCGTGGTACGAGTTCTTTCCCCGTTCCGAGGGTGCGGTGCTGGAGCCTGCCGACGGCGGTCCGGCGCGTTCAGGCACGCTGCGCACCGCCGCCGCTCGCCTGGCGGCGGTCGCCGAGATGGGTTTCGACGTTGTCTACCTGCCGCCGATCCATCCGATCGGCACGAGCGGGCGCAAGGGCCCGGGCAACACCACCACCGCCGCGCCCGGCGACCCGGGCTCGCCGTGGGCGATCGGCGCCGCGGCGGGCGGGCACGACGCGGTGCACCCGGACTTGGGCACGGTGGAGGACTTCGACTACTTCGTGGCCACCGCCGACGCGTTGGGGCTGGAGGTGGCGCTGGACTTCGCCCTGCAGTGCTCCCCGGACCACCCGTGGGTGACCGCACATCCGCAGTGGTTCCACCAGCAGTTGGACGGCACCATCGCCTATGCGCAGAATCCGCCGAAGAAGTACGAGGACATCTACCCCATCGACTTCGAAGCCGACCCGGCCGGGCTGTTGGCCGAGAGCCTGCGGGTGCTGCGGCACTGGATGGACCACGGGGTGCGGATCTTCCGGGTGGACAATCCCCACACCAAGCCGGTGTTCTTCTGGGAGCAGTTGATCGCCGCGGTCCACGCCACCGACCCGGACGTGCTGTTCCTGGCCGAGGCGTTCACCCGCCCGGCGATGATGCTGGCCCTGGCCCGGGCCGGGTTCCACCAGTCCTACAGCTATTTCACCTGGCGCGAGACCAAGGCGGAGCTGACCGGGTACCTGGCCGAGCTGGCCGGGCTGCCGGGCCCCCAGCAGGCCGACGGCAGCCCGGGTACCGCGGGCGCGGCCAGTGCGGCGTACCTGCGGCCGAACCTGTTCGTGAACACCCCGGACATCCTGCCCGACCATCTGCGCGATGCTCCGCGGGCCGCGTTCGCGATCCGCGCTGTTCTGGCCGCCACCGCCGGCCCCAGTTGGGGGGTCTACGCGGGCTTCGAGCTGTGCGAGAACACTGCGGCCGCGGCCGGTTCGCAGGACTACGCGCAGTCCGAGAAGTACCAGTACCGGCCCCGCGACTGGCGCAGGGCCGAGGCGAGCGGGGCGAGTTTGGCGCCGCTGATCGGGGACCTGAACCGGCTGCGGCGCGCGCATCCGGCGCTGCAGCAGCTGCGCAACCTGGCCCTGCACCCCACCGACAACGACGCCCTGCTGTGTTTGTCCAAACACACCTTGGGGCCCGGGGGCGCGGATTGGGTGGTGGCGGTCATCAACTTGGACCCGTCCGGTACCCAGGAGGGCTGGGTCCGCCTGGACCTGGCCGCGCTGGGCCTTGAGCCGGGCAGCCAGGTCCAGGTCCACGACGCCTTGTCCGGGCAGGTGTTCACCTGGGGCGAGCACAACTATGTGCGGCTGGACCCGGCGGTTCACGTCGCGCATCTGCTCACCGCCACGGCCCCGGCGTGAGCCGGCCGGCCGGCGCCCCGCACCCGGCCCAGGTGCGCGCGCTGCTGGCCGGCGAGCACCGCGCCCCGCGCCGGGTGCTGGGCCCGCACCCGGCGCCGGGCGGGGTGGCGCTGGTGGTGCTGCGCCCGTGGGCCGAGCAGGTGGCTGCGACTGGCGGTCGGTGGCCGCGCTCGTCGGGGCGGGGGTCGGCATCGCTCTGATCCCCCGCATCGTCCAGCCGCTGCACCGCCCCGGCTTGGTCCTGGGTCGGACCGCCGGCCCGGCCCCGACCCGCAACATCTTCGCCGCGGTCAGAACCGGCTCCGAGGCCGACCCCGTGCTCGCCGCCATCCTCGCGGCGCTGCGCCGCTCTGCGGCCCGCTGGTCCGGTCACCCCGGCCAGGTCGGCTAGGAGACTGCCGAAGATCTTGCTTGGCCCGCCTGGATTGCCCTGGTTCGCCGACAAATCCCGCCTGGATTGCCCTGGTTCGCCGATAAATACTGAATGCACTGGCACGGCGCATCGACGACCTGCTGGCCACTGCCACACCCAGCCCGGCCGAACGCGTGACATTGACCGTGTCAGTGTCACGCGTAGCGTTTGAAGTCCGAGGTGGTGATGAGCCACGGGCCCAGTGGTACGTCGTCTCCGAACGCGTATTCCTTGATGCGGTCGTACCGGGGGCCGTCGGGGCCGGGCAGGATGTTCTCGTAGGTGAAGATCACGCCTTTGCGGGGGTCGACGAGCAGGTACAGCGGGATGCCCATCGCCGGGTAGTCGGAGACCTTCTCGATGTAGTCGTTGTCCGGATTGTTCTTTGAGACCACTTCCACGACGGCCAGGATCTGTGCAGCGTCGACGGTCCCTTCCGACTCGTCCAGGATGCGGAGAGGTACGACGACCGCGTCCGGCCTGCGCATTCGACCGATCGAGGGGTCTTCGATCTCGGCGCCGGACTGGGCGATGACATCGGTTGCGGGATGGGTGCGCGGGATCTGCTCCTCCAGCTGGCGCACGACGCGGTACACGATCGACTCGTGCCGCCCGACGGGGCTCATCATGACGAAGGGGCCGGCTGCGCCGATCTCCACGCCCCAGAATCCCTCCAGATGGTCGGCCAGGGGCCATAGCTCTGTCGCGATGGCGCGCATCCGCGCGTAGAGCTCGGGGTCCACAGGCTCGCGCATGACCGACTCCTCCGTCTCGGCGAGGACCCTCGGCTTCCCACGCCGACCGTCCGATGCACGGTACGAAACTATCGTGGCAGGCGGGCGCCCTGCCACACTGATCGGCAGTCCGGGGCGGCGTGGCCGACCGATCGGATCACTCAGCTGCGGGACGCGGCTTCGCTGCTGAACGTCCCCGGCGGCACCGGCTCGCCCGTCAACCCGGTCGCGGTCCTGTGAGCCCCGTCATGGACGGACTCCCGGTCGGCGTCAGCCGTGACTTCCTCGACATCGGGCGGGCGGGCGCCGCGACCCACCGTATCGGCCGCCGCTCCGACGACGATGTCGCGGGCGGCACCAGACCCCGCCGGACCAGCCAGCCGGCCGCATCTACGGCTGCAGCTGTGAGCTGCGGATAGGAGCGCAAACGGCAAGCCCGGGAACGCCATTGCTCCCGACTGGGGATCAGCGGCCAAGCAGAGCGGCCGCAGCGGCCAGGGTGGCCAGGGACAGTGCGGTGGTGACGGCCACGCCGCGGTTGGCCAGGGCCTGACCCACGCCGTACTCCTGGGCGAATACGAAGGTGTTCTGCGCTGTCGGCAGTCCCGCGCACACCACCACCGTCAGCAGTTGGACATGGGTCAGGTGCAGGGCCAGTCCGATGACCAGGGCCAGCAGCGGCTGCCCGACCAGTTTGAGCGCCGCCACCGCCGCCAGCTCCCGGTCGGCCGACCGTGCCGCTTCGGGCAGCGGCTGGGGCTGCCCGTCGGGCGGCGCGCCGTGCAGCGACGCGCCGAGCGCGACCAGTCCGACGGGCACGGCGGCCGCTCCCAGCAGGGCCAGCGTGGCGTGGGCCGTCGGTGGGACCGGCAGCCTCCAGACCGACCAAACCACACCCAGCGCCGAGCCCAGGATGACCGGGTTGCGCAGCGGCAGGGAGGCGATACGGCGCATCCGGATCCGCCCCTGCGGGTCGCCCGCCCGGTCCAGGGCGATCAGGATGACGGGAGTGACGAGGAGGTTCTGTACCAGCACAACCTCGGCGAGGAACGACACCGATCCCAGCACCTGCTGGGCCACCGGGATCCCGAGGTTCGCGGAGTTCACATACCCCGCGGTCATGCCCCAGATGGGCCGCTCCGCGGCCGGGCGGCCGAACCAGCGGCTGACAGCCAGCCAGCTCAGCCCGACCACGGCAGCAGTGCTGGCGGTGAAGGCCAGCAGCGGCAGGACGGACATGCGCGACAGCGGTGTCGCGGACATCGTGAGGAAGAGCGCGGCCGGCATCGCCATATGGAAGACGAAGCGGCCCAGGACCGGCGCCGCGTCGTCCCCAAGGAGGCCGTGACGCCGGGCACCGTAGCCGGCCGTGGCCAGCAACCAGATCGGAAGGAAAGCGGATATGAGCCTCATGACAGCCGCGCCTCCCACGCGAATCCGCGCGAGGACATCCGCCCCCGAGGCAATCGAACGCCATTGTTCGCATAGACCATGATCACGAATGCTACGCGTGGAGGCTCAGGCCCAGGTCACCGGCCCCCTCGACTCCGGTCCTGCCCCGGGCGGGGAGAGGCGAAGCAGGGCCGGAACGCCTACGCCCACCGCCGCGCCTGCCAGGAGCGCGCCGCCCAGGCTGCCGACCATCACGCCCCCGAGTACCAAGACCGCCCCGAATGCGCTCGGACGCACAGCATGACAACCGGCGGGCCCTTCGGGACTGGCCGGTGACACGGACGGGTGACGCTGTGTCAGCGGTACCTGAAAGTCTCGGTCCCACCACAGACAGCAAGGAGAGTTCGCCCGTGACCATCACTGCGGATCACCTGCGCCGGACGGCGTCCCGCTACCTCGCGTCCCGCCCCGACCAGCGCGAGTTCGTGGGGCCGCTGCTGGAACTGCTGGACCAGGGCGTGGACCTGACGGACCGCCGCGAGTGGCGCGGGCATGCGACGGCCAGCGCCGTGGTACTGAACCCGGACGGTCAGGTCCTCTACATCGCGCACGTCGCCAGCGGCAAGTGGCTGCCGGCTGCCGGCGGACATCTGGAGCCGCAGGACGAGTCGCTGGCCGGGGCGGTGCTGCGGGAGCTGGACGAGGAGCTCGGCCTGGCGCCCGAGGACCTGGTGTGGCTGCTGGACGTCCCGGTGCACATCGACGTGTTCTCGATCCCGGGCCGCGAGACCCGGGGCGAGCTCGACCACCTGCACCTGGACTTCTGCTTCCTGCTGACCACCGAGCGCACCGACTTCCGCCTGCAGGCCGACGAAGTCCACGGCACCGATTGGCGCCCCCTGGAGACCGTGGAGGACGAGCGGCTGCGCGAGGGCGTACGCCGAGCCCTGGCCCGGGTGCAGATGCCAGCCCAGCGGGCAAGCTTCCTGGCGGAGCTCCCGCGGGCCTTCTCGGCCGCGTGCGCGGTGGTCACCGACTCCATGGACAGGGTGCTGCTGGTCAAGTGCCACAACCGGGCTCCGTTCGGTCCGCCCGGCGGGGTGATCGAGGCCGGGGAGAGCCCGCAGGACGCTGTGCGCCGCGAGCTGGCGGAGGAGACCGGCCTGCACCTGCCGCCCGGTCGACTACTCGCGATCTCCTGGATCACCGCAGGCGGCACCAGCGTGACCGACATGCCCGGGGTGCAGTTCGTCTTCGACATGGGCACCGTGCCCACCGGCGCCGCCCTGGTCCTGCAGAACGATGAGGTCGCCGAAGCCGCCTGGGTCGCCCCCGGGAACCTGCTCCGCTACATGGGGCCGCTGCGGGCCGAGCGAATTCGTGCCGTGTTGCGGGCCCGCACCGACGGCGAGGTCCGGATCATCACCTCATCCCGCGCCGACCTGGACGCCGACTCCCGCGACTTCGCCGGACTGCCCCAGGCTCAGTGACCGGTGCGGAGCGCACCGGCGTCGGCGTCATGCGCACTGTCCGCATGCTGCCCCCGGCACCGCGGCCGTCGCGGCTCCACCGGGTAACAGCGCGCCCTGGGAGGCCCACCGGACGACCAAGGGCGGGGCAGTGGCACCGCGTCGCCGGTGGTGTGCCGCGATCGACGACAGGAAACGGTAAATGACGTAGACGGCTGCGAGGCTCTCCATGGCGAAACCGCGCTCCGGCCCCCACTTCGTCAGCGCGGCGACGATCTCGGAGAGGCCTGGGTACCGCATCTGGGTTAGCGGTATTGCCTCGGGCGATGCCCGTGTTCGCCGTCTCGACCTTGTCGAGGGAGAAACCGAGACGAAACCGCTCCAACAGCCCTCACTGCATAGCCTGTTAACGGACCACCGAGTGGCCGTCAGTTACACCACTCAACTGGACTCCACCGCAGCTTCACGTAGATGCCGGCCACGCTCCAGGCGCCAGCCCCAACCTCCCTGGGTCTGCCCCTTTCCTGGGTTGTCGGACAGCGCTGGCCGATCCTGTCACTTTCCCGGCGCCCGTCTCGTCCTGTCTCCAGTGGCGATCCGCTAGCGCCCCGCAACGAGGAAGGAATCGCGACCATGGCCGTTCCGGAGACCCGACCGAACGCCGAAGACCGCTTCACCCAGGCCTGGCATGCCAACCGCGGCTACCTGATCGACCTGGCGTTCCGGATACTCCGCGACATCGGCGAGTCCGAGGACGCGGTCCAGGAGGCCTTTTCCCGGTTGGCGGAGACATCGCCGGCAGCGATCGACGACGAACGCGGGTGGTTGACCGTCGTCACCAGTCGCCTGTGTCTGGACCGGATCCGCTCAGCTCGGTCGCGGCACGAGCGGGTCGACGGCGACGTCGTGGAAACGGCCAGGCGGCAAGACGGTGCGCGACCGGTGGATCCTGCCGATCGGATCACGCTCGACGACGAAGTCCGGCTCGCGCTGCTGCTTGTGCTGCAACGGCTCAGCCCGGCCGAGCGTGTCGCGTTCATCCTCCACGACGTCTTCCAGACGCCGTTCGCCGATATCGCCGAAGTCCTCGGCAGCCCTGCGCCGACGTGCCGCCAGCTGGCACGCCGCGCCCGACAGAAGATCGGCGCCGTTCCGCCGCGCACGGCCTCGGCCGCCGTGTTCGACTCAGTCGCGTCGGCGGAACACCGGCTCGTCACCGAGCGGTTCATCACCGCCTGCGGAAACGGCGACATCGAGGCACTGCTGGTCGTGCTCCATCCACAAGTGTGGGGAGTCGCCGACTTCGGGACCGATTCGCCGATCCCACGCCAGGACAACCACGGCGCCGGACTCGTTGCTGAACTCCTGGTCCGCCACTACGCGCACCGGATCACGCTGGTGACGCACCCGCTCGGCGGCGAGGCGACGATGCTCGCGTTTGCCGGCCGGGAGCTGTTCGCCGTCATGGTCCTGACTGTCGAGAACGGCCTGATCACGAAGATCGACGTCGCCGGCGACCCCGGCACGGTAGCCGTCGCGGGCCGTGCCCTGTTCTAGAAGAAATCAGCTGAACTGAGATCGACCGGAGGTATCGAAGTGCAATACACCCGGAAGCCGGAAAGGCGACGTCGCAGTACATTGCGTCGCGCCTCGCTCGCCGTCGCTCTGCTGGTCGGCGCCGTTCCCGGCGCCGTCATGACAAGCCAGGCGAACGCGGTCACGCCAGTCGGCTCCAACCCGGCGAAGTACTTGGGCACTTGGAACTACGACCTGCCGAACCGGACGACCATGCGCAACATCGCCGTGATCAGCGGCCAGCCGACGGTTGAGATACCTCAGATCGGCTGGATCGTGTTCTCCGACAACGCCGACGGAAGCGTGACGGGGCGCACCGATCAGGGCTGCACCTGGAACTTCGAGGTACGGGCCGACTCCCTGGACCTGGCCGGCTCCCAGAGCTGCTTCAACCATGTCGTCGGATCGGCCTACACGATCACCGACTGGACGGTGCGGGTGTCGGGGCACCACGAAAACGAGTCGCTCACCGCGATCAGCCACCTTCCCACCGGAGATCGGGACTTCGTGTTGCAGGACGGCGCACGCACGAAGACCGGGAGGGACGACGACTCGACGCAGCGGTTCGTCGGCGGCTGGACGTATGCCCCGGCGAACCCACAGACGTTGCAGAACATCGTGGCGACATACGGCCCCGGCGGGAGCGTGACGTATTCGGCCGAGACCGGAACGGTTGCGTTCGCCAAGATCGGTGACGGGACCGTCGCCGCTCGCACGCCGGACGGCTGCACATGGAATCTGCGGGTCCAGGGCAACACCGCCGAACTCCAGCCTGCCGTTCAGACCTGCGAGCTCACCGATTCCACAGCGACACTCACGTTCTGGTCGATCGCCAGCGACGGCAGACAACAGGACTCTGTGATAGCCGGGACCGACGTCGCGAACGGTCAGACGAGCGCGTTCTCACTGAGTGTGGGCAACATGAGCAGCGATCTGCCACGCTAAGACGGGTGACGACTGCGGGACAAGGGTGCCGCATTCCGGTGCGTTAGTCAGGAAGATCACCTGGAACCCCGCAGTCCGGCTCACAACGGGGCGCGCGAGGCCACGATCAACGTGGTGGTCAGCTCGATGTGCGCAGTCAGCGCGGCAACGGCGGAGTCGGCGTCGCCGTTGATCGCGTGCTGAAGGATGGTGGCGTGCTCCTGGGCCGGATCGCGCGCGGCGTCGGACGGGTCGATCGCTTCCGACCAGCGGCGGTAGAGGCAGGCGCTGTCCCGCAGTGCCGTCGCGATCGCGTAGAGCCGAGGGCTGCCGCACCCGGCGAGCAGGGCGTCGTGGAAGTTCGCGTGGGCGGCTTCCCATGCCGGGGCGACGCGGGTTGGAGCGGACACGTCGCGGCGAGGCGTGTCGGCAAGGATGAAATGGGTCGCAACGAGCCGGGTACGCCAGGCCATGTCGCCTCGCTCTGTGCCACGCCGCAGGGCCAGGCACTCGATATCCGTCCGCGTCCGGGTCAGATCGAGTAGGTCATCGACGGAAATCGGCGTGACCTGGAAACCAACCTGCGGGTTGGCCAGCACCAGTCCCTGTTCGGCCAGCCGACTGAGCACCTCCCGGATCAGCCCGACGCTGGCTTCGTAGGCCTGGCACAGCGGCGTGAACTTCAGCCGCTGGCCCGGCGCGAAGCGCCCGCCGAGGATGTCGGCCCGCAGCCGAGCGTGCACCTCGTCCGTGCGGGTCCTCGCACTGGTTGACATGGACGGCAGGATACACAACTTCGACATGAGTCCGGATATTCGAATATCCGTTGACATCTCGAACATGAAGAGTCGAGACTTCTGACCCATGACCCCTACGACGAGGCGCAGCGTCATCATCACTGGTGGCGGGACGGGCATCGGCGCCGCCACCGCAGAACTGTTCGCCAAGACCGGGCACGACGTCACGATCACAGGTCGACGTAGTGACGTGTTGGCCACCACCGCCAAGCGGTTGGGGGTGACCCACGCCGCGTTCGACGCCGCCGACCCGGCCGCCGTTCGGATGGCGCTCGACCAGTTGCCGACCACCATCGACGTGTTGGTCAACAATGCCGGCGGCAACGCCGACCGTCGCCGTCCGCCCGTCGCCGCAGGCGACCTTGCCGGCGTGGCCGACGCGTGGCGGGCGAACTTCGAGGCCAACGTGCTCACCACGGTCCTGGTCACTGAGGCGCTCAAGCCGCGGTTGGCGGACGGAGCACGTATAGTCACCGTCGGTTCGGTGGCTGCCAAGCAGGGATCCGGTTCGTACGGCGCGGCCAAGGCCGCCCTGGAGGCGTGGAACGTCGAGACCGCGAGGACGCTGGGTTCCCGCGGGATCACTGCCAACATTGTGGCACCGGGGGTCACTCTGGACACCGAGTTCTTCGCCGGCACGGTGTCCGAGGAGTGGGTCGCGGCACGGGTGTCCGCCGCGTTCAACCGGCGGCCTGGCACCCCGAACGAGATCGCGGAGGCGATCTTCTTCCTCGGCCGGCCCGATTCCGGCCACCTGACCGGCCAGGTGATCCACGTCAACGGCGGCGCCTACGCGGCGCGGTGACCACTTGCTGAACCGGGCTGTCGTGCGGCCACCAGCGGCGGGAATGCCACCGGCTGAGGCCCTGATGCCACGTCGGCACCACCGAGCCGGGCACCGCGCCGAGGACCGGCACCGGCCGGTCCTCGGCCCACCGAAGCCCTTGCCCAATGGGGAGTTGACTTCCCGAGACCGCTCAGCGGCTGGCTTGTGGTGTGATCTGCTGGTCGATGATGTCGCGGAGTTGGTGACGGCCGGTGATGCCGAGCTTGGGATAGGAGCGGTACAAGTGTGAGGCGACAGTGCGGGGGGACAGGAACAATCGGTCGGCGATCTCGCCGTTGGTCAGGCCGTGTCCGGCGAGGATGACGATCTCGCGCTGTTGAGCAGTGAGGCCGTCCAGCGCGCCCGGGGCGCCCTGCGGGGCTTGCACCGTTACGCCGCAGGCACGCAGCTCGGATTCCGCGCGGTGGGTCCACGGTGCCGCGCCCAGACGGCGGAACGTTTCCAGGGCGGTCACGAGGACGGGCTTGGCATCGTTGATCCGTCGCTGCCGGCGCATCCATTCCCCGTAGTCCAGCTGAAGCTGGGCCCGTTCGAACGGCCACGTGTCTCCGGTGGGATCGGCCAGGGGCGCGGCGAAGTGGGCTTCGGCGCTGTCGGGCTCGGCGAGCAGTCCGCGGGCGCGGGCCGTGAGTTGTTCCAGCCGCGGCCCGGGCGCGGGGTCCACGCGAGCCAGCGCGCGCTCCAGCAACGTACGCGCTTCGAGGTGCCGTTCGGCGCGCACCGCCGCAGTGGTGAGGTCGGCGACGGCGAGGTACGAGAAGTGATGGTGCAGGGGTGTGCCGTCGGCGGCGAAGAGTTGGCTGAGCTGCGCGTACGCGGTCACGTAGTTGCCCTGGGCCAGCGCGGCGAGACCTGCCGTCTGCCAGATCCTGGCGGCGAACCCGCGGTATTCGGAGGTGTCCACGGTGGCGCGCACGCGGGCCAGCAGCGGTGCCACCTGGTCGTGTTCGCCGCGCATGGCCGCCACGATGGCCGTGGTGAGGTCGGCCGAGCCCGCGACGGTTTCCATCTTGTAGGCGGCGGCGATGTCGCCCGCCTCTCGGGCGGCGGCGAGTGCGTCGTCCCAGCGCCCGCTGTCGACGCATGCCCATTGCAGTGCCGACAGCACGCCGCCGCTGGCGCCGCGGACGCCCGGGGCGCGCAGTCGGCTGAGGGCTTCGCGCAGCACCCTGACCGCCAGTTCGGTTTCGTCCAGGACCCAGGCCGCCGCGCCGAACGTTCCCGGGTCCGCGAGGGGTCCTGCCGCTGTGCGCCGCAGGCGGGGGACGATGTCGGCTCTTTCACCGAACGGGTCCGTGCAGGCCCGGATCCAGATCCGGTACTCGTCGGCGCGGCCGGAGGGCCGGTCCTGGGCCGACGGCGGTGGCCCGTCCCGGGAGTCGAGCAAGTCGAGGGCGGCACGGGCCTTGGCGCAGACCTCGGGGAGTCCGGTCTGGTGGGCGACCGTGGCGGCCATCCAGACAGCCTGCCAAGCGATTGCCGGTAGCCTCGGGGATGCCTCGGCAGCGACGGACAGGAGTGTGTCGAACGCGTCGGCGTTGCGGTTGGACCACAGCAGCGACCAGCCGATGTCCAGCCGGGCGGCGATGCGCAGGTCCGGGGCGGAGGTCAGCGTGAGTACCTTGCCCGCCAGTTCCCGTACCCAGTCGGCCTGTCCGGTGGGCAGGGCGAGTTCGGCGGCGGCCAGTAGTCGCCGGGCCTTGTCGGGTTCGCCGGGGCTGAGCTCGGCGGCGCGTTCGAGGGCGCGTGCCGCCGCGGCGGCACCGCCGCGGCGCTGTGCCTGGGCCGCGCTGTCTTCGAGCAGTGCTGCCAGGTGCTCTTCGGGTTCCAGTGCGGCGGCCGCCAGGTGCCAGGCGTGGCGGTCGGGCTGGTCGCGGAGCGCGTCGGCGACCTGTCGGTGCGCCGCGGCCCGCTCGGCGAAGGGCGCGGCATGGTAGATGGCCGACCGGGTGAGCGGATGGGCGAACCGCAGGCCCGCCGTGTCCAAGCGGATCAGGCCCGCCGCTTCCGCCGGGGCGAGCGCGGCGGCGGAAAGACCTGTAACCGCCGTGGTCAGGTCCGGGCTGTCGGCGGCCGCGGCGAGCAGCAGCGCGGATCGGGCCGCCGGGGGCAGAGTGGCGTACTGGGCAGCCATGAGGGCGGTCAGCTGCCCGGTCAAGGGCAGCGGTTCGGCGTTCCATCGGCGCCCCGCGTCGGGATCCGTTGCGATCACCCTGGCCAGCTCGATCAGTGCCAGTGGGTTGCCGACCGCCTGGGCCAGCACCTGTTCACGCAGCCGACCGTGCGGCGGGCGCGGTTGCGCGTCCAGGAGCAGGCTTGCGTCCGGCCGGGTGAGCGGTCGCAGCAGGAGCTGCGGCAGGTCCCGCTCGAAACCGGCGGGAGGTACGTTCCCGCGGGCGCCGACCAGCAGCACGAGCTGCTCCGATTCGAGGCGCCGGGCGGCGAAGGCGAGCGCGTCCAGGGAGGCACGGTCCAGCCATTGCGCGTCGTCGGCTGCCACCAGCAGCGGCTGCTCGTCGGACAGCTCGGACAGCAGGGTGAGTACGGCGATCCCGGTGAGCAGGGCGTCGGGCGGCGCAGGGTCGTCGGAGAGCCCGAACGCGCCGCGCAGCGCCTCGGCCTGGCGGGTCGGCAGGCGGGCCACGCGGTCCAGCACCGGGCGCAGCAGCTGGTGCAGCCCGGCGAACGCCAGGTCCTGCTCCGACTCCCTGCCGGTGGTCGCCAGCACCCGCATCCCCGCCGCCTTGGCCTCGCGCGTGGCTTCGGCCAGCAGGACGGTCTTGCCCAGACCCGGATCGCCCAGGAGCAGCAGAACGTGGCTTTCCTTGTGGGGCGGGGCGATCAGTTCCCGCAGCAGGGACAGCTCCTCCCGCCGCCCGATCACGTTGGTGTCCTTACGGGTCATCGCGGAAACGCCACCCTCACTCGGCCGAATACGGCCCGCACACAGCCAAGGTGATCCGGTCGTGCAAAGCCGTGTGCAGTCAGGTTGCGGATACCGGACGGCCGCTGCGCGGCACAGGGTTGAGTGTATGGATGCTGTCCTCTGCGCGCGATGGAACGCGGGTTCGTGATGCCGTATGTCATGGTCGGCCGGGAGAACACCGGTGACATCCGGATCCACTACGAGGACCACGGCGCGGGCCCGCCCGTCGTCCTGGTCCACGGCTACCTCGCCGACGGGCGCTCGTGGGAGAAGCAGGAAGCGGCTCTGCTCATGGCCGGGTACCGCGTCATCAGCTACGACCGGCGCGGCGGCGGCGACTCCGGCCGGCCGACGGTGGGCTACGACTACGACACGCTGGCCGCGGACCTGAACATACTGCTGGAAGTCCTGGATCTGCTGGATGCGGTGCTCGTCGGCTGCTGCTCCGGCACGGGGGAACTGACCCGGTACCTGGGAACGTACGGGCAGCGGCGGGTCCGCGGCGCGGCACTGCTGGCGCCTCTGCCGCCTTTTCTGCCCCGGTCCGGCGCCAACCCGGAGGGCATCGCCCCGGGCGTCCTCGACGCCTTCCTCGGCGAGCTGTCCGCCGACCGTCCGGCGGCGATCAAGGCATACCTGGACCGGTACTACAACATCGACTACTACGACACCGACTACCGCAGCACCGACCTGATCGGCGGAAGCCGGGTGAGCGACCAGGCGTGGCAGAACAGCTTCCACGTCGCGCTCCGGGTGTCCGCGGTCGCGGCCCTGGGCTGCGCGGTCGCGTGGCGGGAGGACTTCCGGGACGACGTCGCCCGCATCACGATCCCCGTCCTGATCGTGCAGGGCGCTCACGACAGGGTCATGCCGCCCGGCGCGACCGGGAACCGCCTGGCCGTGATGCTGGCCGACGCCCGCCTCGCGGTGATACCGGACGGCGGTCACGCGATCATCTGGACGCACGCCGCCCAGGTCAACCAGCTGCTCGTCGGCTTTCTGCAAGCCCTGTGACGCGTACGGCAGGCGGCGAGGAACTCCAGCAGAGCCAGGATCCGGTCGGCGGTGCCGTGGATCGCCGGCACTGGGACGTCGATCTTCGGCAGGTCGTCGCGGAAGTCGGTCAGCCAGGAGTCGACGCACGCGTAGGTGACGAACGGCGACGCTGTTACCGCGACCTCGAAGGAGGCGTCCCAGGCCCGGGCTCGGGCCAACCTCGGTATCCGCAACCTGACTGCATGTCCCCTGCGGCGGCCCAGTGCAGTCAACATGCGGATTCCGCCGCCGCGTCGCGGTTGATTCGCTCGGGTCATGGAGCTCAACTCGTACTCAGGTCTGCCGAACGAGCGGGTCAAGGCCGCGAACGGCATCGACTACGCGTACCGCGACACCGGCCCGACGGACGACGGCGCCGGTGTGCCGCTGGTCCTTCTCCAGCACTTCCGTGGAAACCTCGACAACTGGGATCCGGCGCTGATCGACGCGCTGGCACCGGCCCGGCGTGTCATCGCCTTCGACAACGCCGGAGTCGGCGGCTCCACCGGGACGACTCCGAACACCGCGGACCAGATGGCACACGACGCCATCGCCTTCATCGAGGCGGTCGGGGCCCTGGGCCTCGGCCAGGTCGATGTCCTGGGATTCTCCCTCGGCAGCTTCGTCGCGCAGCAGATCGCCCTGACGCGGCCGGCGCTCGTCAGAAGGCTGGTCCTCGCCTCGTCGGCGCCGCAGGGCGCCGTCGGCATGCACGGCTGGGCCCCTGAGGTCATCGACGCTGTCGGCAACCTTGAAACCAGCCCCGAGGAATACCTGAGCGTCTTCTTCACCGGATCCCCGGCAAGCCTGCGGGCCGGCCGGCAAACCCTGCAGCGGATCTACGGCGCCCGGAGCGCAGGCCGGGACACGGCGACCAATTGGGCGACCCGCGAGGCGCAGTACGACGCGGTGTGCACTTGGGGGATCCCCGATCACGCGAAGCTCCAGCGGCTCGGCTGCCTGAGGATGCCCGTGTTCGTGGCGAACGGGGACAGCGACCCGATGATCCTGCCGCACTACTCCCACCTGCTCGCGGGTCTGATCCCGCAGGCTCGCGTGAAGATCTATCCCGACTCGGCGCACGGGTTCCTGTTCCAGCACCACGCGGAATTCGCCGCGGACGTCGACACCTTTCTCGGCGGCCCTCGATGACCGGCACCCACGTGATCGTCCTGCCCGGCGGCGGGTACGTAGAACACGCTTCGCACGAGGCGGAGCCGGTGGTGGACTGGCTTGGCGACACAGGTGTGCGGGCGAGCGTGTTCCGCTATCCGCTCCGCGCCCGGCACCCGGAGCCGCTCAACGCGCTGCGCGCCGAGATCCGCCGTCGGAGGGCGGCCGGCGCACAGCGCATCGGTCTCATCGGGTTCTCCGCGGGAGGTCATCTGGCCGGGCTGGCCGCCCTCGCGCCGGGCGCCTCGCCCGATGAGGCGGTGGACTTCGCCGTGCTCGGTTACGCCATCACCTCGATGGAGACCGAGACCTACCGTCCGGCCCGAGTGATCCTTCTCGGCGAGGACGCCGGCCCCGAGCTGCGCCGGGCGACATCGCTGGATTCGCTGGTCACGCCCCAGTCGCCGCCGTTCTTCGTCTGGCACACCGCGGAGGACCCCTATGTCCCCGCCGAACACGCCTACCGCCTTGCCGCGGCGCTCGCGGCCGGCCAAGTCCCGCACGCCGTGCACGTGTTCGCCCACGGCCCGCACAGCCTCGGCCTCGCCCGGAACGCCGGAGAGGCTGCGATATGGACCACGCTGGCGAAGGCCTGGATCCACGAACAGGCGTGACCGTCGCCTACATCACTGGTCCCCGGCCATCTCCCGCAGCTCCGCGATCTGCTTGCGCGCCGCGGCGACGAGTTCGTCGTTGGTGTTCGCATGACCGCCCAGCCCCCACCCGCCGGGCACGGCCTCGGTCAGCAACACCCAGGTGCGGTCCGCGAGCGTCGGGTCGCCGACGGCCTCCGCGACCATGCCGGTGAACCGGCTCACCACCGCGATCTATTGTCGCCGCGGTCGAGAGCACCTGCGTTGGTCAGCACCTGCACGCGTAGGTCCACGAGTTGCCGACAGGCGACCTGTCGAACGTCGACGGCGCGTCCGACTTTCCTCGTTGCCGTATGCCTGAGCCGCGTCGATATGCCGGTAACCGGCGTGTAGCGCCCAGCGCACGGCGTTGACGCACTCACGCCCGGCCGGCACCTGCCAGACGCCGAGGCCGAGCACCGGCACCTGGCTCCCGTCCGCCAGCAGGCGCGCGCCGCCCCCGGATGTGGCTGCGTTCAGGTTCATGAGCACCAGCATCCGGCAACGCACCGTGGGCTGGTATCAGCAACATGACGGCAACCGGCCGCGACTCGCAGTGCAGTCAACATGCTGATACTCCGCCGCCGTCCCCGAGGGTGACCATGAGGTCAAGCTGAGTCAGCGATGCCGGAGAAGACGATGAGCCTTGACTTTGACGTGTTCGTGGTGGATCCCAAGCCGATCCCGAGTGCGGTGCCGGGATTCGAGGAGGCGGTGGGCCCGGCGACCTGGCCGCCGTCCACATCGACGCTGATCAGGGATGACGACGGTGCCCTGCTGGTCGACTGCCTCATCACTGTGCGGGAGGGCCGGGAGCTGGCGGCGTGGGTGAAGTCCCACGACTGCGAGCCCGGGTACGTGTACATCACCCATCCGCACGCCGACCACTTCCTCGGGCTGACGGAGATCCTGGCGGCTTTCCCGCAGGCGAGGCCGGTGGCCCTGGCCGAGTCCATCTCCGCGATGCAGGAGCAGATCTCAGCGGGGTACATGCAGGTCTGGGGCGGGTTCTTCCCCGGCCAGTTGACCGGCGAGCCCGTCCCGCCCGGGCCGCTGACCGGCAGCACGATCCCGATCGGAGGCTCATCGGCCACGGTGATCCCGGTCGGGACCACCGACACCGGGCATTCCAGCGTCGTCCATGTCCCGGACCTGAGCCTGGTCGTCTCCGGTGACGTCGTCTACAACCGGACGCACATGTGGCTGGCGGGATCGACACCGGACTCCCGGGCCGACTGGGCGCGGGCGCTGGACGCCGTGGCGGAACTGGAGGCCGACACCCTGATCGCGGGCCACCGCGATCCACGGGCCGACGACGACGACGCCCACCGCCAGATCGACGAAAGCCGCCGCTACCTGGCCGATTTCGAGACGGCGCTGGAACACAGCTCCGCACCGGGCGAGCTCATCGACCGAATGACGGCCGCCCATCCCGAGCTGGCGAACCCCTACACACTGTGGGTCGCGGCCCACGACCTGCTCGGCACCGGAACCTGACACAGACAGCAAGGACGGATCGCCGAACCATGCCAGGGGATACCAGAGAAGCGGTCGGCCTGGAACCGGCCGCGGAAGGCCGCAGCACGCGGGTGCTGAACCTACGCAGAATGACGGCCCGCCGGACCGACGAGGCGAACCGGTCCTCCACACCGCTGGAACTGTTCTTCGACCTCTGTTTCGTCGTCGCCGTCGCGCAGGCCGCCTCCCACCTGCATCACGACCTGAGCGGCGGGCACCTCGGCCATGCCGTGGGCAACTACCTCTGGGTGTTCTTCGCGATCTGGTGGGCCTGGGGGAACTTCACCTGGTTCGCCTCCGCGTACGACAACGACGACGACCCCTATCGACTGCTGACCATGGTGCAGATCGCCGGGGCGCTGACCTTGGCTGCCGGCGTACCCCGGGCCTTCGAGTCCGGCGACTATCTCGTCATCACCCTCGGCTACGTGATCCTGCGGCTGGCCATGGTCATGCAGTGGCTGCGGGCTGCCAGGGCCGATCCGGAACGGCGCACGACCGCCCTGCGGTACGCCGTCGGCTACGCCCTGGTACAGGCCGGATGGGTCGCTCGCCTCGCCTTCGACCAGCCGACGTACCTCTATGTCGGGCTGGCGGTGGCCGTGGGCGAGTTGCTGGTCCCGATCTGGGCCGAGCGGGCGCAGGTGACGACCTTTCACCCGGAGCACATCACCGAGCGGTTCGGGCTGTTCACCATGATCGTGCTCGGCGAGGCGGTGCTGGCCGCGACCATCGCCGTGCAGACCGCGGCCGACTCGCGCGACGGCACCGATGTCGACCTGCTGGTCCTGGCCGGCAGCGGTCTGCTGATCGTCCTCAGCCTGTGGTGGCTCTACTTCGACCGGACCACCCAGCGCATGCTGCGCTCCATGCGTACGACGATCATCTGGGGCTACGGCCACTATCTCGTCTTCGCCTCGACCGCGGCGATCGGCGCCGGACTCGCCGTCGCCGTCGACGCCCTCACCGGCCATGCACACCTCACACACCTGCAGCAGGGCTTGACTGTCGGCGTACCCCTCGCTGCCTGGATCGCGACGGTCTGGTGGCTGCGCGTTGGCCCGCCGCTGCGCGGTCCCGCCGTCGCGGCCTCGCCCGTGGCCGCGGTCCTGGTGCCGGCCGCGGCCTGGACCTCTGCGGCCGTGCCCCTGATGGCCGTGATCACCGCGGCGCTGGCGGCGGTGACGACCTGGGCCGCGCGGCGGACGGACTGATCGCTCGACGCCGGGACGTCGGTGCGGCCGTGGCTACTCGGGGTTGCCGGTGGTCCACGACACCAACATGCTCAACCACTGGCAGCAGCCCGGCGATGTGCTGTGGCGCGAGGTTCCGCGACCTGGGCGAGGACGTCCCGCTGCAACGAGTACAGATATGCCGCGTGACGTGCAGCGACGACTTTTCGGGCGGCACAGCTTCGAGCAGGCAAAATGCCACCGCAGGCACGGGTCCTGCGTGTGATCGCTGAGCGTGGAAGAACTCCATGATCACGCAGGGCCCGTGCCTGTCTCACGTCCGGATCCTCATCCGACAAGGGACCTCACCCTTTGCCGGCGGTCCAAGTTGCTGGCGTTGGAGGAGCCCCCGGGGCCACCCGACCGGTGACCGCACCAGCGATCCGCGTGGCGACGGCGGGGACGAACCTGAAGGTCAGGGTGCGGAGTTGAGCAAGAAAGTGCTGGCGTCCGCCTGCGATTCGCGTAGGGGCAGGAATACGGCCTGTTTCCCGACGACCGCCTGGCCCTGCCGGCTGAGGATGAACCGGGTCAGTTCCTCCAGGACGGGGTCCAGGGCGTGTCCCGGCTGCTTGTTCATGTTCAGATACGTCACCCGGCTGAGCGGATAGATTGCTGCGGAGACGTTGTCATAGGTAGGTGCGTGGGCCGGATCCTGGGCGTGGTTGCTCAGGGCGAGGACCTTGACCGGCTGGTCGACGTAGGCCATGCCGGTATAGCCGATCGCGTAGGGGTCGTTCGAGACGTCCGTGGCCACGTTGAAGACCGTCTTCTCCCAGTGCACGTTCGGGTCCGCAGGCGTCGAACCGATGGCTGCGCCTGGGCGCCATTCGCCGCGCTTGCCGTTGTAGTTCAGGACGCGCTCGCGGACGAACTCCTCGAATCCGTTCCACGGTTGAATTCCGACGATGTGTATCGGCTTGTCCGCCCACGCGCCGGTCACGCCCAGCTGGCCCCATGTGGTGATCGGTGCTCCACCCCGATTGCGGGTCGTGGACAGGATCGAGTCGAGTTGGTCGAAGGACAGTTTGTCGATCGGATTGTCCTTGTTCACGATGAACCCGATGGAGTCGAGGAACCCGAAGTGGCGGTAGCTGCCCCCGGAGATGGGGATGCTCAACGGGTCGTAGCCGAAGGCATCGTGGAACCCTTGGATGTCGGTCGGCTTGAGCTCGCGGGAAACGAACACACAGTCAATGTTTCCCTTGATGAGTTCCAGCGCGCCCAGGCTTCCCGCGTATGGTGGGGCGACTGCTATGTGGACCCCCGGATAGTACTTCTGGAATCCTGCGATCCACTTCTTCGACAGGTCGGCCAGCACGTCGGAGGCTGCACAGTGGTAGTTGCCGCGTAAGGCGTCCGCGCGCTTGGGTGTGTAGTCCGCCAGGGTCTGATCCGCGGTGGGCTGCAGTAGTTCGGGAGTGGGGAGCGGCCGCCCGTGCGCCTGATCGTACGCGTCCTGCGCCGGCGTCAGCGGGGTGAGCGAGTTCGCCGGCGGAACGGCCAGGTAGACCATGCCCTTCGTGGCGCTGCCCGTCGCCGTGTTCGTCGTCGCGGCACTGACCACGGTACCCCCGAACGCCAATGCCGTGATGAGGGATGCGGTCATGATGAGCTTCGCCCTGCGTTTCACTGATACGGCTCCTTGTCGCATTTTTATGATTTAACTGGTCAAGCGCGTGGTTCAGGCAACAGGTGCCCCAGCCGCCGGCAGCGGGTCGGCGCGGGCCTTGGACTGCACGGACTCAAGCAGTGCCAGCAGCAGGTCCTTGCTGGAGCTCAGTTCCCGCACGTCGCACAGAATCACCGGCACCGAATCGTCCAGATCCAAGGCGGCGCGGACGTCCTCGATCCCGCAATCACGAACGCCATGGAAGCAGTTGACGCCCACCACGAAGGGGATGTCGTAACGCTCGAAGAAGTCCACTGAGAGGAAACAGTCCTCCAGCCTGCGGGTGTCGGCCAGCACCACCGCGCCCAGCGCCCCGTACACCAGGTCGTTCCACATGAAGAGGAATCGTTCCTGCCCGGGCGCGCCGAAGAGGTAGAGCACCAGGTCCGCGCTGATGGTGATCCGGCCGAAATCCATGGCCACGGTGGTGGTGTGCTTGTTCTCCACCCCCGCCAGGTCGTCCACACCGACGCTGGCCTGGGTCATGTACTCCTCGGTCTCCAGCGGCGGCACCTCGCTCACCGACCCCACCAGGGTGGTTTTGCCCACCCCGAAACCGCCTGCCACGATGATCTTCACCGCGGTCGGGACCAGTTCGGCCCGGTCTGCTGGGTCAGAGCCTTTTGATGCCATCGATCACCTTCTGGAGTAGCCGCACGTCCGGGGTGCCAGCCATGGCGACCGGCGCCCGGGTCAGGATCATCGAGTTGTCGAGGAGGTCCCCGAGTAACACCTTCACCACGCTCGCCGGCAGGTCCAGGCGTGCTGCGATGTCGGCGACACCCATGGGCCGGTCCCGGCAGAGATCCAGGATCTCTGCCGGCTCGGGCTCCATGAGGGAGGTGTCCACGTCGGGGTCGCGCGTCAGCACCTGAGTGATCAGGCTGAACGCCTTGTCCTGCGCGGGGTGTGAGGTCCGGCCGCCGGTGATGGTGTATGGGCGGACCAGGCCGGCGTCGTAGTTGAGCGGGTGCTTGTCCGGCCACCTGTTGCCGGGCTGGTGGTCGCTCAGCCGTCTGTCGCCGGGCCAGTCGGTCACTCATCCTCACCGTGGAATCCGCCGAGGTCGGAGCGTGGTGCCGCGACGAGGTAGCGCCCCACCTGCTTGACCAGGAGGTTTATTTCGTACGCCATGATCCCGGTGTCGACCTCGGCGCTGGCCAGGGCGGCCAGAACAGCGCCCTGGCCAGCGGCGGTGACGAACAGGAAAAGGTTGTCCAGCTCGATGACGGTCTGCTGGACGCGCCCGCCGTCGAAGCGTCTGCCCACGCCCTTGGCCAAGCTCTGTAGTCCGGAGGCGACTGCTGACAGATGCTCCGCTTCCGACTGCTCGAAGTCGCGGGACCGCCCGACCAGCAGGCCGTCACTGGAGAGCACGATGGCGTGCCGCATTTTCGGGATCCGGCCGACCAGGTCGTCGAGCAGCCAGTTCAGCTGACCGGTGGCTTCGGTGTGCTGCGTCATCTCTGTTCCTTCGTCGCGGTCCCAGTGCTGCTGCTGTCCGACTTCGGTTCGGTGACCTCCCGGCCCCGCCTGGTCCCGCTCTGGATGGAAGCCATGGTGCTGCGGGAGCGCTCCGGCAGCGGGCCGTCAAACTCGTTGTCGGTCTGGCTGTCGCCGACGTCCGCAGTCTCACGCATCTGCCGGGCGAGGCTGGCCTGCTTGATCCGCTTGGGTAGGACGCGCGGGACGGCCTTTTCGCCAGGCTCCTGGCCCTGGCTTGCGCCCTCTTCCACGTGTTTGCGCTCACTCGAGCCTGTTCCAGGTGTTCCACCAGGCAACTCGACGGGGCGGCGGGGCGCTGCGTGCCGCCCGCCCACGGTCTGGTCCGGAGCGTGTCCCTGGCGTCCCCGATCCCGCTCCAGCCCGGCGCTGAACGCACCCTGCTCGAGGGCACCGGAGGCGGGCCGATCGCCGCCCGTATGGCCGGACGAGGCGTGCACGAGCGCGGCTTCGGCGCCCTGCAAGTCCCGCTCGGGCACGGGCTGCTCGTGCATGGGCTGCTCGTGCACGGGCTCTGCGCGCGCGGACTCTGCCCGCGCGGACTGTTGAGGAAGGGTCCGTACGCGGTTCTCCGGCGGCAACTCGAACAGCCCGGGCGGACCCGACGGGTCCCGTTCCATCGCCTCCATCAGCACCGTCGGCAGCAGCACGATCGCGCAGCTCCCGCCGTACGGTGATTTGCGCAGCGAGACCCCCACGCCGTGCCGGTGGGCGAGCCGAGCCACAACGTAGAGGCCGAGCCGGGGATCATCGCCGGTCAGTATCATTCCGGGTTCGGGCGGATTGGCGAGCAACTGGTTGAAGCGCGCGTACTCCTCGTCGTCCATGCCCAGGCCGCGGTCTTCGATCTCGATCACGCAACCGCTCGGTACTTCCTCCACGGTGACGGTCACCCGGGTGTGCGGCGGAGAGAAGGTGGTGCCGTTCTCGATCAGCTCTGCCAGCAGGTGGATCACATCGGTGACCGCCGGACCGGCCAGCAGCGTTCGGGGGACGGGGTGCACCTTCACCCGGGCGTAGTCCTCGACTTCGGACACGGCGCTGCGTACCACGTTGACCAGTTGGACACCGGTGCGCCACTGGCGGGCGGTCGGGGCGCCGCCGAGGATGGCCAGGTTCTCGGCGTTGCGCCGGATCCGCGTGGCGATGTGGTCCACCTCGAAGAGCCGGCTGAGCAGCTTGGGGTCGTCCGTTCCGCGCTCCAGGTCGTCCAGCCCAGCGATCTGACGGTGCACCAGCACCTGGGTGCGGCGTGCGAGGTTGACGAACACCTGCCGTGTGCCCTCACTGTTGCGGGCGCGCTGGACAGCGGACGCGACCGCTGCCAGTTGCGTTGCGGTGACCTCGGTGGCGGTGCGTCCCAACTCGTCGTCGCCGTAGTCTTGCGGGGTCAGCTCGGCGCGGACATCGACGGGCTCGCCGCGGTTCACGCGCTCGATGAGGTCAGGCAGCCGGTGCTCGGCGAGGTCTCGCGCGGCCTGCCGCAGGTCGGCGAGCCGACGCAGGATCTGACGGGCCAGGCGTCGGCTCACCAGGACCGTGCAAAGGGCCGTAGCCAGGAAGAACGCGCTGCTGACACCGATGGCGACCACCTGGGAGGTGACCCGGTTGGACGCGGCGCCGATCGCCTGGCTCCAGCCCTGGTCGAGCACACCCACGAGGCCGGTGTGGACCTGGTCCTCGGCTTGGCGCCAGCCGTCGGCGGCGGACGGTAGTTTGACGCTGGCCTTGGCGCTGGTGCTCGTGATGCCGGTGCTCGCACCGCCGATGACGGCTGTCTCGATCGAGCCGAGGTTGGCCCATGCTGGGCTGGAGACGACCTTCGCGAAGGCGGCAGCGGTGGGCAGGTCCTGGATGTTGCCGGAGGTGAGGAGGTCGCGCCTGGCGGCGGCGACGGCGGCGAAGTTGGTGTGGACGGCGGCTGACATCCGTCCTGTGGCCAGGGCGGCGGACACCTCGGCGTCCTCGCGGGCCAGCCGTTCAGTAACCTGGACCACGATGTACGCGGCGGCGGCGCTGCGGCCGAACTGCGCGTCCCCGATCCGCGCGAGGTCGTCGGCCTGCACCATGCCCTGGGCGATGAACGCCTTGTAGTAGTCGAACGATTCGGCGGCAGTGAGCCGGCTGCTGTCGATCACGGCGCGCTGTCCGGTTAATTGGCTCAGCTGGCGGTTCAGGATCAGGACCTGCGCGCGGCTTACCTGGTCCGCGCCGTCCACTGTGCTGGACGCCATGCGGAACCCCTTCGCGGCGGTGTCTGTCTGTTGCCGCTCGGCGTCGAGGGCGGCTCTGTCCGCAGGGTGCAGGTCAGCCTGCCAGATGGCGGTGAGGCGGCGCTCGTCCTGAAGACGGGCGAGCAGTGTGTGCAGTGGAGCACCCAGCCGCTGCGCGAACTGGGTCTGCGCACGCAGCGCAAGGGTGTCGCTGAGCTGAGTGGCCATGGTGTAACCCCACAAGCAGCTGAGCAGCACGCTGGGGAGCGCGACCGCCAGGACAATCCCGGTCCGCAGCACATCGCGGGTCCTGGGACGGGGTGGGACTCGTCGATCGCTTCTGCCTGGCATCCGGTTCCTTGGACGGTCGGAACGATGACGGCCGACGCTGACCCGACCACGGGTTGGGCTCGGCCCGGCCACCGCCATTTAGTGGTTGGCAGGGCCGTGACTAGCTGGCTGGGGAGGACAGTATCAGCTAATGATCCGATTTGTGGGCTCAGAGATCATCAGATGCCTTTTGTGAATGGGTAGTTGATTGCCAGTGTCCGTTCGGGTGCTGGATGACGCCCAGAAGCCAGGTGGTGGAGTCTGAGTTTGCTGCCCGCGCGGGTGGCGGACTGTCCGTCAGGGCCAGCCAGGCTGAGTTGGTGTACGCCGCCCACGACGGGAGCTGCGGAGCGACGGCCGCATCCGCGCCCACGTCCTGCTGTGCTGGCGCGCCCTACTGCTGATCAGGGTGGCCGAACGCCTCCCGGGGGCGGGGAACGGAGGGTCCCGGCCCCGATGCTGAGCAGCCAACACGGCTCAGCGTGCTGCGCCCGGACCACCGCTGCAAGGCTGTCGGGCCATACAGGGGATGGCAGCGCGTCGCTGGCCGCGCGGAGGCTCGTCAGTCGGCCGTGGTGTTCGTGGCGTCGGGTCGTTGTGCCGAGCGGAAGCGTTGCTGGTAGGCGCGGGGGGACACTCCGAGTCGCGACACGAACGCGCGCCGCAGTGTCTCCGGGCTGCCGTAGCCGGCGCGTTCGGCGGCTCCCCGGACGCTGTATCCGGTATCGAGGGCGGCCTTGGCGCTGTCGAAGCGCACCGCGTCGACGTATCTGGCGGGTGTGGTGCCCAGTTCCTCCTGGAACAGTCTGGTGAGGTGACGAGGACTCAGGGCTGCCTGTGCCGCCAGCGTCGGGATGGAGTGCTCGGCGGCGGGGTCGGCTGCCACCGCGTCGAAGACCGCCCGCAGAGCCGATGTGTGCGGGCGGGGGCCCTGCAGGGTCGGCGAGAACTGCGACTGGCCTCCCGGCCGTTGCAGGAACACGACGAGGGACTGGGCGACCTGTCTGGCGATGGCCTCGCCGTGGTCGTCCTCCAGGAGTGCCAAGGCCAGGTCGATCCCGGCGGTGACGCCGGCCGAGGTGAAGGTACGGCCGTCGCGGACGAAGATGGCGTCCGGCTCGACGGTGACCCCGGGGTAGGCGTCGCGGAGCAGTTGGGTGTGCCGCCAGTGCGTGGTGGCCCGGCGTCCGTTCAGCCGGCCGGCTGCGGCCAGGATGAACGCACCGGTGCAGATGGAGCACACCCGGCCCGAGCGCGCGGACATGGCGTTGACGGCGTCGCGCAGCTCGGTGCTGATGGGGTGGGTCGGGAGTCGGTCACCTCCCATCACCAGCAGGGTGTCAAAGCCAAGACCCGCGGAGGCGGCGTCCTCGTCGACCGGGATCCGCAGGCCGGTGGAGGAGGTCACCTCCGCGCCGCCGACCGAGCAGAGGACCAGCTCGTAGTGGGTGCCGATCCGGTTCGCCTCGCTGAACACCTCGCTGGGTCCGGCGACGTCGAGCAGTTTCACCCCGTCGAAGACGACCACGCCGACCCGGTGCGGCGACTGGGATCCCCTCGTGGTGGTCACGTGGCCTCCTGTGCGTCGTCTGTCCGAATCCGTGCGAAGCCTGGCCGAGCACGCGGAGCGCGCTGACCTCGGCACATCCCACGCTATAGGTACAGCCGCAGCAAGCCGCCAAGACCCACGGAGACGACGATGACCGAGACGATCGCCGGGATCACGATCCCGGACACCGCGCTGGCACGGGAGGCGACGGACCTCGTCCGCGCCGCTGCGAGCCCGCTGCTGTTCGACCACTCCCGTCGGGTGTTCCTCTTCGGCTCCCTCAAGGGCCTTCATCGGGGTCTCCAGGTGGATCCCGAACTGCTCTACGTCGGCGCGATGTTCCACGACCTGGGGCTGACCGAGCGCTACCGGCGCACCGACCAGCGCTTCGAGGTCGACGGGGCCGACCTGGCCCGGGACTTCCTCCTGGCCCACGGACGCAGCGAGGCCGACGCCCGGGCGGTCTGGCTGGGCATCGCCCTGCACACCACCCCGGGAATCGTCGAACACCTGGAACCCGAAGTCGCACTGGTGACCGCCGGGGTGGAGACCGACGTCCTGGGCCTCGACCTCGACGAGATCACTGACGGGCAGATCAGGGCGGTCACCGACGTCCACCAACGGCCGAACTTCAAGCAGAACATCCTGCATGCGTTCACCGACGGCATGAAGGATCGGCCCGACACCACCTTCGGGACCATGAACGACGACGTCCTCGCACACTTCGTGCCCGGATTCACCCGGCAGGACTTCGTGGAGATCATCCTCGGCTCGGCCTGGCCCGAGTAACAGCGCCGACCGGTGCGGGCCCGCCGCGTAACCGACATCGGACAACAACACCATCGGCGGAGTGGGGAACCGCTCAGCCGCCCCGTCAACGAATGGATGGAAGGTAGTACGTGGTGAGCAATTACCTGACAACGGAGACGGGTGCCCCCGTCGCGGACAACCAGAACTCGGAGACTGCGGGTCCCAGCGGCCCGATCCTGTTCCAGGACCAGTTGCTCTTCGAGAAGCTTGCCCACTTCAACCGGGAGCGCATCCCGGAGCGCATCGTCCACGCCCGCGGAGCCGGGGCGTACGGGACCTTCACGGTCAGCGCCGACGTGACCCCCTACACCCGCGCGAAGTTCCTCGGCGAGATCGGCAAGCAGACCGAGACCTTCCTGCGCTTCTCCACCGTCGCCGGCAACCTCGGCTCCGCCGACGCCGTCCGCGACCCGCGCGGCTTCGCGCTGAAGTTCTACACCGAAGAGGGCAACTACGACCTCGTCGGCAACAACACCCCGGTGTTCTTCATCAAGGACCCGAGCAAGTTCCCCGACTTCATCCACACCCAGAAGCGCGACCCCTACACGGGTTCGCAGGAGGCTGACAACGTCTGGGACTTCTGGGGTCTCTCACCCGAGAGCACCCACCAGGTCACCTGGCTGTTCGGCGACCGCGGCATCCCCGCGACCCTGCGCCACATGAACGGCTACGGCTCGCACACCTACCAGTGGCAGAACGCCCAGGGCCAGTACTTCTGGGTGAAGTACCACTTCAAGACGGACCAGGGCATCAAGAACCTGACGGCCCACCAGGCCGCGGTACTGGCCGGCGCCGACCCCGACTCCCACCAGCGCGACCTGCGCGAATCGATCGAGCGCGGCGACTTCCCGTCGTGGACGGTCCAGGTGCAGATCATGCCCCCGGCCGACGCGGCATCGTACCGCTTCAACCCGTTCGACCTGACCAAGGTCTGGCCGCACGAGGACTACCCACCGATCGAAATCGGCAAGCTAGAGCTGAACCGCAACCCGGAGAACATCTTCGCCGAGGTCGAGCAGTCGATCTTCAGTCCGGCGCACTTCGTGCCCGGCATCGGCCCCTCCCCGGACAAGATGCTCCAAGGCCGCCTGTTCGCCTACGGCGACGCGCACCGCTACCGCGTCGGCGCCAACGCAGACCACCTGCCGGTGAACCGTCCGCACGCCACCGAGGCCCGCACCAACGGCCGCGACGGCTCGTACTACGACGGTCGCCATGGCCGGGCGAAGAACTACGAGCCGAACTCCTTCGGCGGGCCGACGCAGAGCGGCGAGCCGCTGTGGGCGTCGGTCCCGGTCACCGGCGGCACGGGCCCGCAGGCCCAGCCGCTGCATGCCGAGGACAACCACTTCGTGCAGCCGGGCAACCTGTACCGGCTGATGTCAGAGGACCAGAAAGAGCGTCTGATCGGCAACTTGGCGGGGAACATCGCGGGCGTTTCCAAGGACCGCGACGACATTGTCGAGCGTGCGATCGACAACTTCCGGCAGGCCGACGAGGACTTGGGTAAGCGCCTGGAGTCGGCAGTCGGCGCGCTGCGGAAGACCTGACGCGCGCCACACCACGAGCCGCGGGCTCCCGGACCTTGCGACGGCCGGTCCGGGGCCCGCACCCGCTGGTACCCCAGGTAGTGGCGACATCCGCCCGGACCCTGTCGGCCAGGGTCTGGTTCAGCATCGCCGTGCGAGGACGTCGGCGAGCACCTGGCGGAGCCCACCCGGGGGTCGGACGCGGCGTGGCGGCAGATGGCGGCTCGGCTGGAGGAGGCCGGGGACGAGGCGAAGGTGGAGATCGTGGTCCCCGAGGGCGGGCGAAGCTGCCTGTGCTTCCCGCCCCCGGCCACGCAGGTAGACACCGCCGAGCTCTACGACCAGACGGCGAAGCTCGACCCGACCGGGCGCGGCCCTGACGATGAAGTCCACCGTGTCCTGCCTCCCGGCGAAGCTTCCTGACCGGGTGCTCGACGAGATGACCTCCTACGCCCGGACGCTGTGGGACTCGCTGGGCTGCCACGGTGGCATCCGGGGCAACTCAGCTCGGCTTGGCCTGGGCCTCCTTGGCGGAGGCCTCCAGCCTGTTCCAGTACTCCTGGTACCAGGCCTCGTCGCCGCCACCCATGTTGCTGTTGGTCTCGCGCATGCCGGCCTTGCCGTCGATCAGCTCGCGGACGATGTCGGCGTGGCCGGCGTGACGGTTCGTCTCGGCCGTCGTATGCAGCATGATCCGCTGAAGCGTCACGTCGCCGTTGTCGCCCCACCATGCGACGTGGCCCATCGCATCGAGCGGCAGCGCCTCGATCGTCGCGTCCGCGTGCGCCCAGGCGCGGCGGTAGAGGCCAAGGATGTCCTCGCGCGACTCGTCGGCGCGGCCCCACATGTCCGAGTTGGGCTCGGCCCCCTCGTCGAGCCAGGGGAGGGATTCGTTGTGCGGGCGGCCGAAAGTCGGGCCGAAGTACCCGAGCTCGACGCTGGCGAGGTGCTTGACGAGGCCGAGGAGGTTGGTGCCAGTCGGCGTCAGGGGGCGGCGGCTGTCGTACTCGGACAATCCGTCCAGCTTCCAAATGATGGCTTCGCGGGCCGCCTTGAGGTAGCGGTGCAGGTCGTCTTTAGGATCGTTGGGCTTCATGGGGCCGAGTCTCGCATCACCTGCCGACAGTCGTCGCGTGGGTTTCCCGGTTACCGACGCCGAGCTCCGCGTCAGCGCGGTGCGGGCCGGTTCGTTCTTCGGGGCTCCGGCGTCGTCTGGCACTGCGGCGCTCGGCCAGCACCCACCACGTCGAACGTGACCGTCGTGCTCGTTCCCGGTCGCCTTCCAGGTTGGCAGCCCCGAGGCTCCATTTCGCGGCCGATCAGCGGATCGGCAGACCAATGCGCCATGGTTCGAAAAGCCCGACCAGGCGCGGCTCCAGGAAGGTGTCGAGTGCGGCCACGCGGTCCTGCCGGACGGTGAGGAGTTGGACGGCGAAGGGCCGCCAGGCCGACCCTCGCTGGTCGCGGTGGAGGATCGCGAGGGCGGGCGCGCCGTTGGCCTGGACCGGGAGTGCCCGGGCGTCGCGGCACGGATTGGGCTCGCGCCGGAACCAGCGCTCGATCTGGTCGCGCCCAGCCAGCCAGAGCGCATGCGGCGGCATGGCGAGGGTCGCGTCGTCGTGGAGTAGCGCGAGGAGCGCGGGGATGTCATGGCGTTCGAAGGCGGCCACGTACCGGTCGAGCAGCGCTCGCTGGTGTTGCGTCAGCTCGTCCGCGCGGGGGCTCTGGTCGGTCCGGCCGTCGGCCAGGCGGTGGCGGGCGCGGCGCAGCAGCCCGTTGGCCGCGGGGACGGTTACGTCCAGGAGCGCGGCTGTCTCCTCGGCGGGCAGCAGGAGGATGTCGCGGGCCACAAGCGCGGCACGCTGCGTCGGTGGGAGCCGGTGCAGCGCGGCGACGAAGGCGAGGCGGACGCTGTCGCGCAGGACGGCGGTCCGGGCGGGGTCCTGGTCGGGCGGCAGTAGCCAGTGGTCGGGCGCGGGCAGGAGCCACCTGTCCTGATCGCGCGGGCCGAGCGGCGAGGCCGCGTCCCCGGCGCCGGTGACGTCGACGGGTCGCTCGCGCCGGGGGCGCTGCCGCAGGAGATCCAGGCAGATGTTGGTGGCGATCCGGAACAGCCACACCCGCAGCGAGGCGCGCCCGGCGAAGCCCGCACGGCCGCGCCAGGCGCGCAGCCATGTCTCCTGGACGGCCTCCTCGGCATCGAAGGGCGAGCCGAGCATGCGGTAGCAGTAGCCGAGCAGCTCGCGGTGGTGGCGGGCGTGGATCGCGTCCCAGTCCTCGACGGCTACCGGGACGCCGGTGGTGGACGTCACGTGAGGGACAACGGCCCGTCGTCGCACGGCATTTCCGCTCGCCGCGGTCAGTTTCGCTCTCCTGCTTCGTCTGCACCTGGCAAGGGCCGCGCCAGGCGGCCCGGTACCACGACGAAGGAGTGAGTGATGATCCTGATCACGGGAGCGACCGGACTGACCGGCTCGGCGCTGGTCCGCGCGTTCGGCCGCCGGGGCCGGACCGCCCGGGCACTGGTCCGCGACCCCGCCAAGGGGCGGGCGGAGCGCGACGCGGCCGGCCTCGCCACCGTCGGGGCGGACCTGCTGGTGCCCGGCACGCTCGCCCCCGCGCTGGACGGCATCGAGACGGTCGTGCTGATCTCCAGCGCGGACGACCGGATGGTCGAGGCCCAGGGCAACCTGATCGAGGCGGCCGTTGAGGCGGGTGTGCGCCACATCGTCAAGGTGTCCGGCCTCGGCGCCGACCCGGACTCCGCGTTCCGGTTCGGGCGTTACCACGCGCAGGTCGAGCATCACTTGCGTGCGGCCGACGTATCTGCGACGGTGCTGCGGCCGAGCCAGTTCATGCAGGTCTACTACCGCGAGGCGCCGACGATGCTGGCCGACGGCACGTTCGCCCAGCCGCTTGGCGACACCCGCCTGGCACCGGTCGACGTCGAGGACGTGGCCGAGATCGCCTTCGCCGCCGCCACCGGGCCCGCGCCTGAGGGCGGCGAGAGCGCCGTCCACACGCTGACCGGGCCCCAGGCGCTGTCGATGACCGAGGTCTGCGCGATCCTGACCGAGATCGTCGGCCGACCGATCCGCTACGTCGACCTCACCCCCCAGGAGAAGCACCGCCGGCTCGTCGCCTCCGGGATCCCGCCTCGCTTCGCGGACGACCTCGACGACCTGTTCCGGCTGCGGCGCGAAGGCGGACCCGAGACCTGCGTCGACACCGCGGCGTTCCAGCGGTTCGGCATCCGGCCTACGACCTTCGCGCAGTTTGCGCACCGCTCGGCGGCGGTCTTCCGCGGGGAGACCACGCCAGACCGGCTGTGGGCCTCAGGCTGGCTGGAGTCACGGGCGCACTCCCACGGCGGCTGCTGAGCGCCGCCGCCGACCTGGTTCGCCGCCGTTACGACACGCTGCCGCGAGAAAGTCCGCGCTGGCTCTGTTCACGAGTTCGAACCTCGTGAACAGAGCCAGGTTGACGGTCGGCGGATGCGTCCGGCGAGCTCGCAGCCTGAGCCCGCCCTCGACAACTGCGAGGGGTCGATCACCCAGAGCTCCGACATCATCGTCAACCCCGATCCCGGACTTCCGGTCGACACCACTCCGATGTTCTCCAACGGGCAGTGCACCGTCGTGCAGCACTGAGTTGCAGCAGTGCGCCACCCGCCCTCGGCAATCAAGTGTCACCGTGTCGGCGGATCGGGTAGGACTGCTTTCATGACGCAGACAGGTCGTGAGCCGACCGTCCCGGAGATGCTGGCAGCCAACGAGAGGAACTGGGACGCCCGTACGCCCGTGCACGCGGCCAGCGACTTCTACGGGCTGGACGGCTCCCGCTCCTGCGCCGACTGGATGGCGCCGTTCGAGTGGGCGGACCTCGGCGACCTGCACGGGCGCACGGTGCTGCATCTGCAGTGCCACCTGGGCACCGAGACGCGTGCTCTCGCCGAGCAGGGTGCTGCGCACACGGTGGGGCTCGACTTCTCCCGGGAGTCCGTCAGGCAGGCCCGGCGGCTGGCAACCGGGGCGGGGCCGAGCCTGGAGTTCGTCCAGGCCGACGTGCACGACGCCGTCACCGCGCTCGGCGGGCGACGCTTCGACGTCGTCTACACCGGCAAGGGCGCGCTGTGCTACCTGCCCGACCTGGCCCGGTGGGCGCAGATCGTGCACGCGCTGCTGCGGCCGGGCGGGGTGCTGTACCTGGTTGAGTTCCACCCGCTGCTCAACTCGCTCGGCGCCACTCCCCAGCCGGACGAGGAACCGGGACACCTGCGGCTGCGCCGGGACTACTTGGGCGGCAGGGGGCCGCTGCGGATCGACAACGCCAGCACGTACACCGACGGACCACCGCTGGAACGGGCGACGGTGAGTTACGAGTGGCGGCATGGAATCGGCGATGCCGTCGAAGCCGTGGCGGGTGCGGGGCTGCGGGTGGAGGTACTGCGCGAGACGGATCTGCTGCCGTGGCGCCGCTTTGCGGCAATGGTGCCCGGCGAGGGCGGCTGGTGGCGGCTACCGGAGCACGAGCCGAAGGTGCCGCTGATGTTCGCGCTGCGAGCCGTCCGGCCGGCCTGACTCCGAGAGGGAGACGCCCGGCCACCGAATCCGATCTGCGGGCGCGAGCACGCCTGCGCCCGGATGCCGGGCCGAGGCGCGCGGATTCCGTCTTCAAGCGCATGCGTCCGGGTTGGGTTGACGACGCACTCAACACAGCCACCACCGATACCTCCGCGGAGGTCAATGGATCGACGCGGCAGCCGAAGCTATTCGGAGCGTGCACTATTCCTTCGTAGGATTCGGTTCTGGGCTGTATCACGGACCCGTCGGGTTCGTCCGCAGGGCCGTCGTCGCCGAGCAGCCGCGCCTCGTGGAACCCGTCGATCCTCGAAGCTACGGACCGGGCGGAAGGGCGCGCTGGGCGTTGCGCCGTGCCAGTCGGGAGGCGGACATCCGTGCGTGCTTGAGCCGGGTGCACGTACAGGACCAGGACGGCCTCGCCGATGAGTTCGGCGATGTCGGCGACCTCGGCAGCGGAGCACGAGGGATGAGCTCCGCGAGCACGGCTCAGGCACTCCTAGAGGGCCGCGGTGAGTATGGCGAGGACCTCGACGGCGCGGTCGATCTCGGTCTCGGTGTTGTAGTAGTGCGGCGAGAGTCGTACCAGCGGGTGGACGTCCCGGTCCTCGGTGTCGAACTGGGTCTGCACCGGGTCGGTTGTGCTGACGTTGATGCCGTTCCCGGCGAGGGCAGCCGCGACATCGGCAGGCGCCATGCCGTCGACCTTGCAGGTCACGATCGCGCACCGCCGCCGGCCGAGGTCGTGGGTGGTGACGCCGGACACAGCGTCCAGCCGGTCGCGCAGATAGGCCCCGAGGTCCAGGGCGCGCCGGCCGATCGCGTCCATGCCGAGGTTTAGGGCTTGCTGGACGGCGCTACTCAGGCCCAGGGCGTTAGCGTAGCTGACCTCCCATGTGTCGAAACGCCGCGCGCCGTGGTGCCAGGTGAAGCTGCGCTTGCCGTCCCATGTGGCGGCGGCTATCTCGGTCACGTGCGGCTCCAGGTAGGAAAGTGCCTCGGGGCGGACCCACAGGAAGCCCGTGCCGCGTGGGCCGCGCAGGAACTTGCGGCCGGTGGCGGTGAGCATGTCGCAGCCGAGCTCGGCGACGTCCACGGGGAACTGGCCGACGGACTGGGTGGCGTCGAGGAGGAAGGGAACGCCGGCGGCGCGGGTGATGCGTCCGATCTCGGCGGCCGGGTTGACCAAGCCTCCGCTGGTGGGGACGTGGGCGATGCCCACCAGCTTGGTGCGGTCGTCGATCAGGTTCGCCAGGGCGGTGGTGTCGAGCTGGCCGGACTCGTCGTTGGGGACGACGACGACCTCGGCGCCGGTGCGCTGGGCTATCTGCAGGTAGGCCAGGACACTGCTGCCGTACTCGGCCCGGCCTGTGAGGATGCGGTCGCCCGGCTTGAACGTCATGGAGTAGAACGCGGCGTTCCAGGCGTGGGTGGAGTTGTCGAACAGCGCGATCTCGTCCGCCTGGCCGCCCACGAGTCGGGCGATGTGCCCGTAGGTGGCGTCGACGCGGTCCCGTTCCTGGTCCGCGGCCTCGTAGCCGCCGATCGCGGCCTCCAGCTCCAGGTGGGAGGTCACGGCCTTGAGCGTCTGCCGCGACAGCAGACCCGCACCAGCGTTGTTGAGGTGGATCCGGTTCGCGGTGCCCGGGGTGTCCCGGCGGAGCGCTTCGATGTCCATGCCCTTTTTCCCTTGTGTGCGGCGTTGCTCTTCCCTCACACAGTGCCAAAGGGCATCTCTTCAGTAAAGTGAATGTTTCTGGATGAGACAGGCCACAGAATCTGATGAATGGAGTCGGGGCGTGTACAACCTGCGTCGCCTGGAGGTCCTGCGGGAGTTGAAGTACCGCGGCACGCTGGCCGCTGTCGCGTCGGCCATGTCCTACAGCCCCTCGGCCGTCTCCCAGCAGTTGACGCTGCTGGAGTCCGAAGTCGGCGCACCGCTGCTGGAACGGGAAGGCCGGGGGGTCCGGCTGACCCCGCAGGCGGAGATCCTGGTCGCCCGCACAGAGAAGGTACTGCGGGAACTGGAGCGCGCCGAGGCGGAGATCGCGGCCTCGCTGCAGGAGGTGTCCGGGACGATCAGGGTGGCGGCCTTCCAGACCGCGATGCTCGCATTGCTGCCGGTCGCGTTGACCTGGCTGCGGGAGAACCATCCTCGGATCAGGGTGGAGGCCACGCAGGCCGAGCCCAACACCTCGCTGCCCGGTCTGCTCACCCGGGACTTCGACCTCGTGATCGACGAGATGTTCCCCGGCCACGCGCGGCCGGCCCGTGCTTCTGAGTTCGAGCACCACCTGCTGGGCAAGGACGCCATGCGGCTGGCCACCCCCGCACCCGTGATGTCGCTCGCTGATCTGGCCGAGCGCGCCTGGGTGATGGAACCCGCAGGCACGCCCGCCCGGGCATGGACGACGGCCGTCTGTCACGCCGCCGGCTTCGAGCCGGACGTCGCCTACGTATCCGCGGACATGCTGGTCCACGTACGGCTTGTCGAGCAGGGCCACGCGGTGGCCTTCCTGCCCGACATGCTGTGGTTCGACCGCGCCCCCGGCCTCATCCTCGACGGCTCCGCAGGCCACACCCGTACCGTGCTCACGACCGTACGCGCAGGATCCGGGGAGCACCCCCGGATCCGGACATTCCTGACCGCGATGCGCCACGCGATCGCCGAACTGCCCGCCCACACCGAGTGACCGCCGCATGAGGGGCAGCAGAGACAAAACGCAGCGGCGTCGGTGTACTCAGGAGCTGGAGCTCAGCGGGACATCAACGGCCTTGGAGGGACTTGACGTTGTTGCCGAAGGTCCAGCCCAGTGAGCCGTCCCAGTTGACCGACCAGGTCATGAGCCCCTTCAGAGCACCACCGAAGGCGTTCCACGACTGACTGACCAGGCTCGGCGTCATGTAGCCACCGCCCGCGCCGGGTTGGGCCGGCAGGCCGGGCACCTGCTTGTCGTACGGCACCTTGATCGTGGTGCCCTGGACGACCAGTCCGTTGTTCAGGCACGTGGTCTGTGCGGTGAAGCCCTGGACGGTACCGGCCTGGTAGGAGTCGCCGGAGCAGCCGTACATGCTGCCGTTGTAGTACTGCATGTTCAGCCACCACAGTCGCCCGTTGTCGGCGTACTTCTTGACGATCGGCAGGTAGGCGCCCCAGATTGACCCGTAGGTGATGCTTCCGCCGGTGACGTACGCGGTTTCGGGGGCCATCGTCAGGCCGAACCCCGCAGGCATCTGTGCCAGCACACCGTCGATGATGCGCTCCAGGTTGGCCTGGGCGGCGGAGAGCGTGTTGATGTTGCCGCTTCCGGTCAGGCCGGTCTCGATGTCGATGTCGATTCCGTCGAAGTTGTATGTCTTGAGGATCGGGACGACGGTTGCCACGAACCGGTCGGCGACGGCACTGGAGCTCAGGTCGATGCCTGCGGCGGCACCACCGATCGACATCAGGATCGTCGCCCCGGCCGCCTTGGCCTGGCACATCTCGGCGGGGGTCGGGACCTTGACGTTCGTGTCCATGCCGTCCTGCCACTCGACGGTGCCGTCCGAGAGGATCACCGGGAAGGCGGCGTTGATGACGTTGTAGCCGTGCGCGGCGATCCGGCTGTCCGTGATGGGTATCCAGCCCAGGCCGGGGTGGACCCCGTTGAGGGCGCCGTCCCAGTTCTCCCAGTAGCCCTGCAGGACCTTGCCCGACGGCCTGGGCTTCGTGGCGCAGGTCGCGCCCGGCGGCGTGGTGGAGGGCGGCGCTGTGGTCGGCGGGGCGGTGGTGGGCGGAGTGGTTGTCGGCGGAGCGGTGGTGGGCGGGGTCGTAGTGGGCGGGGCCGTGGTCGGCGGCGCGGTGGTCGGCGTGGGGCTGCTGCCGCCGGGGCCGGTGAGCGACACGTCGTCCGCGTAGTACGCGGGCTGCGCGTACCAGCCGTGCAGGTAGACGGTCACCGTGGTGGTGTTTGCCCCGGTGGTGAAGCCGACGCTGAGCTGGCTGTACGACGGGCTGTTCGGCGTCCAGATGGACGGGTCACTGGTGCCGCCGGTGCCGGTCGCGCCCAGGTAGACGTAGCTTCCCTGGACGTAGGCGCTCAACGTGTACTGGGAGTTGGGCTGCACGCTGATGGTCTGGGTGCACTGGGCGTCGTCCTGGCCGGTCGGCGTGGCCTTGAGCGCGGAGGCGCCGGAGTGGACCGGGCTGCTGACGGCCGCGCCGGAGCCGCTGGAGCAGGTCCAGCCGGAGAGTCCGCTCTCGAATCCGGGGTTGGCCACCAGGTTGGCGGTGGCAGCCCCGGCCGCGCCGGAGCCGGCCACGAGGATGCCGGCACCGATGACGGCGACGGCGCTCGCTCCGGCGAGGGAGCGCCTCAGGACGGTTGGTTGGTGCTTGGCGCGGCTGGTCCGGTTCACCTGCGATGCGCGTTCCACGGTCGCCCTCTGCGGGCGAGGAGCTCGGAGCGGCTCGCTCGCGGCCTGGTCTGCTTCGAGGCGGCCGGGATCCGGGCAAGGGCGGAAATCACCCGACAGACGTGAAGTACGCGACCTCCGACGGAACATGCTGTGCTCCCTTCGCGCCGAGCGCCATAGACATGACAGACGCGTGGGGGCGTGACGCCCGGCCCTGGGTGAGATGGGGACATGTGGGGCTGTGCCGGACCGGAGCGTAGAAGGGGCGGCAAGGGCTCGTCAATAGGTCTGGACCAATGAGGGTCATTCGGTCCGAAGTCGCCGGCGCATGCGGTGCGCACGGCATGCACAGGTCGGACGACGACGGCGCACATGTGCCGGCGGTGGATCACCGTCCGGAACGCCCGCCACCGCCCTGCCCCTTCGTCGTTTGGGACTTGACTGCGCGTCAGGGACGGCAGTGGCCCAAGGACACGGGGCACGTAAAAGCATTCCGACCGTTGCATCGCTTGACATGTACGGAGGCTTGTCATAAACCACTGAGTGAGAGAGCGCTCTCTCAGTCAGGGTCGTCAAACGCGCCCAGTTCCATCGGCTCGGCCCGCCCGCCCACACGCATGCCCACCGACCGAGCCCTTGGACGAAGGGAACGGACTCCCTTCCCGCAGTCGATCCCTGCTTCCCACCAACGGCTCCATGACGGCCAACCACCTGGCGAGCCCTTGAGTGCCCCGGTCCCACCCATGACCGAATCGATCCACAGAGGAAGGTACGGACAGGCATGAGGCTTCTCTCCCACCCGTTGCCGCCGGCGCGCGGCAGAATGCGAGCGCCCCGCCGCAGGCCCGCGTTCCGCGCGCTACTGACCGTGGTGGCACTGTTGGCCCTGTCGCTCGCCGGTGCGCACACCACGGCCTACGCCGCCGGCAGCGCCCCCTTCGGCGGTACCGCAGCCGCAGTGCCGGGCACGGTCCAGGCAGCCAACTACGACACCGGCGGCCAGGGAGTCGCCTACAACGTCAGCTCCACCAACGGCACCGCCAACAGCTACCGAACCGACGGGGTCGACCTGGAGGTCACCGCCGACACACAGGACACCACCCCGGCCGGCGGCACCGACGACATGGGTTGGACCACAGCGGGACAGTGGTTCAAGTACACCGTCAACGTCGCCACGGCCGGAACCTACAGCGTCGCCTTCCGGGTGGCCTCCCCGTACGGGATCACCGACGCGCTGCACATCGCCGACTCCTCGGGCACCAACCTCAGCGGCTCCGTCGCCGTCCCCAACACCGGCGGCTACGAGACCTGGGCCACGGTCACGGCCAGCGTGAGCCTGACGGCCGGTCAGCAGACGCTCACCGTCGACCAGGACTCCAACGGCTGGAACTTCCACTACCTGGCCTTCACCCTCGGATCGGGCGGCGGCGGTGGAGGCACTGGCGGTGACCAGCCGTTCGGCGGGGTGCCGGCCCCTGTGCCGGGCACGGTCCAGGGGGCGAACTACGACACCGGCGGTCAGGGAGTGGCCTACAACGTCAGCTCCACCAACGGTAGCGCCAACAGCTACCGCTCCGACGGGGTGGACCTTGAGGCCACCGCGGACACGCAGGACACGGGCGCGGCCGGTGGCGCCTACAACGTGGGGTGGACCGCATCAGGACAGTGGTTCAAGTACACCGTCCAAGTGGCCACCGCCGGGATCTACACGGTGAGTCTCCGAGTGGCCGCGCAGAGCGCGATCACCGACGCGCTGCACATCGCCAACTCCTCCGGGACCAATCTGAGCGGTTCGGTCGCCGTGCCGAACACCGGGAGCTACCAGACCTGGACTACGGTCACCGCCAGCCTGAGCCTGACGGCCGGTCAGCAGACGCTGACCGTCGACCAGGACGCCGGCGGCTGGAACCTCCACTACCTCGCCTTCACCCAGGGCTCGGGTGGCGGTGGCGGCGGCCCGACCGAGTACTGCGGCACGCAGGACCTCGCGCTGGACCAGCCGACCACGGCCTCCTCGACCCAGGACGCCACCAACTACCCGGCGGCCGACGCCACCGACGGCGACCCCGGCACCCGCTGGTCCAGCGCGGCCAGTGACCCGCAGTGGCTGGAGGTCGACCTCGGTTCCCCGCAGCAGATCTGCAGCGTGAACCTGCTGTGGGAGGACGCGTACGCCTCGGCGTTCCAGGTCCAGGTGTCCAACGACAACTCGAACTGGACCTCGGTCTACTCCACCACGACCGGCACCGGCGGCAAGCAGTCGATATCCGTCTTGGCGACCGACCGCTACATCCGCGTGTACGGTACGGCGCGGGCCACCCAGTTCGGCTACTCGATCTTCGAGTTCGATGTCTACGGCCTGACCACCGTGGCCCCGGTCACCGGTGGCAACGGCAACGGCGGCAATGGCACCTGCTCGTGGGTCGGCTCCACCGCGCCGGTCGCCCAGCGGGTCCAGCAGGTACTCAACACCATGGACCAGTCGGAGGAACTCAGCCTGGTCGCCGGCGACGGCACCTCGTCCTACATCGGCCATATCCCCGGCATCCCCAATCTGTGCATCGCGCCGACCAACATGCAGGACGGCCCGAACGGGGTCGGTGACGGGACCGGTGGCGTGACGGCCTTCCCGGACGGTGAGAACGCCGCCGCGACCTGGGACCCGGCGCTGATCCAGCAGGAGGGTTCGGCGATCGGGAACGAGTTCGCCGGCAAGGGTGTGAACGTCTCGCTCGGCCCGACCACCAACCTGGTCCGCGACCCGCGCTGGGGCCGGACCTACGAGACCTACGGCGAGGACCCGTACCTGGCCGGCCAGATCACCTCGGCCGAGGTCCAGGGCCTGCAGAGCCAGGACGTGATGGCCATGGTCAAGCACACCGCGGCCTACGACCAGGAGCAGTACCCCAACGGCAGCAACAAGGAGACCGTCAGTCAGAAGGCACTCGAGGAGCTCTACCTGGCGCCGTTCGAGTCGTCCATCGAGAAGTCCGCGCCGGCCGCGTTCATGTGCTCCTACGCCGTGGTCAACGGGGCTGCCTCCTGCCAGAACGCCGACATCCAGCAGAAGGGGCTCGACGGCGAGGCGAACTTCGGCGGCTTTATCACCTCGGACTGGGGCGCGGACTACTCCAGCGTCCCGTCAACCGAGGCAGGCATGGACGTGGCGATGCCGTTCTCCGATGCCGCCGCCCTGTCCGCCGCTCTCACCGCCGGCACGCTGAGCCAGGCGACACTCAACGCGAACGTCGCCCGGATCCTGACCGAGATGTTCGCCTTCGGGATGTTCGACAATCCGCAGACCGGCTCGCTCTCCACCACCGTCACCTCCGCGGCGCACCAGCAGACCGCGCTGCAGCTCGGCGAGGAGGGCTCGGTCCTGTTGAAGAACAACGGCCTGCTGCCGCTCAACCCGAACGGCAACGAGTCGATCGCGGTGATCGGCACCGACGGCGGTGCCGGGGTGGAGCTCGCCGGCGGCGGCAGCGGCACGGTCACCAGTTCCAACACGATCTGGCCGATCACCGGCATCCAGAACGCGGCCGGCCCGAACGTCAAGGTCACCTACACCCAGGGCAACGACAACGGCACCACCGACATCCCGCAGGCCGTGGCCGCGGCCCAGGCCGCCACCGACGCGATCATCTACGTCAACGCGCCGGAGGGCGAGGAGAGCGACCTGACCACGCTCAACCTGTCCAGCACGGACGAGACGATGATCGCGGACGTCGCCGCGGCGAACCCGCACACCATCGTGGTGATCAACAGCGGTTCGCCGGTGGTCATGCCGTGGCTCAACTCGGTCGCCGGGGTGTTCGAGAACTGGTACGGCGGGCAGGAGACCGGCGCCGCGATGGCCGCGCTGATCTTCGGCACCGCCAACCCGTCGGGCAAGCTGCCCGTCTCCTTCCCGGCCGCCCTGAGCCAGGTCCCGGCGCAGACAACCGAGCAGTGGCCGGGCACCTCGACCGGGGTGAACTTCAGCGAGGGCGTGAACATCGGCTACCGCTGGTACCAGTCCCAGAACATCACCCCCGCCTTCCCGTTCGGGTTCGGGCTGTCCTACACGAAGTTCTCCTTCTCCAACCTCAACGTCGGCGCCTTCAACGCCAACGGCACAGCGACCGCGACCGCGACGATCACCAACACCGGGGCGGTGGCCGGCGCGGACGTGCCGCAGCTGTACGTCGGCGACCCTGCTGCCAGCCAGGACCCACCGGAGCAGCTCAGCGGCTTCCAGCGGGTCACCCTCAACCCCGGGCAGAGCACAACCGTCACCTTCCCGCTGACCGTCCACGACCTGGCCTCCTGGTCGTCGACGGACAACCAGTGGGAGGCCCAGGCGGGCACGTACTCGATCAAGGTCGGGGACGCGTCCGACAACCTGCCCCTGACCAGCTCGACCACCCTGGCCCAGACCCTGACCGGGCAGATCGCCGCCGGTGCCTCGGGCGCGGGGGTCTCCCTGGCCAACACCGCGGTCAGCGCCAACGTCACGCCGAACTCGGGCGGGCCGGGCGCGGAGACAGTCGGCGTGGTCAACCCGTTCGGCTACAGCAGCCCGAAGGGCGCGGCGGTCTCCTTCGCCGTGCAGGCCGTGGACTCCAATGCGGCGGCGTCCCTCACCTTCACCGCGACCGGGCTGCCACCGGGCATCGCGATCGCGTCCAACGGCGCGATCTCCGGTTCCAGCAGCACGCTTGGGACCTACACAGTGACCGTGACGGCAACCGACCAGGCGCAAGTCTCCGGTACGGCCACCTTCGTGTGGTCCGTCGTGCGGTGATCCGTCGTGCAGTGAACTGAGCGACCGTCCTCGCAGTGATCATGGTGCCCCCGGCCTGCCGGGGGCACCATGATCGGAGCGCGCAGCGGGTCCTGCGCATCGGCGCCCGACCCGGGCGTGGTCACCTGCGGTAGCTGCCGTTGCGGAACTCCTCGACGAGCGACGGACGCGACGGAGACCAGCCCAGCTCGGTCCGAGCCCTGGTCGCAACGGCGGCCTGGTCGAGCAGGAGGACTTCGGCGAAGTAGTCGCCCAGGCGCGCCCGCGCCTCGTCGTCGGAGCCGGGGACCGCTCCCGCGGCGCCGACGGCGACAGCGGCAGCCTCGGTCAGCTCGGCCACCGTCGGGTTCCGGCCGTCGCCGATCACGTAGTAGCCACGCGCCGAGTCGTCCTCCAGAACCCGCCGGAAGACCTCCGCCAGGTCGGCCACGTGCGCGGTGGACCAGCGCTGCCGCCCGGTGCCGACCATGATCAAATTTCCGGCCTCGTCCCGCGGCGAGCCGAGCAGCAGCCCGGGGATCCCTCCGCCGCCGTCGCCGTAGGCGACGCCGGGGACGATGACGGCCGTGCGCAGGTCCTTCGCCTCGAGCGCCCGCCGCTCGATCGGCTCCTTCCAGGCCACAAGCGCGGGGGCATTGAAGGCGGACTCCTCGCTGATCGAGGGATTGGCGCCATAGACCCACAGGCCACTGATCTGCAGGTAGGGCTTGCCGGTGCCGGCGTAGGCGTCGATCACCGCGTCGACCACGGCGGAGTCCAGGTCCGCGCTCGTGGCGTCCCCGGGACTGGCGGTGTGGACGGCCCCGTCCGCGTCGCCGAGCAGGCGCACGAGCGTTGGCCGATCGTAGAGGTCGACCACGGCCGAGGTGGCGCCCTTCGCGGCGACCGCGTCCGCCTGGGCGGCGTCGCGAACGAGCGCGGTCACCTGGTGGCCGTGGTCGAGCAGTTCGGTGAGGACGTGCGATCCGATGAACCCTGTTGCTCCGGTGAGTGTGATTTTCATGGCCGGCTGGCCTCCTGTCTTGATCGTCAGTGCGGGCGACCGTGGCGGCGCCCGCTCTTCGGTTTACCGACGTACCTGGTGACGAGGTTCCAACATGCACACAAATCGACCCTAGACCCATCTGACTTGAATCGTCAACTCAGAGCGTCCTACGTCGACGCGCGGTTCACGCACTACAGACCGCCAATCAGCCCGATGCAAGATCGATTGGACAACTTGAATATTCATGTTAATCTGCCCCGCCCTGCCCGCAGTCCGGGCCCATCTGCCCCCACTGGCAATCGGAATGGATGCGCCCCATGAGCACGACACAGACACCACTGGTCGACGTGCGCCGCACCGGCGACCGATCGGAGGCCAGGCTCTCCTGGCTGCACGGCAGGCACTCCTTCTGGGTGGGCGGGCAGCCCTACGATCCGGGCAACACCCACCACGGCCTGCTGCTGGTCCACAACGAGGACGTCATTCAGCCGGGGACCGGCTTCGAGACCCATCCGCATCAGGACATGGAGATCGTCACCTGGGTGCTCGAGTGCATCAGGACTCGACCGGCAACTGCGGCGTCATCTACCCGGGCCTCGCTCAGCGGATGAGCGCCGGCGCCGGCATCCTGCACTCGGCCTGGTCGCCGTGGCCTCCGGCATGGCCAAGCACGACGGTGCCGCCGCCGTCCGCTTCGGGAACCGTCGTGCGGCCGTGTACGCGGCCCGGCTGAACCCCGGACAGCCTGTGCAGTTGCCTGAGGTGCCGTACCTGCACATGTTCGTCACCAGCGGTTCGGTCGACCTGGAAGGCGCCGGCGCGCTTGCCGCGGGCGACGCCGCGCGGTTCACGGCGACCGGCGGTCAGCGGGTTAGCGCCTTCGCCCCTGCCGGAATCCTCGTCTGGGAGATGCACGCCGATCTCGCGAACTGAGAGTCGCGGCCGACAGTACGCTGGCCGGGCCGACGTCCGGCCAAGTATCCTTGAAGGGTCAACTGACGAACAGGCACCCACCGGCGACCAATGCCCAGGAGCGCAGGGGATCGCGGATTTCAGGTTGACGGTTAAAGTTGCCACCCGAGGCAGAACATCAGAAGGGACTGGTACTCTCGCCAAATGACCACGACCGAGCACGCGTCGCAGACCGATGACCACGGGGACCTGTGGCTCACGCCGGGCGAGCTCAGCTCATGGCTGTCGGTGGTCCGGCTGATCACCCGGCTGCCCTGGGCCATCGACGGCCAACTCCAGCGCGACGCCGATCTGAGCATGATCGAATACATGACCATGGCGATGCTGGCCGAGGCGCCGGAGTGGACCATGCGGATGAGCGAGCTGGCCGAGAGGACCAGCGCGTCCCTGTCGCGCCTGTCCCACCTGGTCAAACGCCTGGAGTCGCGCGGTTACCTGCGGCGCGAACCGGACCCGTCCGACGGGCGCTTCACCAACGCCATCCTGCTGCCGGCCGGGATGCACAAGTTGGAGGAGGCCGCGCCGGGCCACGTGGCGTTCGTGCGCCACCTGGTGATCAACAGCCTGTCCGCCGAGCGGCTGCGCCGACTCGGCCAGGACGCCGAGCGGATCGTGCAACGGATCGACTCGCCGGCGCGCTGACACAGCCCCGATCGGGCCCCGCCGCACCCCGTGCGGCGGGGCCCCGTCATTCCCACTGCCTGCGCAGAGTCGTCCGGGTGACCGAAGCAAGCTGCATTTACATGAACAGTCAAGTTGAAGCAAGCGGCCATGGCGTCGCTGAACTAGATAGTCAGGGTTTGGTCGAGCTCTTGCGCTCTCATATGACTTGAGTGTTAAAGTTATCGGCGAGGCAGGCGGTTGCGGGCCGGAAGGCTTCACGCCGCCGCACGCCGAGCACATGGAACGCACCACACGGATCAGCGACCCGGCACCGGGGAGCAGGACCAAGGAGAGCGTCATGAACAAGCGGCAACGCATCGCCCTGGGAGCGGCCCTGGCCGCGGTCGCCGTCGGCGGCCTGACGGTCACGGGCTCCGCGGCGAACGCACAGACGACCAGCACCCAGAGCGCCGGACGGACGGCCGGAGCATTCCCTGCCCGGGAGTCCGGAGAAGTCCGGGCCAACGAGGCAGTGGTGGAGGCGTTCATGCGGGACGTCCTCAACGGACACCACGGCGACCATGCGGCGAGGTACTTCACCGCGGACATGCAGTGGCACGGCGGCACGGTCGGCACCGTCGCCGGACGCGACAACGTCACCGGTCTGATGACCACCGTGGTGACTTCGCTCCCGGACCTGCACGCCGCTCAGCAGGACATCGTCGGCCAGGGCGACGAGGTGGTGGTCCGACTGGTCGTGACCGGCACGCAGACCGGGCCTCTGCTGGGCATCCCCGCCAGCGGGCGAGCGGTGCGCTGGGACGCGACCGACCTCTACCGGCTGGACCACGGCAAGATCGCCGAGGAGTGGGCCGCCGAGGACTTCACCGCCTTCCTGGCCGACACCGGCACCTACAGGGCCCCCTGGATCCGATAAGTTTGACTCTGAGCTTGACTCTGTCTGGGATCTTGGTGTTCGGCTGCCTGTGATTATGGCGGTGCGTCAGCTTTGCGGGTGTACGAGGCCTGTGAGACCGGCGAGGGGGGACGGTAGTGCTCTGACCGCTAGGTTCACCGGGTTGGGGCGGGCCGGTCGGCAGGCGGTGTGTAGTGCCGGCCTGGGTGCTGGGCGGGCGGCGAGTCGAGGACGTCTTCCAACGGTCCTCCGGTGAGCAGGTGTTCCAGTGCCCGTCGGTTGGCTCAGTGGGCGATCACCAGGATTCTGCTGCCGTCCCATCCGGCGGCGAGGCCGTGGAGGAACGTGTCGGTGGCCCTGAAGATCTGGTGGTAGCTCCGGCCGCCGGGGAACGGTTCGTCGATGCGCTGGGCTCGCTGAGCGGCGACGAGGGGCAGCGGGCTTCCGTCACCGTAGTTGCACCCACGCAGTCGAGTGTCCTGGTGGGCTGTGGGGGGGCAGTGTGGGCGGTGCGGACGGTGTGGTGCGGGTTGGGGGCGAATGGGGCCGGGAGGCGGTGGTGTGGTCGGTGGGCGGGCAGTTGTTGGGTTTGGCGGTGGCCTGGTTCGGAGGGTTCATCGGGGGGCGGCTGGTGGTGTTCCCGGTTTCGTTGTGGGTGGTGGTGGTGGTGTGTGTCTCGTAGGGGATTTCTGGTGCGGTCGGGGCTGCGCGGGTGTTGTGGTGGGTCAGGGTGTGTCGGTGTGTCGCGTTCGGGGCAAGGGGGCGGTGCTGCTGCGGGTTCTTGGCTGCTTGGGTCGGCTCGACGGCTCAAGACGCCCTACGCGCTCAAGTGTTGCGCTCTGCGGGTGGTGTCGCCCTGTCGGCGGTGTGGTGACGGGGCGTCGGGGGTTGTGGTGCTGGTCCGGGCCGGGTGTGGGGCTGTAGTGAGGCGGTGTTTTGTCTCTTGTGGCGCGGTGGTCCTGGCAGCGGCGAGTCAGTGGCTGCGGTGTGGGGCGGTGTCGGTTCGGTCGGCTGTGCGGGGGGTCAGTTGTAGCTGGTCCCCGGCTGTGCGGGGGGTCAGTTGTAGCTGGTGGGTAGGTACTGGAAGCAGTATCCGTTGTTGGGGTTGGTGTAGCCGTAGTCGCCGAGTTCGACGATTGCGTCGCCTGTGTGTTGGCCCACTGCGCGGTCTATGGTGATGCCTTGGAGTTGCAGGGCTTTGCTGGCGTCGTATTGGAAGGCGACCGCGGCGGCCCTGGTGTCGGGCCCCCAGAGGCCGTCCTGGGACAGCGTCGGGTTCATGTGCGGCATAGGGCCGTCCAGGGTGTCGGACTAGTGGCTCTCGAAGTAGTTCAGGCTCTCTTGGAGGCATCAGACGGCGTGGGTGTTGTTCGTGTGGCCGTCGCCGGTGTAGGGGGCGCTGCTCGAAGCGCTGGCGGGTCCCGTCTGGACGAACAGGGCCGACCCGGCCGGTGTCAGGGCCACGGCGCTTTTGGTCGTCTTCGACTTGATGCTCAAGTCTTGTCCCTCGTTGGGTTGTTGCCGGTTTTGCGATCCTGGCCGTCGAATTCGTTTTGGTCGCAGCGGTTGGCGTGATAGGGGTGACCGGGCTCGCCGGGTCGTGTGGGAAGTGGTGCGGGGCATGACTTGATGTCAGTTGTAGAGGGTGGGCAGGTACTGGAAGCAGTAGCCGAAGGTGTAGCCGGTGTCGCCGTAGGCGACGACGGCGTTCCCGGTCTGGGGGCCCACGATTCCGTCTTCACTGAGGGCCAGGCCCCCGCCGGGGCCGCTGTTCAGGTCCTTCTGGAAGGTGGTGACGGCCTGCTTCGTCTGGGGGCCCCAGATTCCGTCTTGGGCGAGGTTCGAGATGGCATAGGGGTACTGGTGCTTGTCGTTCGAGTGGGCCTGGAACCAGTTCAGGCTCTCCTGAAGGCACCACACCCCGTGGGTGTTGTTGGGGTAGCCGTCGCCGATGTCGGAGGCGTTGGTGCTGGCGTTGGCGGCGCCGGTCATGCTGACCAGGGTTGTGGCCGCTATGGCAGCGGCCGCCGCGCTCTTGGCGATGTTGTTCTTGATGCCCACGTGTTTCTCCTTGGTGCATGGGGATCGACCGGGGGGTCTGCCGGTCGGACGCAATCTGGCTTGGGTCCGCTCTCCCGCGTAGGGGAGAGGGCGCTTGATCGGACGCTGGCAGTGATGCGGGGGGCGAACGCCGTCCGGTGTCCCGGGCTGCCGGAGAGTCGTGGCGTGTTGTGGCGGCCCGGAGCAGCGGTGATGGTCCGCGGCAGCACACGATCGCTGACGTCTTCCAGAAGACTGGTGCACCGCGCGGCCCCGACGCAACGAGTGGCCGCATGCCACGTCGCCTGTCCCACTGTCTCAAGGCGCTGACCGGCTATTTGAGACGCTCAAGAAAAAAATCTTGAGACGACGTACGGAGTCCTCGTGGGCGAGGAGGGACTTGCCTGCCGCAGTTCAAGGTGGACGCTGTTGCGCTGTACTGCTCGCGTGGGGACGTCCCGGTGGCCTCGGCAGCCACTGGTGCGGGGCGAGGACTGAGACGCTTCGGAGCGGGATCCGCGGCCGAGCCGCAGGGTGTCTGTGGTACTCGGCGCCGACCGTGGAGGTGTTGAGGATCCAGTTCGGCGGGGGAGTGGCATCACCGGTCCGAGCACCCCGAGACGGCGGTGCTCGGGCACCCAGGCCCCGTTCATCGCGAACCTCGGATCAAGGCGCCGATTGTGCGTGAGCACAGCGGAGGGCAAGGCGACGGCGTCGAGGTCTGCCGTGTCGACCGTCTCCAGCGGCGCGAGCGCCGCCTGCTGATCGGCGGGCCTGGGCACGCGAATGCGCACGCCGGCACCGACCGCTGCTCCTTGACCGTCCGCGTGCCCGCGACGCCCGTCCCGTGCCACCCTCGACGATCAGCTCACCACCGGGTTCTGCCGGTTCGGACCGCCAGTCAGTCAGCGGGCGCAGTCCCGGGAGTGGGGGTGAAAGTGAAAGGCTGCTGGGCCGGTGCAGTGGCGGGGCGTGGTTGAGCCGGCGCTGATCGGGTGCGTCCAGCACAGGCAGATCGGCGAGCGGGTGCCAGGCCACCTCCACAGCCTCCGCGTCGTTGGCCCGGGCCTGGCCGCCTGTGGCGCGGCTGCGGAGGGCGGGTTCGCGGGTACTGGGCCTGATCGCCGTTGGGGTAGGTGGGCGGGGGCGCGGCGTCTATGGATGTCAGCCGCTGCGGGACGGTGTTGACGCCGGTCTCCTGCAGGCACTCGCGCACTGCTGCGTCTCTCGCGGTGGCGGCCGGGCGCGGCGCCGGGCTTGTTGTGCGGGTCCCGCGGCTGCCTGTGGTGCTCCTGCGGTGGCTGCATCCCCTCACGCTGCATAGCCCAATGACCTGTGGGGCATGGGTTCCGGGTCTTTTGGGTCGTGCGCGGCTGGGTGGTGTCCGGGTGGGCGGCCGTGCCGTGGCCGGGTGGCTGGGTGGCGGTGCGGCTGGCCGGTCGGCCGGCCGACCAGCCGCCGGCCGGCGGGTCGCTGGGGGGCTGGTGGGTGCGGGGTCTGGTGCCCGGCCGGCCGCTGCGCGTGTGGTCGGCTGTTGGGGGTGTGTTCTTGTGTGTTTGTTGGTGTCGGTTTCGGGTCGGGGCCTTGTTCCCGGGTGGAGTGGTGTGTTCCGCTCTCGTGGTTGACTGTCTGGATGACAATTTGTCTGCTGTGAGTTGACTGGGGGGTGGTGGGGGTGTCTATGGTGGTGTCATGGAGTGTGTTGGTGGGTTCGGTCGGGGTTGGTTGTGGGTTGGGGTGCCGGGGGGTTGTTGTGGTTGATGGCTGGTCTTCGGTGGAGGGTCCGGGTTGGGTTTCGCCTGACATTTTGGGTGACTTGTGTCAAGTGGTGTTCGGGTCGTTGGCGCGTAGTGATCAGCGGCGTTGGGCTGAGGTGTATGTGCGTGGGTTGTTGACGGTGGAGGGGCGCAAGAGTATGCGTCGGATCGCGGCGGGTGCGGGTGTGGGTGCGGAGCAGGGTCTGCAGCAGTTCATCAGTAAGTCGCCGTGGGACTGGAGGCCGGTGCGCCGGTCGTTGGCCGGGTATCTGCAGCAGCGGGTGGAGCCGTTGGCGTGGGTGGTGGAGAGGTTGTTCATTCCCAAGGCGGGGGGTCGTTCGGTGGGGGTGGAGCGGCAGTTCGTGCCGCATCTGGGGCGGGTGTCGAACTGTCAGCAGGCCTACGGGGTGTGGATGGTGTGCCGGGAGGCGAGTTTTCCGGTGGAGTGGGGTCTGGCGTTGCCGGATGCGTGGACTGCTGATCCGGGGCGGCGCAGCCGGGTGGGGATTCCTGAGGATGTGGAGGGGTGTTCGCCGGTCCAGGGCGCGTTGGCGCAGGTGTTGGAGGTCACCCGCGCGTGGGGTGCGCGTGCGCGTCCGGTGCTGATGGATGTGGGTGACGGTGACCTGGAGCAGGTCGCCGCGGTGTTGGACGGGTCGGGGGTGCCGTTCGTTTTGCGGGTGGGTGGGTCGTTTCCGGTGGCGGCGGCCGATCCGCGTCAGGTGCCGTTCGGTGGCGGTTGGGTCTCCGCGCGCCGGTTGGTCGATTCGCTGCGTGGTCAGGGGCGGCCGGTGGAGTGGATGGACGCGGCCCGTCACCGGCGTCGGGTGGCGCCGGTGGCGGCGGTGGCGGTGCACCTGCCGCCGGTGGCGGGCGCGGGCCCGGCGACCGGGCCCGGGTTGCTGTTGCTGGGGGCGTGGAGTGATCGGGGCGGTGCGCGGCCTACCGAGTTCTGGCTGTCCAATGCGGTCCACCAGCCTGCCGCGCAGGTGTTCCGTACCGCGCAGTTGACCCGGCAGGTCCACCGTGACCAGCGTGAGGTGAGCGCGAGGGTGGGGGTCAGCGATTTCGAGGGGCGTTCCTTCCGCGGCTGGCACCACCACGCCACTTTGGTGTCCATCGCCCACGCGGTGTGCCTGCTCTCGCAGGTCCAGGAGAGCCGCTACGCGCGCCTGCGCCCGCCCCAGAGCGCCGACCCCGCCCCGCACCCGGCCGCGCACCCGGGCGCGTATCCGGGGGCGGGTGCGTATCCGGGCGCGTACGTGGCCGGGCTCCCGGCCGCGCATCTGGGTGCGTACCCGGGTGCGGTGCGTGGTGCGGCGCGGCCCGGTGCCGGGCACCTGGGCGCGCGCCGCGCGCCGGGCGCCGGCCTGCGCCCGGCCTCCGTCCAGCCCTCTGCCTCGTAGGAGTGAGCGCCATGGCCGTCGACGAACTCCCTGCCCTGCGTGCGGGCCTGCGCGGTGTCTGCGTCCAGTCCTGGCTGGTGGCAGTGAGCGTCGTGGTTGTTGACGGGCTCCCTGCCCTGCGTGCGGGCTTGCGCGGTGTCTGCGTCCAGTCCTGGCTGGTGGCAGTGAGCGTCGTGGTTGTTGACGGGCTCGCTGCCTTGCGTGCGGGCTTGCGCGGTGTCTGCGTCCAGTCCTGGCTGGTGGCAGTGAGCGTCGTGGTTGTTGACGGGCTCGCTGCCTTGCGTGCGGGCTTGCGCGGTGTCTGCGTCCAGTCCTGGCTGGTGGCAGTGAGCGTCGTGGTTGTTGACGGGCTCGCTGCCTTGCGTGCGGGCTTGCGCGGTGTCTGCGTCCAGTCCTGGCTGGTGGCAGTGAGCGTCGTGGTTGTTGACG